>NZ_KV793780.1:28072-54019 GCF_001808555.1 Porphyromonas sp. HMSC065F10
CCTTCGTGAGGAAATCGATGAGATGCTAAAAAGAAGAGAGGAGTGGTAGATGTTAGGTTTACGCATCAACAGTAAGCAAGGCGAACAAAGATGGGCTAGAGATCTCTCCTATTTGGTCTTGTTTCTCAATCACTAAGAATGCTTACATTTGCACTCAAACAGAGTGAACATATTAGCTTTTGAATAGCAAAAAGAATTCATAATAATGCGACTAAGCATTTTACAGAAAACTTAGTTCTGTATTTGTTTGGTTCTCAGATATAGTAGATATGGGAAAGACTGCAATTGATGTATGGGAGCAGATCAAGCTGCTTGAAAGTCGTGGAATGGTTATTAAGGATAAAGAAAAAGCCCAAGAAGTGCTTTTGGATGCGGGGTATTATCGCTTAGGGTTTTATTGGTTCCCTTTCGAAACAACATATCCGAATAAAATTAACAGGACTCATCAGTTTAGAGAGGGGACTAATTTTGACTACATCGTGAAGCTATATTACTTCGATTTTAATTTAAGGAGTATCCTTATGAAGTATCTCAACCGCATCGAGATTCATTTCAGAACGTTTCTCATATACAAGGTGTCGAATTATTATAGGACATCTCCTACATGGTTTGCAGACTCCACTGTTGTGACCGCAGCATACGTAAGGAAGTTTGATCAGGAAGTCTATACCAATCGATTTAAGTCTATTTCTATTATACAGCAGCACCATAAAACCCATATAAACGACAAGTATGCTCCCGCTTGGAAGACATTGGAATATATGACTTTAGGGGGAATAATCCATCTTTTCAAGGCACTTAAAGACAAGATGATTTGTAGAGCAATCAGCGAACATTTCAAAGTAAGACAACTGCCAGTGTTTGAAAGCTACTTGAAAACAATTCTCACGATAAGGAATTATTGTGCACATGGCAATGTGTTATATGATATTGCGCTACCAACATCTATAAGACGAGGTCCAGCTGGTCAGATGGAAAGTGCAAACTATCATAAGCTCTATGGTGCAATCAAAGTCATATACTACATGACAGGAATTGTGTCAGTGAATCGTCAAGCTGACTTGAAGGAAGAATTGATAAAGTTGTTCAACAAGAACGAGAAATACAATGAGGTACAAAACATCATTGCTGAAGCAACTGGAATCAAAAATATTCGAGAAATGCTTGCGTAAGTCAGAATAAAGAATTACCTTTGCAGTAAGAAAAGTGCCGATAGAGACTTTTAGACGCTCTATTAGCACTATAAAAGGTAGAAAAATGGGGCTATACACTTCGTCTGTATAGTCCCTTTTTTGCTTTATATGACTAGCTTAATCTCCTTTTTTTATCGACAACCTCGAATTATAAAGCGTCTTTTGAAGATGACACAGAGCAATCATCTCCACTTAGGCTTAGGGGTATGTTGGGGTGTCGTAGATTCAGGCTTCTGCTTCACCTCCTGAGTTGTTGCTTCTGGTGTCGTAATTTGACCGAGAGCAAGCCATAGAAACTGTTGTTAAGCCGCCTCTCAAGCCTGAGTATCTTGACATCATTGATGTGTCTAGATTGCTAAAGGTTGAGCAAATGACCATCTACAATTGGGTATGGGCGGGTAAGATCCCCTACCTTAAAGCTAATGGTCGCCTACTGTTCCTTCGTGAGGAAATCGATGAGATGCTAAAAAAACGAGATGACTGTTAATCTTTTTTCTTTCAATCCGACTATTTTGTTGTGTAAGTACTTGCACTTACACAACAAAATGACTACCTTTGCGAAAAGGTCAAGTAGCATGACAAGCAAGAGTATTAAAAAGAGGATTTTGGATTTTGAGATGGGAAAAGTTTTCCGACTGGAGGACTTAGAGCTTTCTCGTTCGGAGTACAATGCAGCTGTGGTAGCTTTAGGACGATTAGCTCAGGAGGGAGAGATCGAACGACTTAGCCCAGGAGTTTATTACAAGCCCAAGCAAACACGATTTGGGGTTGTAGGACCATCTATGGAAGAAAGATTCCGAGACTTACTCTATGACGGGGACACTCCTATTGGCTATTTGACAGGTCTCTATGCTTTCAACCTATTTGGACTAACCACCCAACACTCATCCATTCTTGAAATAGGGACTAACTTCCCGAAACGAAATACAAAGCGGGGGATTTATGCCATCCGTTTTGTATTACAGAAGAACCAGATCTGTCAAGACAACATCGATATGCTGCGTCTTTTGGACTGTTTGAAATGGATCAAGAAAATTCCAGATACTACTGTCGACAAGTCGTATTCTCTTCTAAAGAAGAAAGTCCGTGAATATGAAAAGGAAGATCATAAGCAACTAGTGGAACTTTCCCTAAATTACACTCCACTCACAAGAGCTTTGTTGGGTTCTATGCTAACAGATGAATCACTTGTAGCGACTTTACATCAGACATTAAACCCTCTCACACGATTTAGAATCGGACTTTCCCCCACTTTAGTGTCAAGCCAATGGAACATACAATAAGAGAGCCTTTACATTTAGACAGCGAGTCATTCAGAGACTTGCTACAAGCGTCTTCTGAGGATTTGAAAATTCCAGTCCAATTGATCGAGAAAGATTATTATATCTCAGCAATACTCCGATCCTTATCTAAAAGCACCTACAGTCGGCAGATTGTATTTAAGGGAGGGACTTCATTGTCCAAAGCTTATCAATTGATTGACCGGTTTTCTGAAGATGTGGACTTTGCCGTCATCAGCGGTGATATGAGTGGCAATCAAGTCAAGATGCTATTATCTAAGCTGATGAAAGAGGTTACGGTGGGTTTTACAGAAGATAAATCCTTTGCAGATATATCCAAAGGGTCAAAGTATAGGAAGCAAGCATTCTCCTATGATGCTCTAGTAGGGTTGGATGTTTCCGTCAATCCTATTCCTTCGAGAATTATCGTAGAGATCAGTTCGTTTGCCAATCCTTTTCCTTATGAAAAAAGGACGATAGAACCATTTGTGACTACTTATCTGAAGAAGCAACACTTGGAGGATGTTGCATCTCAATATCACCTTGAACCTTTTGAGTTGAATGTGTTGTCGCTAAAGCAAACCTTATGCGAGAAAACCGTTTCTCTCATTCGCTTCTCTATGAGCCAGGATCCATTGGCATCTCTTTCGTCTAAAATCCGCCATTTCTATGATTTGAATGCTCTTATGACTATCAAGGATTTGGAGGAGTATGTTTATGGTGTCGAGTTTGTGCGTGATGTAGAAACTTTGGTCAAGCATGACCAAGCAGCCTTTGACGAGCCTTTTGGATGGAAAGGTCTAAAAGACCTAACCCAATCGCCATTGGTATTGGATTTTGAAAAGTTATGGGAAGCTCTAACTCCTAGGTACGAAGAGAATTTATCTGCAATAGCTTATAGGGAAATTCCATCTTCAGAAAGGGTGAAGGTATCATTCTTGAAAATCTTAGACTCTCTGAGAACGATTAACCTCACAAAAAGTAGCGGGTAAGGTTATCTATTACCGAAAATCTCCTATATGATTCTATCGCAATTTCGGCTTGGATATAACTACTCGACTCGTTACTTCTCGATTGTCTTGATGAGTTTGAGAGACTGTGTCTGAAAGAGAAGTCTCTCCAGCATCTTTAAGTGGGGTTGACGTGGCAACATATCTCGTTTCTTGTATCTCTTTTTCAAGATTCTCTTTTTCTTCCTCTGGCGGAGAAAGCGTAAGGGCAATCTTTCTATCCAGCTCGGCTGCTTGGGCTTTGAGAGAACGCAAATCCTCCTCCTTCTTCCACGAGCTATTGGCAATGGCATTGTAGACCTCCTTATTTGCTGAGACCTTTGCTATCTCCTTCTCGTGAGATTCGATCACCTTGGGAATGCGCTCTAAAGCATTGAAGAAGTTCAGACAAGCCAGCTTAGGATCATTTGCCAGCTTGCCGTTATTGTAGGTGTAGTAAATACTACCCTCGCCCTTCACGAAGAAGCGGTTCACCGATAGGTCAAATAAGTTCTGAGAGGAACTTTCCGTCTTGACCATAATAGAGAAGCCATAAAGCTCTCCAACCTTGTTGTACTCACCATTGGTACGAGCCTTTTCCTCTATCTCTTGAAGACGATGAGCAATCACTTTGATGTCAGAACAACTCTCTACGCCTTTAATTGAAAGTTGATTGACTGGGTTGCCTTCCGCATCTCGTTCCACTCGTTGCTCAAAGCAAGCTAAGTCTTTCTTCGCCTCTTGTATCTTGCCTGTGTGATAAGAGAGCGAATGGTCAATCTCTGCCAACTTACCTATAGCCCCATTTCGTTCACGAAGGAAGTTCTTACGTTCTGACTCTAATGCGGTAATCTTCTTATCTAGCTTTGCCTTCTCCAAAAGGTCTGTATTGCCCGATAGCACAGCTACATACTCTGAGAAGTTCATACCACTATCCTCATCCATTGAGCCTTCATCGATGGTACGCATACCGAGCTGATTGCTCTTCAATTGATTGATGAAAAGCTGCTTGTTGTGTAGTAGGTTGAACTTATAGCTGTCCAACGAACGCTCCACTGCATATATAATCACATCGACCTTGTTGTCAGCAAACTCCTTGGCAACCAAATTGCCCTTTCGGATAGCTCGTCCGTTGCGTTGCTCTAAGTCTGACGGTCTCCACGGGGTATCAAGATGATGTATAGCCACAGCTCGTTGCTGGGCATTGACACCCGTACCCAACATAGAAGTAGAGCCGAAGATGATACGTATATCGCCCCTATTCATCGCTTCTACCATCGCTTTCTTCGCTTTCTCATTCTTGCACTCCTGGATGAACCGAATCTCGTGAGATGGGATGTGATACTCCTCTACCAACTTACGCTTAATCTCCGAGTAAACGTTCCACTCGCCTGACTTATAAGTACCCAAGTCGCTGAAGACAAACTGTGTCCCCTTCTGCTCGTTATACTTCTGATAGTAGTTATTGAGGAGCTTGGCACAGTGGCTGGCTTTGTTGTCTATATGGTCCGAATACTTTTCTAGATCTATCATTCTCATATCCAAGCTCATCTTGCGGGCATAGTCCGTTGCGATCAGCATCTTGGCTTTCTCCTCCTTTTCCGATAGCTCATCTCGTCCTAAAAGGGTCGCATCCCCTGTCTTGGCGAACTCCATCAACTTGCCGATAAACTCTTCTTGCTCGGGTGTAGGCGGTATGTTATGCAATATTTCGTTCTTCTCTGGGCGGTCGATGCCGATATCCTTAGCGGTACGATAGTCACAAATCTCCGCATAAAAGTAATGGGGGTGAATGTAATCGACTGATTACTAATAAAAAGCAGAATATATAATCTGATAAGGTGAACGACTAAGAAACGAGCGAGTTTCTTTCCCTTTCTTTATTCTGCAAAGTCTCAAAGAACTCTCTGTTTGATGTTGCAAAGATAGCGATATAATTCATATAAGCAAAGTATTTACGTTGTTTTTTCAATGAAAATCAACCTTAGACATTTCTAATTCTATAAAATCGCCATTTTAAGGTATTGCATATATCTATGAACAATGGTAATTTTGCAAAATGATAATCAAAAGAATTCTTTTAATCTTCATCATTCTACTTCTGCTGTTTCCCACTGCTAATGCTACTATTTTGAATTTAGTTGTGGGTGATACTATATACCCTACTCGAAAACATGTTTCTTCATTACATAAAACGATAGAACTCGATGAAGTTCAAGTTATTGGACAGCGGAAATTGTTTTCCATAAGAAAAGACACCACGTTTATCAATACTGATTGCCTTCGAGTAAGGAAAGGTGCTAACTTGGAAGACTTAATCAGGAATATTCCGGGCATGGAATACGACAAGGCGAACAGGCAACTATCATTCAAAGGAAAGCCATTGAACGGCGTAAACATCAATGGCGAGACCTTTATGGGCAACGACATTATCGCAGCGTTGGAGAATATGCCAACCGATGCAGTGGAACTACTGAAACTGTATGACATGCTCAGCGCATTGGAGAAAATGACGGGAGTAGATGATGGTGCCGACAATTATGTGCTGGACATCAAGACCAAATCTACCTACAATGGCAGCCTGACAGGAACACTAACGGCTGAACACGGCAATCGCGACAGACGCAGGGATGAGGTACAGGGCAATCTATTCAATGCCGATGGCGAAAACACCTCGCTGACTTTGCGCTCTGACAATCTTAGTAATATGAACATTGGGGGAAACAATTTCCAAAACATATTGTCGGGCAATATCGTGAAGAAATTTGGTAAGAAAATTACGCTCAATGCAAGCCTCTCACTCAATGCCTTCCACAATGGAAGCGAGAATCATGACTATGATGAGCAATATCTTTCATCGGGAACAAAATATCGGGAATCAATGCTGCTTTCCTTGAGCAAGAATCACAGTAATGCCGCAAACATAAATCTGCAGTATAACATAGACAAAAAGACTTTGCTGAATATAAGTGCAAATGGAAACTTCGGACGGTCAGACAACCTGACTGACAACACAACATACCTATATGAGCGCAATACGGCTGCGGACACGCTGACCTCGGGAACGCTGCGAAATAACACAAAAAGCAATGGAAAGAATTACCATGTATCTGCCGACCTCACACGGCGGATTGGCAAGGCTGGGGCATCATTTACCGTGAAGGCGACACTTGGCGGTAACTCGAATGAAACTAATAATACCAGCCTTTCACTGACGAAATTCCACCACCTGCGCAACGCTGTGGGCGGAGATTCACTACTGTTGCGCAATCTTTGCCAACAACTGCCCACCCTGCGCAACGAAAGCAGAATATCATTGCAATATACCCATCCTTTTGGCAAACAGTTGAAATTGCAGACAGGGTACGGACTGCATCACGAAGAGGATAGAAACACAAGCAACACTTACGACTATACTATACCGAATAGACCATACATAGATAGCCTAAGTTATGAGAACACACTATCTATATGTGGGCAGGAACTCACCCTGAGAATGGATTATAAGGGTAAGCAATGGAAGATAAACAGTGGCATTGATGTAGACCACCCGACTTTGAACTACGAAGGATGAAATTTTTCAGGGACAACTTCCAGCATTTCCAAAAAACAGTTTAACCATTGACTTGGAGACAAACAAACAATTTGAGCATTAAGGGTTAAACCGAATTTTTCCGAAATTGACCTGACCTGACTTTTCCTGAAAATCGACTTTAAAGCTGTTTTTACAGATAAATCAGGTTTCTCTAACAGACAGGAAATAAATGCTAAGTATTTGGCTTTAAACTTAAAATCAAAAAATAAGTGTTTTCTTTTAATGTTTAACAGGGCTGATTTGACAGTTGGCGGTGGCAAGAAACTTTCAGGACCTACCTCATAGACAAGTTTCAAATCAAAAAAAGTATGATAGAAAACGGTATATGGATTGTAAAGCTTCCTCGAAAATAACTTTTGTGTAGGTTCTAATTGAAGGATAATGGAACCTCCCAGAAAATTTCCAAGACTCTCAAACATCAGGATTTTGAAAATATCGGAAGTAATGCCATAAGGAATATTTGACACCACTTTGAAAGGAAATTTCGGAACTGCAAAATTCCTAAAATCACAACCGACAACTTGAACATTTCGGGCATCAGAAAATAATTTTCGTAAATGTTCAACCAAAGCTGTGTCGTTTTCAATAGCAACAACATTGTTGGCGATTTTTAATAAATGAACAGTAAGAAACCCCTTGCCTGCCCCAATATCTAAAACCGTATCCTGATTACTTATATTTGCTTGTCTTATTGCATCTTTTATTAGCACTTTATCAATAGTAAAGTGCTGACCCGTAAAACGAACGGGCAATTTCTTTTTTGTCATTAGTAACTTCTTACAGGTGAATACTTCTTGAGTTCAACTTATAAATGCAACTTTTTGGGTGCGGATAATAAGCAATAAAAACATTTATTTTTCAGAGAGGAAAGAGAGACAATGTCCCCCTTTCTCTCACTCTGAATGGATAAAGTTTGCTATCTTTGCTTTAATTGTCCGTCCAAAGAAAAAAAAGTTGCAGATGAGCAAACATATAACCGAGGAACAAAGGTATGCAATTTTCTATGATGTTGCAAATACCGATGAGCAAAAAAGCAATAGCGGAAGCTATCGGAGTAGATAAAAGCACTGTTTACAGGGAGATAAAGCGCAATTGCGACGCCCGAAGTGGTAGCTATAGCATGGAGCTTGCCCAGCGAAAAGCAGACAGGCGCAAGCAGCAAAAACATCGCAAGGAAGTGCTTACACCGGCAATGAGAAAACGGATAATAAAGCTGTTGAAGAAAGGATTCAGCCCGGAGCAGATTGTCGGCAGGAGCCGCTTGGAGGGAATTGCGATGGTATCTCACGAAACGATATATCGCTGGATTTGGGAGGATAAGCGGCGGGGTGGCAAACTGCACAAATATCTTCGCAGACAAGGTCGCAGGTATGCCAAACGTGGTTCTAAAAATGCAGGGCGAGGATTTATCCCAGGCAGGGTGGATATTGATGAGCGTCCCGAGATAGTGGAACTGAAGGAGAGATTTGGTGATTTAGAGATAGATACAATTATTGGTAAGAACCACAAAGGTGCCATTCTTACCATTAACGACAGAGCAACAAGCAGGGTCTGGATACGCAAGTTGTCGGGAAAAGAAGCCATCCCGGTAGCTAAGATTGCAGTATGGGCACTGCGGAAAGTGAAAAACTTAATACACACAATTACGGCTGACAATGGAAAGGAGTTTGCAAAGCACGAGGAAATTGCGCAAAAATTGGAAATAAAATTCTATTTTTGCAAACCATACCACTCATGGGAACGTGGTGCCAATGAAAACACCAACGGGCTTATCAGGCAGTATATCCCAAAGGGTAAGGACTTTAGTGAAGTAACCAACAAACAGATTAAGTGGATTGAAAATAAACTCAATAATCGACCTCGTAAAAGACTTGGATACCTCACGCCAAACGAAAAATTTAAACAAATTATTAATCAGAATTCTGTTGCATTTGCAAGTTGAATTCAGCTTATAATAAGAAAGGAGATGAAGAATTTACTTCCCAACAGGACATTTTATTCCCTAAAGTGTTTGATGTTGATGGCATGCGAGTTTTTATTTATTGGAAACTTCCACATCCTGTGGAAAAGCTCTATCCATATGTTGATTACAAAATACGGAAAATTTCAAAAGATACGTTAGTTATAGGGGATTATACAGACTTTGTGTTTGTTAATGGTCATGGTAATGCCCCAAATCGGGAATTGTCAAAATAAAAAAATAATAAATGTGGGGTAATACTCCAAATCGGGAGTTATTGAAATAATTATCTGATTATCAATGTACTTTCCAAAAGATAAAGTATTAGGGCAGAGTGGAAAAATCGTTGAAACTGGTCCTATGTAATCGTTCAAAGTGACCCTTTTGTATCATCCAAAGAGGGATTGGACATTCGCGGTACGATACGAGTATGGGTGTTATGATTTATCAGCATTCATTCTTCTCTACTCCCAAAGGATTTTGTCAGTTGTACTGCTTGCTGTTGTAGTCTGATGAGAATTTGGGAATAGGTTTCGAGTTTGCCGAGCAGTTGTTGAGCAGTGGCAACAGAATGATAAGTATTGAGGACTTTCACGACTTCGTTGTACAGAACTCCTATCTTATGAGCCAAGGCAACGATTTCTGAGAGTTTCTCCAAGTAAGGTTCTTTTGCAGGGTCTTGGGTGATGACCTTAAAAGATTCACCAAGAAGCCTTGCTCGGACAAAGTCGCTCTTTGTCTTTGCTCCCGACTTGCGATAGAGTCTGATAAGTTTCTGCTGGTCTTCGGAATTAGGTATTCTGATGTGCCATCTGTCCCATCGTGGGCAGGTGGCACATCTGCCGTCTGGCTTCTTTTGTTTTTGCTTCTTCATTGCTTTCTAATCACGACTTTGGAGTGATTTAATCCCCTTTCGGGGCAAGGGTCTTTGTGGTACAAATGGCAATTTGTGGTACAAAGACACACCTTGCTGATGTAGAAAATGGGATTATAAGCCCCTGCTGTGTTACTGCATTCATTGAATACAGTAACTCGGCGTAGGCTTGCATTCGAGGAATGCAGTAATTCAGAGTTTCCTCCATCTTTCCACATCTTCCTTGTATTGGTCGAGGTGTTCCCGCAGTACCTGTTCGACATATCCCGAAACGCTCGCTCCATGCTCACCGATTCTCCGCACCACGAAGTCTAACTTTCGTTGGGTTTCCTCTGATACATACACGGCTTTGCGGTGGCTGTTGCGAAAGGGCTGGAGATATTTCCCCTGAAACTCGGATAATTGCTTTCTGTCCTTTGTTTTTCCCATTCTTTGATGAAATTCTTCGGTAGAAGTAGCCCTTTCTGTTGGCGACAACGCTGTTTCTTGATAGGACGGTTGAGAAAAATCCTCGTTACTCTCCTTGTCATTTTGTTCCTCAACTTTATCAACAGGCTCAAACCTTCTCTTTTCCTCTTCATAATCGGAGGGCTGGTCAAAATCGGGTAACTCTTCGGGCTTGCGGAGCTTAACGCCATAATTTCCCATATCTCTAATGGCTTGTTCCAAGCGTTGTTTCCTTTTTTCATCTATTCTTGCCATAATTTCTTGGGTATCGGGTTATAGCGTTTTTCAAGCATGGCTTGTATGTCGCTCTGCTTGTAGAGTATCTTCCCTCCGATTTTGTAGAAAGGAAGCGTTCCTGAGTTTCTGTACTCTTGGAGCGTACGTGTGCTGAGCCGTAATTGGCTGCAAACCTCCTCGCCAGTGAGGTAAACCTCTCCGCCCAACATCGGACGGGCAGTGGCGCAATAACGCTCCAGTTTCTTTAAGATGCCCTCCATCAGTTGTGCAAACATCTGCATCTGAGGGTCTTGCTGTGTAATGATTTCGTTCTCTGCCATAGTTTATTCATTTTTTGAGTTAAGTATCTCCATGATGTCACTCTCCTTGTAATAGCACTTATGTCCAATCATTGAATAAGGAATTTTACCCGTATCTCTGTATGATTGTAGGGTACGCTTGCTGATACCCAAACGCTTGCACACGGCTTCGTTGTCGAGCCATTGCTCGGTCTCGGGAGGATTGCCGATGAGTTTCTCCACACGATGGATAAAGTCTGCAAATTCGGAGCGATGTCGCTCCCACGCTTTGCGGTCGATGATAATGAGTTTCATTGCCTTAATTTTGTTTTGATTACTTTATTGTTACTCAGCAAACAAACTGTTATGCAGTCCATTGCCGTACTTCTCGGGTGCAAAAGTAAACCCTCGGAAGCATCGCTGCAAGAAATGAGGATAAGCAGGGAAATAGAAAGAAAGCAATAGAAAAACAAAGGAAATCCGTCTGTGTTATTGCGGTAATGAGATGAGGTGCCGGCCCGTTCCTTTTATTATCTTGTTGTTTTATCGATAATTCGATAGTTCGACAAATCGAGATGTCGAAGTGTCGATAGATAGTTTTATCGATAGATTATTTTGACGATATATAGTTTTGACAACAGATAGTCATGACAACAAATTGTACAAACAATAGATAGTCCGTATTATCGTCAGTCCTATCTGTTGTTAGTTGTTATGCCTTGCGTCCAAAGAGCCTGAGTATGCCGTATTCTTGTCGTGCCTATACTCTCTACGGCAGCCCTGCCCTGCAAGGTTGGGAGAGATGAATACGACCGCATGGATATAGAAAATGGCAATACCACCTTGAAACAGAAAAATCCTGCGGTGGAGATTCTTCTCTTCATCCGCAGGACTCGACCTTGTCAGGGCAGACAGGCTGCCGTTGTACCTTTGCACGATAAGAAACGGTATCAGGAACTTTGCGTGCGCCTTTGCTTACAACGCCTTTGGGCTTGCTTCCTCCGTCTGTTTGACCATTGGCAGGTTGTTGCTCTCGATGAGCAGCACTATCGTGCCTGTCAGTTCGGTGTAAAGACGGCCGTATTGCTCGTCAGAAGCCAATGTGTCCGTCAAACCGAATTTGTCGAATGTGGCTTGAATAGCCTTGTTCGACAACAATAAAAGCGAAAGCCTCTCTGGGAGCGGTGCAGGAAGTTCCCTCTCAAACTCGTTCTCCAAGATAGAAACAAGGGTATCGTACTTTGAGAAATGCAGTCCACTGAAAAGCACTTCACTTGCTATTCTTTCTGCTTCTAAATGGTTAAAACCTTGCGCCACGGCATCGCAGTAGGCGGTCAGTGCCATGTCGGCTCTTGCCGTGAAAAACTCCTTGTCTCCCAATCGCTCGGGGTGATGCTCACTCATGTAACTTCTTAACTTCAATCGAAAGTAGGAAAGTTCCTGTTTGTTCTTCTGTTTCATTGTTTTTCTTGTTAAAAAGTTGGACTTCTTTTTTTTTGAATCATTCATTACGGCTGTTACATCCCAATTATGGGACTTGACTTTTTCGGTGTTCTTGACGGACACAGCCGTAAGGCTTTACGCAGTACCCTTGTATGCTCACTACCCATCAGGGGTTGCATTTCCTTGGCAATCTTGCTCTTGGTCACCCGTGCATAAATCTCGGTCGTGGAGATAAAGCGATGCCCCAGCATCTTGCTCACCGTCTCTATCGGAAGTCCGTTCTCCAGACAGATGGTCGTGGCAAAGGTGTGCCGTGCGGTGTGCGAGGTCGCTTGAGTATGCGGTGGCAGTCCTGCCTTAATAGATATCTCCTGAATAGTTCTATTGAAATTACTGTTGCTGGGAAACTCTCGAAAGAAAAGCCCCTCCCTTCGTCCGTGGCTCACAATGGCGAGTATTTTCTCGGCAACGGGCAGCAACGGGACAATACTTCTGTTCTGTGTCTTTGTTCGACAGAGCGATATGTACCTACGCCCATCCCCGAATGTATAAACATCGTCCATTCGGAGTTTCTTTAAGTCTGAGAATGCCAGCCCCGTGAAACATCCCAAGAGGAAAATAAGTCTGCAATGGTTGTCTGTCGAGCGGTGCGGACGGTAAGCCAAGAGTTTTTGCAGGTCGTCCGCTGTAAGTGCATTGCGCTCGTAGGTAGGCGTTTCTATGTCTATGAGTTCAAAAGGGTCTTCACGAACGTATCGCTCCTGCAATGCCTTGCGAATGACCTGATGCAAGTGGCGCAGGCGGTTGCCAACACTGCTTTCCTTGTTTCCCAAGTCCCGAAGCATGAAAAGGCGATAGTCCTCAAGTAAAGTCTTGTCCACCTCTGTGGGCATACAGTCTGCCCTGTCCCTTACTTGCAGGAAATGAACAAAACTCTTGTAGCTGTCCTTAAAAGCCCTGACGGTTGCCTTGCTTAAGGTTCTGCCCTGCAATTCCTCCTTGTATTCACAAACGGATTGATATAGCTCCGTAAGTGTCGGCATAGGGCGACTTTGCTGCATATAACGCTCCTTGAGGTATTCCGCCGTGATATAGTTTTCTTCCCTTAATGTACGTTCATAGAGTGAATGCAAGCACTCTTCGATTGAGTTCAGTTGCAGATTGATGCCGCTTGAATTACCTGCTGTCGCCTTGACGCGCCCTTTTCGGGCAAGCCACTCATCGGGGGAAGTTTGCAACTGCGTGGAAAACGATGAGGACGTGCCGTTGCAGGTGATACGGCAACGGATTACGCATACTCCGTGTTCATTGGTCTTGCTTCTGTCCGTGTAGAATAGTATGGAAAATGTACTTTTCATTGTGCTGCGGTTTTAGTTGGTCAGTTGATAATGTGCGAGTTGTGGAAGTATTTTCTCTATGTCCAGAAAAACACGCTCGGGAGAAGTCTCCGCATACACTTGCGTGGTTTTGATTTGACTGTGTCCGAGCATTTTGGAAACGCTCTCAATGGACACGCCCTCCGATAGTGTCATCTGCGATGCGAAGGTATGCCGTGCCATGTGATAGGTCAGCGTTTTCTGAATACCGCAAAGCCGTGCTATCTTTTTGAGGTGTATGTTCACCGTGTCGCATCCGGGTATGGGCAGCAGATACCCCTTGGGCGGTTCGTGTCGGAAAGCCCTCGTGTGAATACCCCGATAACGCTCGATAATGGCAGCGGCTTCGGGAAGTAGGGGGATGTGGCACACGTTGCCCGTCTTCACTCTCGGCTTGCGTATCCAAGTCATTCCCGCTTCGTGAAAGATGTGCTGCTCCGTCAAGTGATACACGTCAGTATAGGAAAGCCCCGTCAGGCAGGAGAAAAGGAACATGTCCCTCGACACTTTTTCATAGCCTTGCAGTTCGTCTTCTCCCAAGGCTGCGATACGGCTTACCTCCTCCCTCGTGATGTAACGTGGAGTACCCGCTTCCCAACGAATGGAATGGTTGATGAAGGGATAGGTGTCAATGATGTGCCGTTTATGCAGGTCTTTGAGCAAGGAAGCCAGCATGGAGAGATAACCAGCCGAAGTGTTGAGCTTGAATCCCTTTTCTTTGGCGAAGTAGTCCTCCAAGTCTTTGATGAGGACTGTGTCCACTTTCTGTACGGGAATATCCTCCACACGGTAGCGATACCTGACGAAGTTTGCCAGATGCTTGCGGAAGAGCAGCAGACATTTCAGCCTCCGCTCGCTGCGGTCTATGCCCACGCGCTCACGGAAGCGGTCGATATACTCGTCTGTATGATGCAGCAGTTCTTGAGATTCGCTATTTAGTCCGAATACAAGTTCCCGTACTCTCTCTGCCGTAATGGGGGCATCGGAGCTACCCGAAAGAGACTCATAAACCTTGTATATGCTCACCTGAAGGCGGTCAAGTTCCTTGTTTACCGATACGGCTTCGGCACTCTTGCCCAGCAGTCGGTTCTTGCGACTGTCCCACAAACGAGGAGTACACGAGCATTTGCAACTGAACTGTACCATAGAGCGTCCTGCGCTGATGCGTCCCATGATGGGACTTTTTCCGTTTTTGTCCTGCGTACCTCTCTTGAGGTAGAAAAGCAGCTTGAATTTTTCTTTTTCCATTGTTTTTTACTTGCAAAATTACACTTCTTTGAGGAACTTTGAACGATGCAAAACATTGATAATGAAAGAGAAAACTCCGTTTTAGTTACCACTTTCAGCCGTCCTTTTCCTTTCATCGTTTTTCGAACGATTTGGTAACTGAACTCCCTCCTTTTCACTCTCTTTTCTGCCTGTTTTCTATGATGCAACCCTAAGAAGAAACAAGCAATATCCGCTGTATTTCAGTCAGATATGAGTTTTATGCCATTTTCTGCTTTCTACTCCCATACTTCCGCATAGAAGGCTGCCAGCTCCGGCACTTTAATAAAGGTCCTGAAGCGTTCCTTCTGTATGATGTCATTGGTGATGGAGAACTCGTAATCGGTAGACTTCTTCGCAAAGACAGCAGCCCAAGCATCAAAGCTATTGATGCCTTGCTTTTCGAGTGCTTGAGGACGTAGGTACTTGAAGAGCAGATAGAGCTCTGTGAGTGAGTTGCTGATGGTCGTGCCACTGAGAAAAGTAGCTCCTAAGTCTTTACCCGACCGCTCCTGAATGGTACGTATGGCAAAGAGCATATTGAGTGCACGCTGTGACCCTTCTGGATTACCTAAGCCAGAGACTCGGTCGTGACGGGTGTTGAACATCAAGTTCTTAAACTGATGACTCTCGTCCACAAAGAGGTGATCGATGCCCATCATTTTGAAGTCAACAGCATCATCCTTACGCTCGGCAATACTATCTTGAATGCCTTGTAGTTTGGCTTCTAGGGTCTGCTTTCGCTTCTCCAATCCCTTGAGCATCGCTCGGGAAATGTCTGCACCTTGCTGACGAAGGACTTCTAGGTTTTCCTCTATAGAGTCTTTCTCCTTTTGCAAGATTGCCTCCTGTATCTCTAGAGCTTGAGGTATCATCCCAAACTGCTCATGGGTCAATATGATGCAATCCCAATCGTTGTTCTTGATGTCGTTAAAGATGCGTTGGCGATTTTGCTTATTGAAGTCGTTCTTACCAGGATAAAGCACTCTAGCATTGGGATAAGCCTTTCTAAAAGTGTCGGCAATGTCGAAAACATTTGCTTTTAGTCCGATAATCATCGGCTTGTTTGCTAAGCCCAAGCGCTTCATCTCATAGGCTGCTGCACACATGATGAGGGTCTTACCAGCCCCTACTTCATGGTCACAAATACCCCCGCCATTGGTTTTGAGCATCCATACGGCATCCTTCTGACTCTTATAGAGGTCAGAGATACCTAGTCCTTTCAGATTTAGGTCGGGAAAGGATTGATGCGCACCGTCAAAGTTGGGGCGCACGAAGCAGTTAAATAGCTTATTATATCTGTCGGATAGTTGTTGCTTAAAGCTCTCTGGCGTTCTACCTAGCCAATCTACAAAGCCCTGACGTATCTCCTCTATCTTAGCATTAGCCATCTGTATCGCATGCCCATCACGCACTTTGATTGTTTTCGTCTCGCCTGTCTCTAGATCTCGTACCTCTTTGTTTTTATTGATATCGGGGATGGTATTGTGTAGCGCATGCTTTAAGAGATTAAGTCCATCATAGCGTCTGAACTCTCCCTGCACAGCATACTTATGCCAAATGTTGCCATTGCGTCTGTCACATTGCAAAACATATTCATCCATCGTACTCTGATAGGTGACGGAGATCTCTGTCTCAAAGAATTCTGAGGCGAAAGCACTATAGACTTTAGCCGGTATCCACCGCTCCCCAAGGTTGAAGTCAAGCTCAGCAAAGGGTATCGGTGTAGGTGTGGCAGCTCGTAGGGCAGCTAAGCTTTGCTGGGCTTCTTCATGATCGGGATGCTCTAGTAGCCACGACTCAATCTGCTCGCTCTTCTCTATCACATTGCCTGAGATAAACTTGTCTGCCACCTCGTAGCCATCTACTTCTGGATTGTAGTAGATACGCCCCTCTAGAGCTGAGATGATGTCACTCTCCTCCATATCTGGGAGGAGCGAACTCATATAGTCTAGCTCCACAGAGCCATACTTATTCAGAGAAGAGACGAGAGCTTCCGTGGGGTCGGCAGCTACTGTCACCTCTGTAGTGGCAAAAGCGGTAGGATGATCAAATATGTCTGCCTTGATGTATTCCCCCTTATCGGATCGCTCTAAGAAGAGTATCTCGACCCCAGTTGCATCCATCTTGATGAGATCTGTATTGCTCTTCTGATTGAGATACCCCCAGCGACTGACGAAGTCGTCATAGAGCCGATTGAGTTTTATACGCTCCTCGCTATCCTCACATCTATTGTTCGCTTCGTAGTCGTATAGCCAATGGTAACTCTCTCGTATCTCGATGTACGCTTTGAGCTTGGTTAGGCGCTCATAGGGTAAGTCCATCGGATGAAAAGTAGGCTGTCGCTTCAGATTGGAGAGATACCCCACTTGTCCATTTTGCAGCACGATCGACCCGTCTCGTAGATGCGAGTCGGGCAAAGAGAGGAATGGACGAGGTGAAGCATCAAACGACTTCTTAACCGCTGTAACTGGCTGTACTTCTCTCTCCACTTCTGCAAAGTCAAATAGAGATGGTTGCTCAATTGAGGATAGCTTAGTACTTCTCCTTGCTCTTGGACGCTTTACTGAGCTTTGCTTGGGCTTAGAGCCTGTCTGTTGCTTATTGACCTCTTTGATCTCCTTGTTAACACGAGCGACCTCCTGCGTCCAGAGTTCGTACTCTTCGGGAGCAAACAAATAGCCCTCCTGTTCCAGCCCGACATCTGTAGTATCCATCACGGGATGATGGTCATCATCAAAGTAGACCATCTGTCCGCCCATCTCTCGTGGGGCTTCTAGGTCTGTACGTATATCCGCTTCGTACTGATGTTGTAGCGTTAGAGCTGGCACACCTTCGGGTGCTGGCTCTAACATTGAGGAGGCTTGCTCCTTCTGGATGGGTTCTACCAATTCATTCTTTTCGATGGGGTTGATGGAAGTTCCCTCTGAAAAGGACTTCTCCACGACCTCTTCCGCTTGGGTTTCTGTTTGTACCACCTCTTTGCTATACCGTCCTTGGACAAGCTCTTCCAGCTCGGCTATCTCATGCAGTGCTGTAGGTGAAAAGTGAAGGTCACGCTCAATCCCCAAGCCATGTATCTTGACCTCCTTCATTTCGTCCAAGGAGATGTAGCCGAGCTCCCAACCGTAACCCATTGTAACTGCTCCAAACCCAAGACGTTCTTCTGGGTTGTACTCTAAGAGGTAGGCTGTATAGGCTCCCAGCGGGAAGAAATATCGGACATAAGCTGTGCGGTCGCCAATAAGTTGCTTCTCTGTGTCATATAGCTTGGGGAGTTGACTCTTAATGCTGTCAGGCATTAGGTTGTAAGCGTTGTCTGTTTTTTGCTCTTCGTCTACTTTAGGCTCCACCCCAGGCAATCCGACCGTTACGCCCAGCTTACGCAATTGCTTCTCGGCTTCATTCTGTTGCTCCTCCTTGCTCATCGCTATTCCCGTCTCATAGAGCTTGCGGTCAAAACGTGCTGTCACATCTTGTGTGAGCTGTATTCGGAGACTCTCAGCCATATCCTCCATAGTCCCCTCAAAGCGATACTTCCAAGTTGGCTTGCCGTAAGGGTCTCTTCCCTGCTCACGACTGGTGGCTATGGTGCGAGATGCTACATCATTCCACGACCCCTGGAAAAGCGAGTTATGGTTGAAAGCCATAGTAAAACCATCCCCCTTGGGTACGGCGACTGTCTGAACAAACTGCTTCTCCAGCTCCTCGCCAATCTCCTTGCCCGACTGCTTTTGCAAGACAATCAAGTCGCTTCCGACCTCAGTCCCTGCTTGCTCGCTAAACATCCCTGATGGCAGACGGATAGCAGAGATGAGTCGGCTGTTTTGCATCAGATAGCGTCTGATTGGCTCATTTAGTGCAGCATCGAGTACGCCTTGTGAAGTGATAAATGCAATGAGACCTCCCTCTCTAGTGCAGTCCAAGCCCTTTACGAAGAAGTAATTATGAATGGCTCGTGTTGCCTCTTTTTTGAAGAGATCATTCCCCCTACTATACTCACGGTCATAGACCATAAAGTCTCCAAAGGGGATATTGCTGGTTACGAGGTCATACTTCTCCGTCTCTTCTAGGGGTGCTATCGCTTCAAAGGGTTCATTTCGCACGAAGATGTTGCCCTCGCCATAAGGGTGCAACGCTTGACTGATGCGAGCCGTGAGCAGATCTTTCTCCAAGGCATCAACAATGCCCGTCTGCTTGGCAAATGTTTCGGCAAAAGCTCCCATCCCCGAGGAGGGATCAAGGCACCGTTTGAGCGTCACACCACTTGTTGCTAGAGCATCTGAAATAGCAGAGACGATACGTCTATCTGTATAAAATGAGGTGAGCACACTCGCTTTGATACTCTCCCAATACCGCTTGGCGGTGTGAGCATCGACCGCTTCTCGATAGATCATCTGCTTGAGCTGCTGTGTCGGAGCAAAGAGTTCTTGCTCCGACTTACTCCAATAGCGGATGTCCGCTGGCGTGTCTGTGCGGTTCAATACGCACTTCAGACCTCCGAAGCCTTGGTAGCCACGCAAGATGCGTTTCTCTGCTTCGGTAGCCAGACGATGCTCTTTTTCTAGTCGTAGCACCACTCGGATTGCTTCTGTATTCGCTGCCAAAACTGCTTTCTTGTTGTATGCCATAGAGGTACTCTGTTTGTTGATGATAGTTGTTAGCCATGGTGGGAGGAAGTCAATCCCACGAAATGGATTGAGGATACCTTCCACAAGAATGGAATTACGATTACTTGATGTCTTTGTTCTTCACGTGAATTGGTAGAGTCTAGTCTGAGTGGAAATGTTGTTTTCCCCCGTCACTCTACAGTTTCATCCGTATGGGAAAAGTTTCCCATAGGCTTGGCTCTGGAGTTTCTCCCCTATGAAACTGCAGTTTCTCCCCTATAAAACTAGAGTTTCCTACGTATGAAACTGTAGTGCCAATAGGGGTTGGCACTCAAGTTTCTCCCCTATGGAACTACAGTGCCAAGGGGTATTGGCACTGCATCTCTCCGCTAAGAAACTACAAAGGCTCCCCAAGCGGCTTCCTATTAACTACGATAAACATGTGGGGAATGTCGTGAGAGATCGTTGTGGCACTGAGCTAGGTCGCTTGTGCGGGCTATCACTTCTTTCTCTTTTGCTCGAATTCAAATTTGGTCGAACTGTCTTCTTGTAGAACCAATCGAGCATTGAACTTCTTACCAGCCTTGCTCGTCAAACCTTTCAAGATGGGGGTACGTCCCTTGGTTATGAGGTCTCGGATATTCTCTTCGGAGAGATACGTACCGCATACTTCACGGAATATGTGGAAATCACAATCATCATTCTTGCATCTCGCCACCTTGGCATAGATCCCCACACTCTCGCGACCACACTTAGGGCAGTGATATGTAGGGTACCTTTGCTGTCTAGGTGCAGGTGCGAGTGAGAGCAACTCCTCGCAGATGGTGGAGACATAGGAATTGATGCCTTGTGCAAACTTCCCAGCATCCATACTTCCTGCCTCAATTGCAGCTAGTGCCACCTCCCACGCTCCTGTCATCTCAGCATTGGCAATGCGCTTGTCCTTAACGATTTCATAGACAGCTAACCCTTTCTCCGTTGGGACTATGCTTTTCTTCTCCCTACGGATATAGTCACGTAGGATGAGTGTCTCAATGATGTTGGCTCGTGTGGCAGGTGTGCCTATGCCACACTCTGCCAAAGCCTTTTTACTTGCAACATCCTCTACCTCCTTGCCTGCATGCTCCATAGCAGAGAGCAGGGTTGCTTCTGTATAGAGTGGCTTAGGCTTGCTCTTTTGCTCAATTACGTCTGCTTGTTGCAGGGCTAGCGTTTGTCCCTCAGTCAAGTTGGGCAATGAGGACAAAATCGGCTCGTCCTCCTCGCTCTCTTTATGCTCTTGAGGAGTGGCACTCTGTACAGATTTCCAACCCAAAGAGACTTGACGACACGCTTTCCAAACATAGCTGTGGGTCTCGTCCTTGAGTACTACCTGCATACGCTCCTCTTCTGAGTTTGCCGAGAAGGCTTCTGCGAAGCGGGTAACAATCATTTGATAAAGCGTGGTCTCATCTACCGACAATGCCGATGCTGTTTCTCCCGTGGGGATAATGGCATGGTGGTCGGTAACTTTGCTGTCATCTACGGAGTGGCGATTCAGCTCTTGGGGTAATGGTGTGTCAATCTTACGAAGGAGGTCGGGAACTTCCTCAAAAACATCTTCACTGATATATCGGCTACCCGTACGGGGGTAGGTGGTGAACTTCTTCTCATAAAGCGACTGTGCGAGGGTGAGGGTCTTATCTGCTGAGAAGCCGTGACGTACATTAGCCTCCTTTTGCAGAGCGGTCAGATCATACAAGAGGGGTGGAGCTGTATGCGTTACCTTTCTTGTGACCTCTGTGACCGTAAGCGAGCCGATACTGCGTAATGAAGTGAGCGCAGTTTGGGCAGCAGCTTCATTATCAAAGTTCTGTAGGCTCACGGCTTTGATGGATAAGCCCTCGTCCTCTATCGTCGCAGTGAGTTTCCAATAAGGAACAGAGGTAAAGTCTCTATGCTCCATATAGCGATGACACACCATGGCCAAAGTTGGGGTCTGCACTCGCCCTAGTGAGTAGCCTCCACGGTAAGCAATGGAGAGTGCTCGGCTGGCATTGATTCCCATCAACCAGTCAGCTTCTGCTCGTGCTTGAGCTGCGTAATAGAGATGGTCATAATGACTCCCTGGCTTGATATTCGCCAGACCCTCTCGGATAGCTTTGTCAGTAAGGGAGGAGATCCATAGGCGATCAAAGGGCTTGTGACTATTTAAGTGTCGGTAAATCCAGCGAAAGATGAGTTCGCCCTCTCTTCCGGCATCTGTTGCCACAATAATACGATCTGCCTGATTAAAGCAGGAGCTTATTGCCTTGAGTTGCTTGAGTGCTGCAGGGTCTTCGTGGTACTCTTTGTCCTTACGCACTTGTCGGACAATGAGCTGGAAGGGATTGGGGCAAATGGGCAACTCTTCTGCTTTGTAATTAGCATAGCCGTAAGCTTCGGGCATGGCAAGTGTAATGAGGTGTCCCATAGCCCACGTGACGAGGTAACCATTTCCTGCTAAATAACCGTCTTGCTTTGTTGTAGCTCCAACGATTCGGGCTATATCTCGTGCTACCGAGGGTTTCTCAGCAATAATACATGTTGTCATAGTCTTGGAATGGATTATGGGTTACATCTTACGTCCTCGGGACTTCTTCTGCTTGTTCTCGTCCTGCTTCTGCTTTTGTTCAGCAGTGGGCGCTGTTTGCCCCTTTTTCAGTGGCTCTTTCACCTGTTTGGTAGCTTCGTTGGTTTTGCCGTGATTATTCACGGCTACCTGCGTCTTGTGTTCTTCCGCTACGGCTTCGACCTTTCCCGTTCCTTGCTTCTTGTCAGGGTTCCACTTGTAGAAGCGTGGGCGGTTTTGCTCTTTGTCCATACGAACATAAGCATTGAAGGGTTGCCCCTCTTTATCGATCATATTTTTGAGGTAAAGTGTGCGACCGTTGTCTAAGGCTTCTCGTTGCTTCTCTGACAGCTCTAGACCACAAAGCTTGCGAGGTGCTTTGCTTTGTTGACGATCTTGTCGCTGTTCCTGACGCTCTTTGAGACTCTTGTTCTCTCCGAAGATGAACTCAATGCCTTTCTTCTCTGCATTGACCTGAAGCGTAGCATCGAAAGACTTCCCACTCTTAGCGGTCATTCCTTCTACTTTCACCGCTTTGCCCTCTACTAGATCTTTGTATTGCTGGTCAGAGAGCGTTACGCCTTTGATCTCTTGAGGAATGCTTACACGGTCGGCACGCAAGGCAATAATCTCATTGGTCTGTGGGTCGATGGAGACGTAGGCTGCAAAAGGTTCACCGCTCTTGGGTGTTACTTCGATGGTTTTACCGAGATTGCCGGTTGCGAGTAGTTGTTCCTTCTCTTCGGGGGAGAACTTGTAGCCCATATAGGGATAGTCGAGTTGTGGCTCTTTACGCATAGCGTGTATGGCTAACCCGATATTGCCCTCATTATCTGTGCGGAAGGCAAGGCGAGCCTCTGTGTAGATAGTTGTATCTCCAATGGGGATGGCTATGGTCACGAGGTTGCTCTTCTGCCAATTGAGCATCTTCTCTAGCTCACCACTCTGCTCTAACCGCTCACGGGAGAGTCCGAGACTGCCGAGCATCTTCCAGTCTACCTTGTCTGCATCAATGGCTGTGCTCTTCTTCTGCTGTGGCAGATAGTCTTCAAAGGGTACACCGACCTCTGCCAACTGCTGTCTGCTTTCAGGAGTCTCTCGGCTTTGGAGCAGAGTACGCAGGTTGTCTACGCCTTGCTCCACATTGCTCGCCAACACCTTGTATAGCCCGAAATGGGAGGGGTTGTTGAACTGCTTGAGAAAGTTGGTCATGAAGTTCTTCAGCAGTCCATCCTTGCTGTTGAACTTTAGAAATGCAGCTTGATTAGCTTCAAGTGGCTCAGTTGTTTTGAGCTTGCCCTTATCATCAATACCCGAAACGATAGTGAGTTTCCCCGCTTCTTGCTGGTTCTTTACTTCGGTGCGATCCTCTAAGACCAGCACGTAGTTGTCATTGCTATTTGCTTCCATAAATCACTCTGTTTGATTTGAATAATACCTTTCAGACAGCAAATATATGAGCTAAAATCACCTCTTCTAAGTCCCAGGGATTTATAAGGAAAGGAAGTGATGAAAAAGAAAATTCGCCCAAGATTTGGTAGTTTGATTTTTTATGTCTACCTTAGCACTCAGAGATAACATTATTACAGTTGTACTAAGCTATGATAAGCAAAAGTGAAGAACGTAGGAATCAAATACTCGTTGGGGCATTCAAACTCTTTTTGGAGAAAGAGTATGCGGATGTCACTACGGCGGATTTGGAAGAAATAATCGGATTGTCTAGAGGAGCTATATACTATAAGGTAAAGAACAAAGAAGGACTATACAGAGCGGTCATTGACAAATTCGTCTTTGAACTCCTATCTAACTCCTTAAAGAGAGAAGAGTTTGTATCTAATGAGAAGCCATTTCTTAGCTTCATTATGAACGAATTAAATCTCACGAAAGAGCGGATGAATTCCGTAAGGAACACCCATATAGATGCAAACTCCACGGAGTATATCAATCTACTATCCTCTGCCAAATTTCATTACGTAGGGTTTAATGATAAGTGCAAAGCTTTGGATCAAGAAATAACACAAATGTGGCTAACATATTACGAGAAAGGCCTCTCTGTTGGAGAGCTGAATCAAAGCATTGACCCGCTCCTGGTCGTATCTATGTTTCGATCTTTATATTATGGAGATTCGTTTATCCAATCCATAACAGGGAGTGAATTGGATATTGACGAGTTGAAAATGAGATACTTACTGCTATATAATTCTATACGCTTATGAGGAATGTATACATCAATAAAGTTGCGGTCTTTTTACCTAATAAGCCTGTATCCAACGAGGAGATGGAGGATTATATTGGTCTCATTGGTGGAAAACCATCGAGGGTTCGGTCTATTGTCCTCAAACAAAATGGTATAAAGACTCGCTATTACGGATTGGACAAAGAGCATAAGATCACACATTCTAATGCCCAGCTTGCAAAAGAAGCGGTATTGAGATTGTTTGAGGAAAGTGCAGTTCCGACTGACATCTCTCTCTTAGCTTGTGGCACGAGTACTCCAGATCAGTTGCTCCCATCGCACGCCTCTATGGTACATGGTGAGTTGGGTAACTTCCCGATGGAGATATTCTCTTCTTCTGGTGTATGTCTGACCTCATTACAAGCTTTGAAGATTTGCTATAGCAATATCCTCGCAGGGTTGCACGACAATGCTGTTTGTGTAGCTTCCGAACTGACCTCACCTGCTTTGGTCTCCAAGTTTTACGATCCCGAGTATGAGGCGACACATGACAATCCAGACAAAGACCCTTATATGGCTTTTGAGAAAGACTTTATGAGGTTTATGCTTTCGGATGGAGCGGGGGCTGTATTGTTGCAAGACCATCCAGAAGGAGATTGCCCTCTTAAAGTGGAGTGGGTGGAAATGACATCTTATGCCAATGAGTTGCCGACCTGTATGTTTATGGCTGCCGAGCTAGAGACTAATGGACGACTAAAGAGTTGGAAAGAATTCTCTCCAGAAGAAATCAAGGATCGTGGCGTTCTTGTAGGGAAACAGGATATACGTCAGCTGAAGAAGTATGCCATCAAGTATTGGGTGGATCATATCGAAACCACTCTTGCTAAACACAACTTGAATCCAGAAGAGGTAGACTACGTGTTGCCACATCTCTCTTCAATGCTCTTTTACGACCAAGTGAATGATGAACTCATAGCTCGTGGTATTGCATTGACGAAAGAGAAGTGGTTTGTCAACCTCCCATCTGTCGGAAACGTTGGCTCTGCTGCCATTTACGTGGCGTTGGAAGAACTGATGCGAACTAAAGGGATAAAGCAGGGGCAGAAGATACTTCTTCTTGTCCCAGAGAGTGGCAGATTCTCCTATGGATCGGTGCTACTAACTGCTTAATGAATAGCGAAATATCATAGTACACGATGATACATAGAGTGCAGTCATAGCTCGAATCTGAAGAACGTGTTCTTCTAACTTGGTCAATACGTTGTCTACAACTCAGACCACAAGGAGTCGGATCGTCCTTGATGACAAAAACGATTCTCAGACCAACTGGTTAACAGGAGGGGTATCCGAAAACCTATTAGAGTAGGAACAATCAAACAGTAATCAAAAGATAAAACGATTCACAGAATTCTTCTTGTTGAGCATTGCACTCATTGTTATGCTCTCTAGCCGTAACAACGATCGTCTTGGTTTAGAAGCACAACCAAACGAGATCTCTTCCTCGGTTTGCACAGATAGTAATCTGTGGACTCGGTGCAGACAGTCTTATGAGGTGTGAAGTTTGGCGAGTAGTCTTTTTCACGCTACAGAAGATTTGAAACAAATAGCAGGCAATAAACAATCTAGATACAGA
>NZ_KV793781.1 GCF_001808555.1 Porphyromonas sp. HMSC065F10
TTTTGCTGATAAAGTTGACTCATGTGCCTGAGGATTCACTGAGTGGATTGACGTTTATTCTCCGGTCGTATTGACACTACCCTCATTACAAAGATACGAATTTTTCGCGTCTTTGCAGTTTAGGAATTGTGGTGCCTGACTACCATAGATTTTATTTGGGGTGGACATTCCAATACTCCTATGAGGTCTGTGATTATTGTAGAAATCTATAAAGCCTCTGATCTTTTCCCGCGCCTCATTGATGTCTGAAAACAGTCTTACTCTCTCAATGGCTTCGACCTTTAGGATTCCGTTGACCCGCTCCGCAATGGCGTTGTCGAGAGGGTTTCCGTCTTGGGTCATACTGATCTGTGCCCCAATGCTGTGGAGATACTTTGTGTACTCATCACAGCAGTACTGTATACCTCTGTCTGAGTGGTGTATCAGATGAGTAAAGTCCGTCCCCTCTGGGCAGCTGTCCACCGCCATCTTTAGAGCACTTAGCGTGTATGTTGCATGGAGCGAGGGGGAGAGGCACCACCCCACGATTTTACGTGAGTACACATCGGTCGTCAGGTGGAGGTAGCAACGGTCGTTTCCCCGCAGGGTAATGTAGGTGATGTCGCTGACCCAAAGCTC
>NZ_KV793782.1:0-8784 GCF_001808555.1 Porphyromonas sp. HMSC065F10
GGGTCGCAAGTCGGTCTTCTGACTTATCTCTGCCGCATCAGCGCCTTCTCGAGGGGCGTTGCCCCCAGTGGCTTGTCGAGGCCGATCGGCTATTGCGTGAGACTTACAGCAGCGGGTACTGTACCGGACTCTCACCGGTTTCCCCACCTCCTACAGTGGAGGTGTTTAACTTGCAGTACGGGGTGCCCCCCTTGGCGGTGCAAAGTTAAGAAATAAAAGGAGAGCCCGCTCCTCCCTTTTGCCCAAGGGGGAGCGGGCTCTCGCCGGATGATCCTATTGCTCGTCTTTACTTCGTCAGTATCTCGATGTCGCCCTTGCCGTCGCGGGTGATATTGCGGCGGTCGGTGCAGCGGATGGTGATGTCGGAGGATCGATCTGCATCGAGGGTGCCACCCTTCACCGTGAGCTCCTCACCATCCACTTCACCGCCTGAGGAGGCGGAGATATTGACGGTGTCACCGGTGCCGGAGAGGGTGATGTCAGCTCCGGTGCCGACGTGTATATCTGCGAGGTGGAAGGAGCCGCTGTACTCTATCTCCGCACCGGTGGTGGACTTGAGCTTCAGCGTTCTCTGATTGCCGGAGAGGTAGAGCTCAGCCCCGGTGGCTGCTGTGGCGATCACTTCCCGGGCATCGCCGGTGAAGAGCAGTTCGCCGCCGGTGAAGCACTTCAGCTCCAGCCGGTCGATCTTGGTGGGGCGATAGTTCTTGTCTATATGCAACTCAGCGCCGGTCTCCGCCTTCAGGGCGGTGAGGCTATTGAGATCAGTGAGGGTGACGACGGCGAGATAGGTGTGGTCGTCGTCTTTGATGGTCCCAAAGGAGGGCTTCATCGAGATGCGGAGCGACTTCTTTGAGGCATCGGTGGAGCACTTGACCTTGTCGAGGTTGTCGACGTAGAGGTCCACCTTATTCTCCGTGCCGGGACGGAGCACCACCTCGAAGCCTGTAGAGGCGGTTATATCGGTGGGACAGTAGTCCAGGTTGATGGTCTTATCTGGCAACTGGCCGGGCTTCTGAGCCTCTGCGGCGACAAAGCCGGCGAGCAGGGCGAGGGAGGCAAATAGGTATCTGAGGGTATGCATAGTGTTTGGTATGTAATAAAAGGGTTATTTGGGCAGTGTGCCAGTGAGGTAGTAGGTGAGGTTGATCGAGCGGAGGAGTCGTGTGTAGACGCTCTGGAGGTACTGCGACTTGGCTCCGATGAGCTTATTCTTGGACTGTTCCCACTCGTAGGCGGTGATGCGACCGGCATTGTACTCCTTCTCGGTCATATCGAGGGACTCCTGCGCCACCTCTACATTGTCCTTGGAGAGCCGGTAGGACTCCTCCGCCTTGCGGAGATCAGCGGTGGCGAGGGTGATATTTCGCTGCTCGCTGAACTGCTGCTGGATGAGCTGTCCGAGAGCGCTCTCCCGCTGCAGCTCCGCCTGACGGACGGAGGCGCGGACCTGACCGCGATTGAAGATCGGGATGGAGAGCGAGAGACCGATGGTGTACTGCCCGTTTGACTTGAGCTGGTCACCGAAGGACTTATTGGGGATCTCGTCACCAAAGTAGTGGAAGTAGCCATTGGAGTAGCCGCCGGAGAGACTTAGGCGGGGCAGGTAGCCTGCCTTGGCTCGCTTGACGTCGTAGGAGGAGAGGTCGTATCGCAGCTGAGCGAGACGGAGGGAGGGATTGGTCCACTCCGGAGCAGCGTGGTAGGGCGTCTCTCGCTCCAGCCTGGCGATGACGCTCTCGGGATCCTCTCTCGGGACGGTGAAGGTCTCGCCCTCCTCCGTGATGCCCATGTCGAGCCGGAGGACGCGCATGGCACGATCGAGGTCAGACTTTGCCTCATTGAGCGCCAGGCGATCCTGACCCACCTGGGTGCGCATCTTGAGCTGCTCCGAGGGAGCGAGCTTGCCCGCTGCCACCTGAGCATCGACCCGCTTCTGCTGCATAAGCGAGAGGGAGAGATTCTCCTCCGCCACCTCAACGATCTGCTGAGCGAGGAGGACACCGACGTAGCTGGAGGCGACGGTGAGGGCGATCCGGTCCTCCACCTCATCAAGGATGTAGTCCTTGCTCTCGAGCGCCTCTTGGCTGCTCTTGAGTGCCCACCAGCGGGCACCGCCCTCAAAGAGGGAGAGCGAAGTGGAGACATTGAGTCCGGTGGAGGAGCCGTTATTCTTCCTCAGCACCTTGTCGTGTCCCTGAGTGTAGCCAAAGGAGAAGTTTTGCCCCACGCCGGCATTGAGGTCGGGGAGGAAGTTCATCCTTGCGGACTCCTCCTGCACCTCGAGCTGCTCCATCTGCACCCGGGCGGGGATCAGGTCGGGGCTGTGCCTCTGTGCGTAGGTGATGCACTGCGAGAGGGTCATCTCGCTGCTGAGGGTAGGCTCCGTCTCAGGCACCTGCGCCACGGCGGTGAGGGCGAGGAGCGGGAGAAGAATGGTGGGGATGAGATGTCTGTGAGCGATCATGGCGGATTAGTTCTTCTTCTTCATGAGATTACCACGGAGGGTCTCGTCGCCGGTGAGTCCGGAGAGTACCTCCACCTTGATGCCGTCGGAGAGACCGAGGGTCACCTCCTTCTTCTCATACTCCCCCTTGCCGCCCTTGACGAAGACGAAACTCTTGTCGCCCTCGTAGGTGACGGTCGCCTCGGGGATCGTGAGGACGCCGGTCTTGTGCGCCATCTCTACCTCGGCATTGCTGGAGAAGCCGGCCTTGAGCGCCGAGAGATCGTCGCCCGAGATCGCCGCCTTCACCTCGAAGAGGATCGTCCCGCTGGTGTCCTTCCCCTTGGGCGAGACGTACTCCACGACAGCGTGGTAGGTCTTGTCCTTAAGCGCCCCGACGTGGATCGTGACGGGGGAGCCGACGGTGACGTTATTGACGTCGCTCTCATTGACATTACCGATGAAGAGGAGATCGGTGAGGTCGGCGATGCTGACGACGGTGGTACCCTCGCTGAAGTTATTTGCCATCGTGACGCGTGAGCCGACCTTGACCGGCTGCTCGAGGATCGTCCCGGTGACGGTGGCAAAGACGAGGGTGTTATTGCGCTTGGAGGTAGAGGCGGAGGAGCCGGTGCGGGTGAGGTCGAGCTGCTCGACGGCGGAGCTGTACTCGATCTTGGCGCGGCGGTAGTTGGCGAGCGAGGTCTCGTAGGCCTCCTTGGCGAGGATCTGCTGGTCGTAGAGGGACTTGTCGCGCTTGTAGACCTCCTCGGTGCGCTTCAGGTCGACGCGGGCGGCATCGACGCGAGAGGCGGCACTCTGGACCATGGCGACGTCGGGGACCATCTGGATCTTGGCGATCAGCTCGCCCTCCTGGACGAAGTCGCCGGGGAGGTGATTGAGCTCGGCGATGATGCCGTTCATATTGGGCTTCACGAGGATCTCGTCACGTGGCTCGATGGAGCCGGTGAGGACGGTCGACTTGACGATCGAGTCGTTGGCGGTCGGGGTGACCTCCTCGTAGAGCTCCTTCGTCTTACCCTGCGACTTGACGATCGCGGTGGCGATGACACCGATGATGGCGAGGCCGATGACGACCCAGAGGAGGATCTTGGGCCACTTCTTCGCACGCTTCTTCTGCACCGGGACGGTGCCGGACTGTGATGGATCTTGGATCATAATGGAGATATGATAGGTAGTTATTGTTTTTTGTCTATAAGGAAAAGGGGATTACTCGTCCCGTATGGCGTCGATCGCCTTGATGTCGAGAGCCTTCTGCACCGGCAACAGTCCGGCAAAGGCACCCGAAAGGATCATGATGATGAGGGAGAAGAGGAGGATCCCGGGCGTCGGGTAGGGGCGTACGAGGATCTCAGCCAGCTTGCCGGTACTCTCCGACAGGGCACCGATGCCGAGGAGAAGGAGCAGTCCGACGAGCAGCCCGAGGAGCCCGGCGACGAGGATCATCGCCATCGACTCGAGCATAAACTGGATCACAATGTCGATCGGCTTGGCTCCGAGGGCGCGGCGGACACCGATCTCCCTCTGCCGCTCCTTGACGGTCACGAGGAGGATGTTGCTGACCGAGATGACGCCGGTGAGGAGGGTGCCGAGACCGATGATCCAGACGAGGGCATTCAGGAGGTTGGCCATCAGGTCAAAGATCCGGAGCTGTGACTCGACGTCCACCATCCCGAGCGCGCCGGTGTCGGTCGGGTCCACGTGGTGGACGCGAGCGATGTAGCCACTCAGCTCGCTCCGCAGGTCGTCGACTTTGCTGCCCTCCTTAAGCAGTCCGGAGATCATCACCTGGCGATCGAGATTGCCGCCGACGGCGAAGTCTATCGGCACCTCGACACAGTAGTATGGGGTGTAGCCTACATTGAAATTATCAGACTGAGGTTCGATCACCCCTACGATGCGGAAGGCGATCCCTCCGACGGAGAGGTACTTCCCTACTGCGTCCTCCGGCTTGTCGAAGAAGTTCTCTGTCGTATTCAGTCCCATGACGCAGACCGGGTCACCCCGCTTGATCTCCTCGCGTGTCATATAACGCCCGTAGGTGACGATCACCGGGCGGATGTCGTAGGGGTACTCCGGGGTGACGCCGACGACGAAGTCCTTTGCCGACTTGCCGTTGGCAGTGATCTGGGAGTCCGACCACATATTTTCCTTATTGAAGCCGAGGAAGCAGCCTGCCTTATCGAGGCTCTTGGCATGGTCGCTCATCCAGAGGTAGTCCCGGTAGGTGAGCTCGATGTAGCGGTTGGCCTTATAGCCCTGGTAGGGCTTGGTCGTACGACTCCCGAAGACTACGACCATACGCTTGGAGAGGGTGGAGAAACCCTCGTTGATGCTGTTACCGATGCCGGTACCCAGCCCGTCGAGGAGGACGAAGAAAAACATCCCGAAGAAGACCCCCAGTGACGTGACGAGGGTGCGGCGGCGGTTGCGTCTCAGCGAGTAGAAGACCTCGCTCCAGAGCTCTGTGGAGAATAGCTTACTCATAGTCTTACTTATCTCTCATGGCGATGACGGCAGGGACGCGGAGGGCGTGGCGTGCCGGACGGATGCCGGCGATGATGCCGACGATCACCAGCACGATCAGCGCTCCGATGGCAATGCTGAGGTTGACACTCGGGTCGCTGACGATGTGGTAGTAGGCTGCCTCGGCACCATTTCCGCCACCCACCTCCTGGATCGCCCAGCTGTCGTGCTCGGCGGAGTAGCCGATGAGCCGAACGATGCCGGCGCCGAGGAGCAGCCCGACGAGACCGGAGACGACGGAGAGGGCGATGCTCTCGCCGAGGATCATCCTGAGTATGTCTCTCGGTCGGGCGCCGAGCGCCTTGCGGATGCCGATCTCGCGCATCCGCTCCCGCACGGTGACGGTCATGATGGTGGAGACGCCGATGGAGCCGACGGCGAGGCTGCCGAGCCCCATGATCCAGAGGAGCATGTCGAGACCGTTGAAGGCCTTGTCCATTGAGTTTTTCACATCCGTGGAGCTCTGGAGTCGGAAGACGTAGGGATCGTTGGGGTCAAACTTCAGCATCCTCGACAGCTCTCCCTTAAATCGGTCCTCGAAGCTCTTCATCTCTTCTGCCTTGGACCCTTTTGGGTAGAGCTTGAGGTTGCTCACCTCGATCATCTGATTGGGGTAGAGACCCTGGTAGGTGGTGAGCGGTATCTCGGTCACGGCGAAGAAGGGATTGACATCCTCCGTCACGCCGATGATTCGGTAGCTGATCCCGCCGGCGGTGATCACCTGCCCGATCGGGTCGGTGCCGGCCTCGAAGAGCTTCGAGATGGTACTCTTGCAGAGTAGCGCCACCCGCTCCCCCGTAGCCAGTTCGCGGGGGGAGAAAGTGCGTCCCTGTATCACGCGGAGGGTGCGGAAGCGCTCGCTCAGTGGTGTGGCGGTACCCAACTGGGTGCCGACGGAGCCGAAGTCGGTGGTGAAGGTGAGGAAGGAGAAGCTCGGTGCCGGATCGATGCCGTAGAGATCATCGGCAAAGGTGTTCCTCAGGCGGTCGATCTGGTCTGCGGTCAGCCGGGGCTTCCGTCCCTTCTGGTACCCTGCATAGGGCAGCTCGGTCTCCTGTAGGATGACCTGCGTCCCGAAGTGGCTCATCCCCATATCCTCGGACATACGGGTGGCGCCATTGCGGATGCCGGTCCCGATACCCAGCAGCACGACGAGGATGATGATCCCCCAGGCGATGGTGAAGGAGGTGAGGAAGGTGCGGAGCTTGCTCGTCCGCATAGAGGCGAGGATCTCGGCAAATAGCTCTTTCATGGCTCGTCGGTGATGAGGCCGTCCTTGATGTGGATGATCCTGTCGGTCAGCTCTGCCACCTCCTTGGCGTGGGTGACGATGAGCTCAGTCATGTGGTCCTCCTCATTGATCTCTCTGAGGAGCCGCATCACGTCATCGGCCGTGGTGCTGTCGAGTGCGCCGGTCGGCTCATCGGCGAGGAGCAGGCGGGGGCGGGTGATGAGGGCGCGGGCGATGGAGACGCGCTGCTTCTGTCCGCCGGACATCTCATTAGGCAGGTGATCCCTCCAGGGGAGCAGTCCCACGCGATCAAGGTACTCCTCGGCGAGCTTCATCCGCTTGCGGGTGCTGACGCCCTGGTAGTAGAGCGGGAGGGCGACATTCTCCAGCGCAGTCTTGAAGGAGATGAGGTTGAAGGACTGGAAGACAAATCCGATCTTATGTCCCCGGAGCTCCGCTGCCTCGTTCTCCCCCGGGCGGGTGATCAACTGCCCATCCAGGTAGTAGGAGCCGGCGTCGTAGGTGTCGAGGATGCCGAGGACATTGAGTAGGGTACTCTTACCGGAGCCACTCGCTCCCATCAGAGCCACCATTTCTCCCTCCTCGACTCGGAGGGAGACGCCCTTGAGGACGTGGAGCGGCTGAGCTCCCGGATATGTCTTGTGCAGCTCCCGGACGTCGACTACCGGGGTGCGCTCTCTGCTGTCTGTCTCCATTGCGTTACTTACTTTGATTGGTTGACGAAGCAAAGATATGTATAAACTCGGTACCTTACAAATTAACAGTAGCTATTCTTGAAGAAAGATTGATATTTCTTTCACTAAGTCCACCAAAGGTCCTGATACAAAGCGGGGTCGCACTTCAGACAGAAGTGCGTCCCCGCTTTGCGTTTACGGATAGGCTACTCGGCCGCGATCATCGGCTCCACTTCGCCAAAGGCGAGACCCTCCCGATCCTCCTCGGCATAGATCTCCAGCGGGTAGTCCGGCAGCTCTGAGGAGGCTTCGTTGAGCATCTCCTGGAAGGCTGGGATATTCCGCGTGTAGATGCACCAGAGGCAGCGGTCCTCGCCCACCACCTCGTAGGCGAGCAGGGCGAGCTTATCCCTCTCGAGCGCTTCATCGATCACCCGCTCGCGGAAGCCCTTCATCGCATCGGCGGTCTCAGGGTCGGGGAGCCCCTTCTCATCCCCATCGTAGGGCCAGGTGATATCGACCCGATAGGGGTACTTGCCGGTAGCCAGCTCCGCCCGCAGGTGGGTGCGTATGTGGAGGAAGCGCATTACGGTGGGGTCATACTCGCCGTCCACGGGGACGGTACACATTTCCGGACTTAGCTTAGACATAAGAGATTACTGATGAGGAGCCTTAGGGATCGGTAGCGGATCCTCACCGGCATCCATGGTGGAGATAAAGGCCTTGGGGTCCAGGGCTCTGACTTCGCTACGTATGCGACGAAGTGTCTTCCGCTCGGCGACGATGAAGAGCACCTCGCGCTCCACACCCTCGTACATACCACGTCCGTGGAGGATAGATCCTCGCACGCCGAGGGCGGAGAGGCACTGGCGGATCGGCTCCACCTGAGAGGAGACGATGAAGACCGCTTTCTTAGGGTTCTCAGGCGAGAGAAACTCGACCACCCGACCATATATAAATATGGTGAGCCACGAGTAGAGCGGCACCTTGATGTCCCGGAAGACCAGCAGACCAAAGACGACCACGATTGAGTCGATGATGATGATGCAGGTGCCGAGCTTGATATTTCGCCCCTTCGCAATGATCCGTCCCAGCACATCCGTCCCGGCGCTCGTGCTCTCGGCACGGAAGACGAAGTAGACCCCCACGCCGAGGATCGCCCCGCCGTAGCAGGAGGCGAGGATCATGTCGTCGATGATCGGCTTGTGGTTGAGGAAGAGGGTGATCCCATCGGTGAAGAGCGAGATGAGGATAAAGGTGAGCACCGTCTTGGGACCCGACTTCAGCCCCAACCTATGCATCGCAAGGAGGAGAAGGGGGACGTTGAAGAAGAGCGCCGTCGTCCCGATCGGTAGTCCGTCGGGAGCGAAAGCAAATACCCCCCTCGTCAGCTCATGGAGGGCGATGGTGATACCATAGACCCCACCGGGGATGATGTCGTTGGGGGCGATGAAGCCACCATACGCCAGCGCCTCGAGGAAGGAGCCGATGACGATCAGGAGGATCTCCTTTGCCAGAGGTCCGGCTCGGTGAGTCGTTGTCTCAGCGGAGGGGACAGCAGGGTCAGTCATTGTAGGAATTGTATCAAGTTGCCGTGGTTGATTCTGTTGCGAAGTTAGCCAATTTTCGCTTCCCATACACCCTGCATCAGGTGCTACTTGTCGTCGTAGTGTCCATAGGCGGATAGCAGGTGGACCTCCTTCGCCTCCTCTACTATCCGGTATACTAGTCGGTGCTTCTGGGTCAGTCTCCGTGACCACCTCCCCGGTGGCAGTCCCCTTAACGGCTCCGGCTTGCCGGTCCCTGACTCAGGATGCTCAGCTACCTCCTCGACAGGGGTGACGCATTTGATCTTTACATAAGTC
>NZ_KV793782.1:8884-21594 GCF_001808555.1 Porphyromonas sp. HMSC065F10
GGTGACGCATTTGATCTTTACATAAGTCATTCAACCCATTGTGAAGAGTGGAGTACGAAGCACCCCGACAGGGGTGCCCGTTTTTTAGCCCGGATGTCGAGGGGCGCAGCCCCGAAGACTCCGGGTTACGATGTGGCTCTATCCAAGCGACCCCGCTAGGGTGTCGCACTGATTGCCTGACTGGTAAGTGCGACACCCTAGCGGGGTCGTGCATCTTAAAGAACGTCTTCTTACCCGGGGTCGTCGGCACTTCGTGCCTCGACACCCGGGCTAAAAAGCGATGATCCCTCTGGGGCTGCGCCCCTGCGGGATCGGCAGGCGGAATGGCACCCCCGCAGGGGTGCTTTCTTTTTAGCTGTAAAACTCAAATGCGTCACCCCTGACCTCCTCGATGAGTCTAAGGGCTTTCTGGAAGACTTTAGCCTCACGCTTCTTGAGCTTCTTGATGTCCTCCTCAAAGGTTTTTGAGGATCTGATATGATACATTATAAGGACCGAAAATAGGTCGCTGCCTCCTCAGCGGTGGCAAAGTCCTTGCCCTCTCCGGCGTCTATCTCCTCCTCGGCGTGCCTGATCTTCTCTAAGAATTCCTTCTTAGAGAGCAGGGTGTCATCATCGGTGACCGGGACAAGCTTGAAGGAGCCGTGGTCTCTCGACTTGATGACCACGTCCTCGCCCCTCTCTACCATCCGGAAGTACTTCCCTTGCTCGCCCCTAAAGTCTCTTGCCGTGACTATGATCATAATCCTTCTTACTTTGCTCTTAATGTGTACCAATATGGTACACGTTGCAAATGTACTTGTTTTTGGGACAAGCGTCAATCCTAATACCGGTATTTGTGAACTCTAATATCGGTATTAGTGATCTCTAATATCGGTATTAGAAATGCGCCAGAGGGAGGGCGCTCCTCGCTGCTGATCCTCAGGCGTATACTTGAGGAGGATAAAAAAAGGGGTGCTTGGTCGCTCTCCCGCCTGCTGTCAGTGACAAAACCGAGACCTCTAGGGGTGACGCATTTGAGCCGTGCAGAAGCTATTCAACTCATAGTGAAGAGTGGAAGACGATGCACCCCGACAGGGGTGCCCGCTTTTTAGCCACGTGGTCGAGGGGCGTAGCCCCGATGACCCGTGGACCGGGCATCGCAAGCAATCCCTCGACCCCGCCAGGGTGTCGCACTGATTGCCTGATTGGTAAGTGCGACACCCTAGCGGGGTCGGAGATATTCCCGAGGTGGTCTTTCCCGGGGTCTTCGGCACTTCGTGCCTCGACACCCGGTCTAAAAAGCGATGATCCCTCCGGGGCTTCGCCCCTGCGGGATCGGCAGGCGATAGCAACAGGGCGGGGTTCGGTCAGCGAGATTGTACAGCGACAGAGGTTATCACTTCTCTTATTGATAAGCTCAAATGCGTCACCCCTGAACTGAGACCTCTTTTTTCCCCCCCTTGGGGTGTCTGCCGATTTCCTTACTATTGCAGTCGAAAACTAACAACATAGCATCTGATCATGAGTAAGCTCTCACTATTTCTCCTGACACTGGTGATGGCACTGTCGCTCACCGGCAGAGCCGCTGCGGCAAGCGACGGCGGGTCGAGGCTCGGGAAGGTTCGCTTCGCCGCCTCGGCAGACATCTGTAACAGCTGGTTCCATCGAGTCTACGGTCCCGATGGTGAGCAGATCGACATGAGTAGCTATGCGACCGGTTCGCTCACAGCGGGTGTGTCACTCTTCGACCGCAGGCTATATGTCGGTCTCGGCTTCACGAAGCTGGACAACGATCCTATCCGACCGGCTCTACAGACGACATGGAATGTCCTGCCCTCGAGGTTTACCCCCTTTGTGGATCTCAAGGTAAGCCCGACAGCCGCCTCGCTCGGCGGTGGGGTGAAGTACCGCTTCTTCGATCGGCTGGGACTCTTCGTTATGGCGGAGGGACTGCTCACTAAGAGCAGGATCAGTCCGGGGCTGGCACTGGGACTGAGCTACGGCTTTTAGTCCACTCGGGGTGAGGGAAAAGCGGTACCTTTGCCCCCGTACATGAAGAACAAAGATCCTGAAGAAACGGCAGCCAAGACTGTCGGCTTAAGTACGCTGCGGGGCCTCTACGGGAAGCATCCCGCTCTGCAGACGATCGTCCGCTCCCTCGCCCAGGAGCGGAAGAGTCCCGCCCGGCTCTTCCTCTCCGGTCTTGCCGGCTCCGCTCCGGCGCTCCTCTTTGCCGAGCTGGCGGATCGGCTCACACAGGTGCCGACCTTCCTCCTCGTCTGTGACGATGAGGAGAGTGCGGGCTACCTGCAGAGTGACCTGGTCGCTCTGATGGGGGGCGAGGAGCAGGTCTTTTTCCTCCCCTCGCTCTATCGTCGTGGCATCCGCTACGGACAGCCCGATGCAGCCAATGAGGTGCTGCGGAGCGAGATCGCTGATCGGCTGAGGGGTGGCGGGGTGCCACCACGGATCATCGTTACTTATGCGGCGGCGCTGCCGGAGGGCTTTGCCGATCAGGCGGAGTATGAGGCGGGGCATATCGACATCGCCCTTGGGGAGGAGTATGAGCGTAAGTCTCTCCGTGAGCGGCTCTGGTCGCTGGGCTTCGAGGAGACGGACTATGTCTATATGCCGGGACAATTCGCCGTCCGCGGTAGTCTGATCGACATCTACTCCTACGCACAGGACCTGCCAGTGCGGATCGACTTCATCGGCGATGAGGTGGAGACGATCAGCTTCTTTGACCCCGAGAGCCAGCTCTCCGGCGAGACGATGGAGCGGGTGCGGATCCTGGCACCGGTAGATAGCAAGAGCGAGAGCAAGGGTACCTCGCTCCTCGAGCTACTGCCGCCGGAGGCGGTGGTCTACCTGCCGAGCCACTCCTTCTTCCCCTCCACCCTCCGCACGGTCTACGAGATGCCCCCGGTCCACCCGGAGGACAATATTTTCCACACCCTCGAGGAGATGCAGGCGAGGCTGATCGAGCCGGAGATGGTGATGGCGCAGCTGGAGCACTTTTCGCTCCTCACCGGGGGTGTCGACCTGAGGGAGCAGTCGCAGTGGCGGGAGATCGCCTTCCGCGAGCAGCCGGAGCCCCTCTTTCATAAGAAAATGGACCTCCTCGCCGAGACACTCTCCGACTACCAGCATCAGTCCTTTGCGACGATGATCATGAGCGACCAGGAGAGCCAGCTGGGGCGACTCCACAGGCTCCTCGCCGAGCGGGAGCAACCGGTCCACTTCGTCCCGTTGCGGCCGACGCTGCATGGGGGCTTCATCGACCACGAGATCAAGCTCTGCCTGCTGACGGACCACTCGATCTTCGAGCGGTATCACGGCTATAGGCTCAAGAGTGACCGCATCCGCAAGCGGAGCTCGGCGCTGACACTGCAGGACATCCGGGGATTTGAGTACGGGGACTACGTCGTCCACTCCGACTACGGGGTGGCACAGTTTGGCGGGCTCTGCCAGATTGAGCAAAATGGGGAGGAAAGGGAGGCGGTGCGGCTCAACTTTAAGGGCGGCGACAGCCTCTACGTCAGCATCAACGCCCTCAGCCGCATCTCCAAGTACAAGAGCAAGGATGTGGAGGAGGCACCGCAGCTCAATAAGCTGGGCAGCGGCGCCTGGGATCGACTGAAGGATAAGACGAAGAAGAAGGTCAAGGAGATCGCCCGCGACCTGATCAAGCTCTACGCCCAGCGGCTGAAGATGAAGGGCTTCGCCTTTAGCCCCGACACCTACCTGCAGCAGGAGCTGGAGGCCTCCTTCATGTACGAGGATACGCCCGATCAGGAGAAGGCTACGGAGGAGGTGAAGGCGGATATGGAGTCGCCTGTGCCGATGGACCGACTGGTGTGCGGGGATGTCGGCTTCGGCAAGACGGAGATCGCCGTGAGGGCGGCATTTAAGGCGTGCGCCGACAGCAAGCAGGTGGCGGTGATGGTGCCGACGACCGTGCTTGCCTACCAGCACTACCACACCTTCAAGAAAAGACTGCGGGACTTCCCCGTGCGGGTCGATTACCTCAATGCGGCACGGCAGGGAAAGGAGCGGACGCAGCTGCTGAAGGATCTCGCGGAGGGGAAGATCGACATACTGATCGGCACACACTCGCTGGCAGGGAAGGGGGTGAAATTTAAGGACCTGGGGCTGCTGATCATCGATGAGGAGCAGAAGTTTGGCGTCGCGGTGAAGGAGAAGATCCGGAAGATGCGCGCCGAAGTGGACACGCTGACGATGACCGCCACGCCGATCCCGAGGACGCTCCAATTCTCCCTCATGGGCGCCCGCGACCTCTCCAATATCCTTACCCCGCCGCCCAATCGTCACCCCGTGCGTACCGACCACACCACCTACAGCCCTGAGGTGCTCGCCGATGCGATCAATGCCGAGCTGGCGCGCGATGGGCAGGTCTTTGTGATCAATAACCGGATCCGCACCATGGAGAGTGTGGAGGAGGATATCCGCAAGGCGGTGCCGGGTGTCCGCATCGGCGTCGGCCACGGACAGATGCCGCCTAAGGAGCTGGAGAGAGTGCTGACCGGCTTTGTCAATCAGGAGTACGATGTGCTCCTCGCCACCTCCGTGGTGGAGAATGGGATCGATGTGCCCAATGCCAATACCATCATCGTCAATGAGGCGCAGCGCTTCGGCCTCAGCGACCTCCACCAGCTCCGCGGTAGGGTGGGTCGCGGTGATCGGCAGGCGTACTGCATCCTCCTGACGCCCCCAGCGGATGCGCTGACCGATACGGCGAAGCGTCGGCTCGAGAGCATCGTCTCCTTTGCGGAGCTGGGGAGCGGCATCCAGATCGCCATGCAGGACCTCGACATACGTGGCGCGGGAAACCTCCTCGGCTCGGAGCAGTCCGGCTTCATCGCCGACCTCGGGTACGAGACCTACAAGCAGGTGCTGGAGGAGGCGGTCAGGGAGCTTAAGGATGAGGAGTTTGCCGATCTCTTTCCGACAGAGGAGGAGCCTGTGGAGCAGGCAGAGAGCCCCTCTCCCTCCGACAAGAAGGGACACCGCCGGTCCTATGTCACCGACACCTCCATCGACACCGATGTGGCTGCCTACTTCCCCCAGACCTATGTCCCGGGAGACGAGGAGCGGATGCGTCTCTACCGCGAGCTGGATAGCATCCAGAGGAAGAGGGACCTCCTCGACTTCTACGACCGTATGGTGGACCGCTTCGGTCCGATGCCGCGCGAGGGCGAGGAACTGCTCCATGTGGTGGAGCTGCGCCTCCTGGCGATGCGGTGTGGCGTGGAGCGGGTCCTGCTGAAGCGCGGACTGCTCAAGCTGACCCTCGTCCGCGACCTCCACAGCCCCTACTACAGGAGTCCGCTCTTCTCCCACATCCTGCAGGCAGCGGCTCAGTGGGGCGAGGAGCTGCGATTTAAGGAGGAGAAGGGCGACCGGAGTATCTCAGTCCGTGGCGTGGAGACGCTCAGACAGGCGACGACGATCCTTGAGCGACTCTCCGGACTCACAGCTTAGAATATATAATGAGAACTATACTCTTCGTCGGACTGGGCAGTATGCTGGGCGGCATCCTCCGCTACGGCATCGGGCTGCTCCCTCTGCCCACTCTCGTACACGGTTTCCCGCTCTGGACACTTGTGATTAACCTCCTCGGCTGCTTCCTTATCGGGCTGCTGACCGCCCTTGCGGAGACCATTTCGCTCGATACGGCGATCGCTCGGGGGCTCACCGTGGGGCTCTGTGGCGGCTTCACCACTTTCTCCACCTTCTCTAAGGAGTGCCTGCTCCTCAAGGAGAGTGGCGCCTATGGTTTGATGGCGCTCTACATCCTCCTCAGTGTCGCTCTCGGTATCGCTGCCGTCTACGCCGGTCGTGCGGTGATCAAGTAAGCACTTCACACACAAAGAGAGACGCACCACCCGGCAAGGGTAGTGCGTCTATTGTTTTTATATGGCGATTGCTGTCTCCTGATCAGAAGAGGACAGCGGCCTGGATGACGAAGCTATTGGTCTTGGCATTGAAGACATCCTTCGTCGTCTGATTGAGGCTTGTAAACTTATAGTCGTCCGACAGGGTGGCATTGTAGAGCGCAGAGATCTGCAGCATCTTCAGCACCCTTACTCCGAGTCCGACATTGACACCGACGGACGCTTTCTTTGCCTCGACCTCACGCAGGTTATTCAGGTCCTTCAGCTCCTCAAGGTTGTTGCTGAGCTTAAAATTGAATTGCGGTCCTGCGATGACCATCACGTCTGCACCGGGCAGGCTGGCGATGTTGTACTTCGCATTCACCGGCACGATGATGTAATTGGTCTTCAGGATGTCCTTCGCCTTTGTTTCCTCTATGGTCATTCCCACTTTCTTCTGAGAGAAGAGCAGAGAGGCATCAACGGAGAAGCGGAGGGGCAGGCTTAGCTCAACCGTTGGGCCGACATGGAAGCCGGTGTAGTAGTCGGACTTGAATTGCTCCGCCGTGGTGGGGAACTTGGAGAAGTCGGCGCCGGCGCGGACTCCCCAGTGAAACTGTGCCTCAGCGCTGCCGAAGGCGGTCAAGCCGAGGAGGATCCCCAAGCATAGGACCAGAGTGTGCTTGATATTGCTCATGGTGATTTCCTTTTTTATATAAAAAGATTAGACATATCCCTTGCCCTCGTGGTGGATCAGCTCGAGGAACTCGGACCGAGTGCTCTGTCGCTCAAAGGCACCGCAGAAGTCGCTCGTCGTCGTGATCGCATTTTGCTTCTGCACGCCACGCATCTGCATGCAGAGGTGTCGCGCCTCGATCACCACCATCACGCCGAGGGGGTGGAGCGCCTCCTCGATGCAGTCCTTGATCTGTCTCGTGAGCCGCTCCTGTACCTGCAGACGGCGGGAGAAGATGTCCACGATGCGGGCCAGCTTGCTCAGTCCGGTGATATGGCCGTTGGGTATATAAGCGATGTGTACCTTGCCAAAGAAGGGGAGCATATGATGCTCGCAGAGGGAGTAAAACTCGATGTCCTTTACGATCACCATCTGGCTGTAGTCGTCCTCAAAGGTGGCAGCACGGAGCACCGCCTTGGGGTCCTGATGGTAGCCTCGTGTGAGTGCCTGGAGCGCCTTGGCGACGCGTACCGGTGTCTCTTGGAGACCATCGCGGTTAGCGTCCTCGCCAAGCTCGGTGAGGATCTGACGGGAGAGGGCTGCCAGTCGGTCGGTCCGCTCCTTCATTTCCTGCGGATCAATCTCCTCGGTGAAGTAGGGGTTGTCGTGACGTGAGGTCATAGTGATGGGTCAGTAGTTAGAGTGGTACTTTGATCTTAGACGGCACCACATACATCTCTCGGGCAAAGGCGGGGAAGCGCCCCTTGAGGCTATTGATGAAGTCCCTTGCCTCCTCACGAGTGACGAAGCTACCTGTCCGGACGCTCCAGAAGGGTGCCTTGTAGAGCACATCGGTCTCGATCTCCGGGAAGGCATCCTTAAGCTGCTGCGCACGGTGGGAGGCGGTGCTACGAGCGTTGGTGTCGTTGCTACTGAATACCTGGATCCTGTAGCCGCTCCTGTAGGTGTAGCCTGCCTGAAGGTCATCCTTGGTGATCAGCGTGGGGCGGTTGTGCACAAGTGCCGCGATGTCGGGCGACTGCGTGATGAAGACCGTCCCCTCGCCCTCCTTGATAAGTGCCAGCTCGTCAAAGATACTGCGCACCGTGAGCGAGTCGGTCACCGACTCCTGCGCACGGAGGGTAGACGCTGTCATCAGTAGGGTGATGATCGCCAGCCCAATGGTATGGTAAGATCTTAGTCTCATAGTGGTTACAAAGGTAGCAATTTTTGACTCTATACGCCCCGACCTCTCCCGCGGAAGAAGTCTCGGGTCGCCTCCTCATCCTCGAGCAGTTGCGCCCTCAGCTCCTCAAGGCTGTCGAAGCGCTTGTCGCCCCTGAGGTAGAGGAGGAAAGAGATCTCCACGCGGTCCCCGTAGAGGTCACCGCTAAAGTCGAGGAGGAAGGCCTCGATCCTGTAGTCTCTATCATCGGCACTGATCGTCGGGGCGGTGCCGTAGTAAGCCATAGCGGGGTAGGTGACCCCGTCCAGCAACACCTCCGCTGCCAGCACTGCATCTCTCGGGATCAGTGGTGCCGCCCCCTCGGGGACGATATTTGCCGTGGGGAAGCCCATCTGTCGCCCGATCTGCCGCCCCTCGGCGACATAGCCGCAGAGGCTGTAGGGATGCCCCAGTAGCGCCTCCGCCTCGGGGATGTGTCCCTCAGCGAGGAGCTCCCGGATGCGGCTGCTGCTCACCTCCAAGCCACCCGGGCTCACTGGTGCCACACGCTCCACAGGCACGCCGAGTGCTGCCATCTTCTTGTCAAAGAGGTCAAAGGGGATCCCGGAGGTGTCGCAACCAAATCGGCTGTCGTACCCCAGTACCATCCGCTGCAGTCCGATCTCTCGGAGAGCTCCGATGAAGTCGCTCATAGAGAGGGCGGCCAGCTCAGTGGTAAAGGGGAGGAGTAGGATCGCATCCGCACCGAGGGGAGCGAGGTAGCGGACCTTCTCGGTCGTGCCGGTGATCAGCGGTGGAGCACTCTTGTGGAGCACCGCTGAGGGATGCCCGTCGAAGGTGATCACCACCGAGGCAGCACCCACTCTTTTTGCCTCGCAGACGGTCCGTTCGATCACCGCTTGATGTCCCAGGTGGACTCCGTCAAAGGAGCCGACCGTGGCTACAAAAGGACGTCCCTCCAGCGCTTCGCTCAGCTCACGGATCGAGAGGAGGGTAGGGGTCAGCGTCTGATCCATACTGAGGGGTCGAGCTTGGTGGTCTCCTTCCAGATCTGGAAGTGGAGCTTTGTTGCGCCGCCCACATCGGGGTCGGAGTAGACCTTACCGAGGGCCTGACCGGTGGAGACTTTGTCGCCCGTCTTGACAAAGACCTCCGTCAGGTTGCTGTAGACGGTGAGGTAATTACCGTGGCGGATGATGATGCTGTTATTGAAGCCCTCGAGAGTGAAGATGCGGGTCACCACGCCGTCAAAGACGGAGAGTGCCCGTGCTCCAGCGGCACCCTGCAGGTCGATGCCGTTGTTATTCAGCTCGACATACTGCATGCCGGCAATCTTCTGCCGACCGAAGCGGGAGACCACCCGGCTTGGACCGGAGATCGGGCTGGGGAGCTTTCCCCGATTGTCGGCAAAGTTTTTCGACAGCTTGATCTCCTTCTCCGTCATCGCATAGCCACCCTTGGTGGCAGTACGACGGCGGCTGACCTTGCCTCCCTGCTTGGCCTTCTGAGCCTCCAGCTCTGCCTGTCGCCGAGCCTCCTCCACCTCCTTGCGGATCTGCTCCTGGATCTTCCGGTCGAGGGCGGCGGCCTGCTGCTGTTGCTTCTTGATCTGCTGCCGTAGCTCCTTCTCCTTCCCCTTCAGTCGGCTTGCCTCCTGGCGGGCAGCGTCTTGATCCGCCTGCAGCTTGGTCTGCTCGGCGGTCTTGTCATTGAGGAGCTGTTGCTGCTTGTCGCGCACCCGCTCCAGCTCAGCCCTCTGGGTCTCTATCTCAGCGCGGAGAGCCTTCAGCTTCTCCGCCTGATCGCGCTGCCACTTGGCATACTGCCCGAGGTACTCCGCCCGGCGCATCCCCTCGGCGAAGTCCTTCGCGCTGAGGACAAACATCAGCATATCCTCCGTTGAGTGGTGGGTCTGGAGGGCGCGGATCGACTTGATGTAGCTCACCTGCTTGCGGTCAAATCGCACCTGCAGCGAGTCCAGCTGCACCTCCAGTTCGTCGATCTGACCATTAAGTGCCGTCACCTCGCTCTGCATCGTCGCTATCGCCTCCTTACGTGCGCGGATCTGCTGGTCGAGGAGGGAGATGCGCTGTAGGGTATTCTTGGACGAAGAGGTGGTCTGGGTCAGGAGTGCGGAGATCCGCTTGATCTCCTCCTGGATCTTCTTCCGCTGGTTCTCCAGCTGTCGTACCACATCCGACTTCTTCGTCGTCTGTGCCGCCCCCTCCGTGAGCGGTGTCAGGGAGAGGGAGAGGAGCAGGAGGAGTAAGAGGGGGGTCTTGAGGTGCTTCATTTGCCGAGGATTACAGAGATCAGCCGGAAGAGGCTGAGTCGGGTATAGTCGTCGGGAAGTGCCTTATCCGGCTTCATCGACGGCTTGGTGTCGTAGTCAGTGATCGTAAGTGTCAGTGTGGCAGGGTCGCCCATCGAGGGCATACGTAGCTCCGCCCTCATCTGCTGCGGGAGGGGACGGTAGCCTGCTATGGTGGTGAAGTGGGAGAAGGAGACAGTCACCCCGCCTGCTCGTCTCGGCAGGTCAATCGACATACTGGTGAGATTGAGGTCCAGGTCCATAAAGAGCTCGCTCCCGCTATCCCGGTCGGTGAAGCGGTATCCACCCGGCTCGCGGGTCATGCTCATCTCCTCTAAGCGCTCTGTGCTGACGGAGCCGAAGAGGTCAAGGATGCTGACCGGTAGCGCCGGTGTGACATCAAGTGCCTCGTCCACGCCATAGCGGTCCATCTTATCCAGCAGCACCACCCGGTCTGGCAGCAGCGTCACACGACCGGCTTCGAAGAGCCCCATCGGCCTTGCCGAGATCACCATCGCCTCGCCCGGGTAGATCGACATCCGGTATCCACTGGAGAGATCGCCCCTCTCACCCGCTGAGACAGAGAGCATGCCGCGCACATCAGCGAGGGGGTAAGAGGGAAGTGCCGCATAGCCTCGGATTACTTCGCTCTTGGAGAGGGTCCCTATGGCTCCCGAGCCACCGACGGAGCTTCTCCGCGAGCCACATGAGGTGGCAACGAGCAGGAGCAGCCCCAGTAGGGAGAGTAAAAGGAGGGACGCAGGTCTGTGTATGGTCTGTCTCATGGTGCTTTTCCTTATTCTGAGTGACTAATCATCTCCGAGTCCGTCTGTCGCTGGCTCGGCTTTTTTGCTCTTTTTCATCTCGGTGATGGCCTCTACCCTTTGTGCCACCCTCTTCGAGTCACCGCCACTCTCGAGGCAGTGGCGCCATGCCTCGATCGCCTCGTCGTACCGACCCTCGGCAGTGAGGATCTCGGCGAGGTGCTCGTAGAGTGTCGGGTCGGGTGTCTCTGTCGCCTCGATCGCCTTCTTGATGTAGATCAGGGCGAGCATCGACGACCCCTTGCGGTAGAGCACCCAAGCATAGGTGTCGAGGTAGGTCCCGTTGTCGGGCTCCAGCTTGATCGCCTGGCGGGCCAGCTTCTCCGCCTTATCGAGGTCGGCCGGGGTGCCGGACTTCTCCGTGAGGAAATAGGCGTAGTTATTGTACGCCGGGGGCAGTGGCTGTCTCACGGCTGCCTCGTAGTAGGGCCTTGCTGCCTCAAAGTCTCCCCCGCCACTCAGGTCATCCGCCCGCAGAAGTGCCAGCTGAGGGTAGAAGCGATCCTCCGGCGAGACCACCGATAGTGCATCGTCCAGCTGCTTGCGATAGACGACTGTGTCGCCCGCATTGACTGCGAGAAGGGCTAAGTAAAGACGGAATACCCCCTCCTCCGGCAGTGCCTCGTGCCCCGCCTCGGCATAGTGCCTGAGGTGGGTCGTATCCTCGGCAGCCGCATAGCGGTCGGTGAAGTAGACGTAAGGCGACACCAGCTCCGCACGGTCATCCACCAGCTTATCCAGTATCCCCTCTGCAGCGACCGTGTCGCCCAGCAGCAGATGATCCTGCGAGAGCCCGAGGAGGAGCTGAGGGGTGTGGGGAAAGATCTTGGCAATGTCGGGTCGCACCCTCACCATCTCTCTCCGCGCCTCCGTGGCACTCGGGGACTCCTTATATAAGGTCTGGATCAGCGACTCCACCTGCTCCGGGTCGATCCCCTCGCTCCGAGACTGACGGAGGATATACTTCGCCGCCTCGCGATACTGCTCACGGCGAGCGAAGTAGGTTACCTCGGCCACCCGCAGTGCATCGCTATCGGCGCCCTGCTTGCGCAACTGCTCCAGAGCCTTGCCCGCACGGTCGTAGTCGCCGGTAGAGAGGTAGAGGTAGAAGAGCAACGTCTGTGTCGTCGGCTCGCCCGGGTGGGTCTTGCCGTACTGCTCCAGCAGCTTCAGCGCCTCCGCCTGACGCCCAGCCTGTATGTAGAGACCCGAGAGTCCCGACACCTGACGAGGGTCGTCGTTGCTTAGCTCGACGATCTTTTTCCCCACCTCGATCGCCTCATCCCACTTCTCCTCCGATCGGTACGCCTGCTGCAGGAGGATGAGGAGGAAGTGATCGTCCGGTACCTTTGCCAGCAGCTCCGTGATCACCTCTTCTGCGGTGGCGTAGTCCTGATTGGCGAGTGCCAGTCGGGCGAGCGGCTCACCGATCAGGTGATCCTTGTGTGACGTGCGGTAGGCGCGCATAAGATACGCCTGGGCCCGCTCCGGCTGTCCCAGTTGCGTGAGGAGGAAGCCGATGTCGGAGAGCGCAGAGGGCTGGACCGAGTCCGCAAGGTTGGCCAGCCAAAGGTGGGAAATGTAAGGCGAGAGGTCGCTCTCCACATTGAGGGGCTCAAGGCAGAGCGCCCGGCTGTAGAAGTCACTGAAGAGCAGCTCCGGACTATCGTCGCTCGGGGTCTGAGCCCCGAGCGAAGAGCAGAGCGCCAGCGCTGACAGGAGTAGGGTGAGGAAAGTCGATTTCTGCAAAGCTAATACTGGATTAATTGGCCTATACGATTAGGCAGGTAAAGGTACCAAAAATGCGGCTAATTCGCATTTTGATGTGCTGGGAGGG
>NZ_KV793782.1:21694-22484 GCF_001808555.1 Porphyromonas sp. HMSC065F10
GGGGGGGGAGATTACCTTTGTTGAGGAGACAATAGATAACGGACCAGACAGTAGTTTTAGCGTATGGAAATAGCAGAGATAAGGGATCTGATATCAGCCTTTGTTCCGGAGGAGATCCTCCGCGACTTTGAACTGAAGGAGGTAAAAAAAGGAATGCGGAGTCTACCGGCTCTATATGGACGAGAAGGACGACGAGAGCCATTATCCCCCTGAGCTGGCGGAAGCCAAGGAGGTGGTCCGATGCGGATATATGAATCCCTGCGAGATCCAGACTTTTCCCATAGCCGGTTGCGAGGCTTTCATCTATATACGACGGCGTCGGTGGAAGGAGAAGGGTGGTCGAGAGTCCTTTTTCAACACCTATAAGTATACGATCGAAGGGATCAAATGCACACCGAAGTTCGGTGCTTTTTTAAAAGAAATTGGTCGAGGGGAAGCCGATAAGCATTGGTAATATCGCCTATGTCCTCGGGACGGATGCGAAGCGTCTTGACCGGTGGTACAAGGATTACCTGAGTGGCTTCCGTGAGGCAGAGCGGGACGGCAGGATCTATCAAGATGATATCGAGGTCCGGCGAGAGGGAGGTCGAAAAAAGATCAGGGTGCCGATCCTCAAGGAGTCAAACGTAGGCTCCTATATGGCGATCGATGAGAAGACGATCGATGGTGTCTGCTACACGATCATCAGCAACCGGGAGACGAGCAAGGTCGCATTGATGGCCGATACGCTCAGGACCTCCGAGCTTCGGCAGGTCCTGTCAAAGTTTCCGGTAAAGACCAAGATGAAGGT
>NZ_KV793783.1 GCF_001808555.1 Porphyromonas sp. HMSC065F10
AGGTCGGCAGTTCAACTCTGCCTGGGCCTACGGAAGAAAGTACGGGAATAAGGGTTATTAGGGACATAAGAGCTCTCGCGAGCGACTTATGACGGGGGATTAGCTCAGTTGGCTAGAGCGCCTGCCCTGCAAGCAGGAGGTCAAGGGTTCGACTCCCTTATTCTCCACAGTGCGTCCTTGAGACGCAAGAGATCATAGACATA
>NZ_KV793784.1:0-35853 GCF_001808555.1 Porphyromonas sp. HMSC065F10
CGCTCTGATTTTCAGACGTTTTTCTTGTTTTTGTTCAGCGAGACCTCGGGCAAATCCAAAAACGTCCCCCCTGGATGACGAACCGCTAAGCAGAGCGGTGTATGATCCGAGCCCCTGATCTAATATCGGTATTAGAGATCACTAATACCGGTAAAAGAATTCACTAATACCGATATTAGTCTTCTCTAATACCGGTAAAAGAATGGAGTTTGATGCCGAGACTGTTAGGCTGGCGTAAAATCCACCTGATGTCTCGCAAGGGGCAGGGTCATCGTGTGTGCGCTCGGGCATGGTCGTGACGCTATTTACCGATCCTCATACCCGTCACCACTGCTCAGTGGGTGGGGCGAAGCGAGGGAGGCGTGTAAAATCAGTATCTTTGCATAAGGAAATAAGAAAGATACGGATCTTTGTGCCCTACTGTGTCGGGGGCTTATCGAGACTCCACCACGGATAGGTATGAGAGTTCGTTCTCCCGATATGTATTCCCCGTCCCGACCGCCCATTGATCGGTCCTTGTCATCGGGGCAATCAGCACAGATCCACTCAATCCCTTTTTGTAAGAGGACACTATATAATATTATGTACTATATCGCTAAGAGACTTGAGGTCGCCGGATGTCACCATCTAGAGCTTCCCTATCCCAGCAAGTGTAGCCGAGTGCATGGGCACAACTGGATCATCACGATCTATTGCCGCTCCGAGCAGCTCAATGCCGAGGGTATGGTGGTAGACTTCAATGTCATCAAGGAACGGATCCACACCTATCTCGATCATGGGGACTTCAATGAGCTGCTGCCCTTCAACCCCACAGCGGAGAATATCGCCCGCTGGTGTGTGGAGCAGATCCCCAATTGCTACAAGGCTAAGGTGTGTGAGTCGGAGAATAATACTGCACTCTATTCCATCGACGACAATGACGCCGGCCTATGAGGGTCTGCGAGATCTTTTACTCCCTGCAGGGAGAGGGCGTGCAGGCAGGTACTCCGGCGGTCTTCCTTCGCTTCTCGGGCTGCAACTTAGCCTGTGACTTCTGTGACACAGACTTCCGGCACGGCACCGAGATGACGGAGGCTGAGATCCTCACGGAGATCGGTTCATACCCCGCTCCGCTCGTTGTTGTGACCGGTGGAGAGCCCTCTCTCCAGCTGACGGAGTCTCTCGTTGAGGGGCTTCGGGCGCTCGGCAAGCGTGTCGCTGTGGAGACCAATGGCACCCATCCGCTCCCCCCTGGGGTGGACTGGGTCACCTGCTCGCCCAAGCTCGCCTATGTGGGGGCAAAGGGTCGTGTGGTCCTCGAGCGCGTAGATGAGCTCAAGGTGATCTACGACGGGGCGCATGAGGTGAGCGACTACGGCATCCACGCCGACCACTACCTCCTCCAGCCCTGTGATGTGGGCGACCCGGTGCGCAATCGTGAGATCATCGCTGAGACCGTCGCCTATGTGCTCGCTCATCCGCAGTGGCGCCTCTCTCTCCAGCAGCATAAGCTCCTCGGTGTCCGCTGACTTTTTCAGGGGATAGTGCGTACAATTTTGATTACCTTTGCGTAGACGACCTTCGGGGTCGTCCTTGTAAGCGAACCAATTGATTTTCCCATATAATATGTCTGAGAATAACGAGACGCTCTTCAAGACAATCATCAGTCACTGCAAGGAGTATGGCTTTGTCTTCCCCTCCTCCGAGATCTACGATGGTCTCAGTGCCGTCTATGACTATGGTCAGAATGGAATTGAGCTGAAGAATAACATCAAGCGCTACTGGTGGGAGAGCATGACGCACCTGCACGATAATATCGCAGGGCTGGACTCCTCCATCTTTATGCACCCGAGGATCTGGGAGGCGTCGGGTCACTTGGCGGCCTTCAATGACCCGATGATTGACAATAAGGACTCCAAGAAGCGGTACCGTGCCGACGTCCTTGTGGAGGATTATATCGCTAAGCTGGATGGGAAGATCGAGAAGGATATCGCCAAGGCGCGTAAGCGCTTCGGTGATAGCTTTGACGAGGCGCAGTATCGTGAGACGAGTGTCAATCTGAAGCGCGTACTCGATGAGCGAAAGAGGGTCTACGACCGCTACGCTGAGGTGGCGGGGAGTGGTGATCTGGTGGGACTTCATCAGCTGATCCTGGACTGCGAGATCGCTGATCCGGTGAGCGGCTCACGCAACTGGACCGACGTGCGGCAGTTTAACCTTATGTTCTCCACCCAGATGGGCTCCGCCTCCGACGACACGATGACGGTCTATCTGCGGCCCGAGACGGCACAGGGAATCTTTGTCAATTTCCTCAATGTGCAGAAGACGGGTCGCATGAAGATCCCCTTCGGCATCGCACAGATCGGTAAGGCGTTCCGCAACGAGATCGTGGCACGGCAGTTTATCTTCCGTATGCGTGAGTTTGAGCAGATGGAGATGCAGTACTTCGTGAAGCCCGGGACGGAGATCGACTGGTTTGAGCAGTGGAAGGCGGCGCGGATGAAGTGGCACAAGAATCTCGGTCTCGGGGACGATAAGTACCGCTTCCACGACCACGAGAAGCTGGCGCACTACGCCAATGCAGCGACGGACATCGAGTTTGAGATGCCCTTTGGCTTCAGCGAGGTGGAGGGAGTCCACTCGCGGACCAATTTTGACCTCAGCCAGCACGAGAAGTACAGTGGCAAGAAGCTACGGTACTACGATCCGGAGCTGGGTGATAGCTATGTCCCCTACGTGGTAGAGACCTCCATAGGTGTGGATCGCCTCTTCCTCAGCATCATGTGCGGCTCCTACGTGGAGGAGGAGCTTGAGAATGGCTCCTCCAGAGTGGTGCTCAAGCTGCCACCGGCACTGGCGCCCACCAAGGTGGCTGTGCTCCCGCTGGTCGCTAAGGACGGTCTGCCTGAGATCGCTGAGTCGGTCATGAAGGAGCTGCGGTATGACTTCAATTGTGTCTACGATGAGAAGGACTCCATCGGCAAGCGCTACCGCCGTCACGACGCCATCGGCACGCCCTACTGCGTGACTATTGATAATGACACACCTTCGGACGAGGCAGTGACCGTTCGCTTCCGCGACACGATGGAGCAGAAGCGTGTCCCGATCCGGGAGCTGCACGCACTGATCGATGAGAAGGTCAGTATGAAGTCCCTCCTGAAGAACCTCTGATCCCCTTTTTTGCATATGAAGTCCATACTAAAAGGTCTCCTCCTCTCGCTTACCCTCGGCCTCTCGCTCGGTCTCCTCACCGCCTGCGATCAGACGGCTCCCGATGAGGCGAAGTCGGAGTATAGGGTGAAGAACGAGAAGTACGTGGAGGATATCGCTGCTGATACCTCCTACAAGAAGCTTGCTTTTGAGCTGTCTCCCTATGCCATTTACTACAAGGTGATCAAGGGCTTGCCGGAGGGAGCCGAGCCTCAGAGGCCGCTCCAGAATAGTCAGGTGGAGTATAAGTATACCATCAAGCTGATTAGCGGTGAGGTGCTTGAGACCGACGAGATTGTCAAGTCCTGGATATACCACCAGGAGGGTAACGGACGACCTGAGTCGATCATCCGGGGGATGCAGCTGGCTCTCCAGCATATGTCTGTCGGTGAGAAGTGGGAGGTGGTGATCCCCTGGCAGCTGGGCTACGGCGCCTATACCTATGGTGGCTCCTCTCGCTCGTCTATCCCTGCATTCTCTACCCTGATCTTTGAGGTGACCCTTCTCTCTATCCCCACGCTCTGATGGCCAAGCGTCCACTTTTCTTAGTCAGTAATGATGACGGCGTCTTCGCCAAGGGGCTGACGGAGCTCTCCCTCTCGCTACGAGATATGGGCGATGTGATCGTCGTCGCACCTGATGAGCCGAGGAGTGGCTCCTCGAGTGCCATCACCACCCGCAACCCGATCACCTACAGCCTCGTCCGCTCGGAGCCGGGGCTGACGGTCTATAGCTGCACCGGCACGCCTGCCGACTGCGTCAAGCTGGCACTCAATGTCATCGTGACGGAGATGCCGGATATCGTCATTGCGGGGATCAACCACGGGGACAATAAGGGCATTGCGGTGAATTACTCCGGCACCCTTGGTGCTGCGATCGAGGGGTGCATCTTTGACATTCCCTCCCTCGCCATCTCGCTTATCCATGGCAAGCAGGAGAGCGACTACCTCGCCTGCTGTCGCTATGCGCGTGCCATCTGCCGGCGGATCCTCAAGGAGGGGTTGCCTCGTGGGGTCTACCTCAATGTCAATGTGCCCAATATCCCTCGCGTCAGAGGGCTGAGGGTCTGCAGTCAGGCGGACGGGAGGTACCACAACGAATTCATCAAGCAGCGTAACCCTCAGGGGAAGGATGTCTACTGGCTGAGTGGTGACCTGGTGCTCAATGAGCCGGCCGAGAAAGGTTGGGACGTAGCTACCCTTGATCGAGGCTACGCCACGATGGTGCCGTGTAAGATCGACGTCACTGCCTATCAGTATGTACGCGACCTGCAGTCGTGGGAGGAGGATGACTGACGCCGGATGAAGTATTTCCTCATAGCGGGTGAGGCGAGTGGAGACCTCCACGCCGCACATCTGATGTCTGCCTTGAGAGTCGAGGACCCTCAGGCAGACTTTGCCTATATGGGCGGTGCCGCCATGAGAGAGAGGGGAGGGACGTGTGTGCTGAGGTCGGAGGAGATGGCCTACATGGGTATCGTGGATGTCCTACGGCACTACCCCGAGATCAGACGAGGACGGAATGTGGTGAGGCAGTCCCTGCTTGACTATCGCCCGGATGTGGTGATCTGTGTGGACTACGGCTCCTTCTGTATGCGGTATATCCTGCCCTTTGTGCGGAAGCAGCTGCCCACGACGCGGATCGTCTACTTTATCCCGCCCAAGGTGTGGGCATGGAAGGAGTTTCGCGTCCGTCAGCTGAGGCGTGACTGCGACTTGATCCAGTGTATCTTCCCCTTCGAGGTACCTTACTTCCGCTCCAAGGGGGTGGAGCGTGTCTCCTATGTCGGCAATCCTACCTATGAGGAGGTGATGCACTTCAGGTCACACCGCAGCGCTGACGTGACGATAGAGGAGCGACCTTACATTGCGCTACTCTGTGGTAGTCGTCTCTCAGAAGTGAGGCGTAATCTCCCCCTGATGCTGGAGAGTGTGGCGTCTCTTGGCGACAGGTACCGGCTGGTGGTGGCCGGCGTCTCCGCCATCGACCGGTCGCTCTACAGCGAGATCATAGAGCGCCACAGCATACAGAGGGTGGAGGTGCGGTATGGGGAGACTTACGAGATCCTCTCGGGTGCGGATGCAGCATTAGTGACCTCCGGCACGGCGACCCTTGAGACGGCTCTTCTCGGTGCGCCTCAGGTGGTGTGCTATGCTACGCGTGCCGGACGATTGGTGAATTTCGCCTTTGACCACTTCTTCAAGGTCCCCTATATCTCGCTCGTCAATCTGATCGCTCGCCGTGAGGTGGTGGCGGAGCTCTTCGGAGCAAGGTGTTCGGTCAAGGCGATACGGAGTCACCTCACGCCCCTGCTCTCTGACACGGCTGAGCGAAGAGCGCTGCTGGAGGCTTACGATGCCGTCTCGGAGGCTCTCCGGACGGAGTTCCCGGCCTCGACGTTGGCGGCTCGGGAGATCGTTGCTCTACTTTGAGCCTTCCCCCCTCCCTATCTTTGCCTCAATAAAGCCGATCCCGTAGCCAAAGAGCTGGACAAAGGCTGCTATCACGCAATTGACCGCCAGCTCGAGCGAGTCGCCCCGACCATAGACATCAAAGATGATCAGGAGGGCGTACAGGAGTGGAAACATCAGCCCGCCATATAGGCTGGTGAGTAGGGCGATGAAGCATAAGACCACGAAGAGTGAGGGAAGGTAGTGCACCGGCTTCATGCTGCCGGGATGGAGACGCTCCAGCATCACGCGAGCCCGTCCGCTGTGGCGTACCTGTGCGAAGAATTTCTTGTACGTGTCTCGCCGCTTGTGGTAGACAAAGAGGTCTTCGTACAGCGCAGAGTGGTAGCCCGCCTCTATCACCCGCAGGCTGAAGTCAATGTCCTCCCCATAGCGTAGATCTTGACGAAAGCCTCCTACCGCCTCATACGCCGTGCGCGACACGCCCATATTGTAGGTGCGGGGGTAAAACTTGTCCAGAGGCTGGTCCTTTCGCCCCCCTCGGATGCCTCCTGTGGTGAAGAATGAGGTCATCGCATAGCTGATCGCACGCTGTGTCACGGTGTAGTCCTCCTTCGCCGCATCCGGACCGCCAAAGAGGTCTGCCGGTCTCCGCTCTATGTTGAGGGCCAGTGTACTCAGGTAGCAGGACGGGAGCTCTACGTCGGAGTCAAGGAAGAGGAAGATATCTCCCTGTGCCACTTTGGCCCCATAGTTGCGCGCAGCGGAGGGACCGGCATTGGGGGACTGGTAGAGGTATCGGACCGGCAGCTTGTCGGCATAGCTCTCGCATACCTCACGGCAGGGGAGGTCGGAGCCGTCCTCCACGACCACCACTTCGTAGTCGAGGGGCGTGCTCTCCTGACTGAGGAAGCTCTCGAGGAGCTCCTTGATCTCATCGGGGCGATTGTAGACAGGGATGATGAAGGATATCATAGGATGCGTGTCATCAGAAAAGGGGGTATAGGAATGCGTATAGCGTAAAGCCGGTTATAGACCCGAGTACGGATGTGAGAAATACAAGGCGTCGGGTATTTGTGCAGAGAAATGCGGTCACGCACGAGATGCAGAAGAAGAGTGACAAGACGGGCGAGGGCATCTCTGCCGAGTAGTAGAGACAGTATAGGACGAAGAGGAACCAGCCCAGCCTGAGGTGGAGATGGGTGACCCAACGGTATCTCGCGATGGCGTGCCTGCGGACTATCATAGTCTCTATAGTGGCAGCCGTCAGCAGCATCAGGAGGGATGATACTCGTAGCCAGTCGTCGGTACTACTCGGGAGACTTGGGTGAAGAAGAGATCCATAGGTGCGGTCAATAAATCCCAGCACACCCTCCGGTGTGGGAGGCGCAAGGAGGAGGATCCCCACCCAGAGCACCATAAGCACCCCCAGAACCATGGCAGAGTAGTGACGCCAAGTCCCCAGCCCGATCTGCCTGAGCATAAAGCCAAAGATGAGGAGTGTCGGCAGCCATACCGGATCAATCAGAGAGAGAAGCCCGATGCCAAGCCCGATATTAAAACCGATGAATGGGGACTTGTGCTGAGCGATCGAGGTGATGATGTACTCGCTGAGGAAGACCAGGATGATCGTTGCGATCACCGTCAGGGAGAGTGAGCGTGTCGCTATGCCTACCTGACTCGTCATCAGGAGCGCCATCATTATCCACGAGGTCGTCTCGTGGATATGTGATCCGTAGCTGAGGATATTGTGCCTGTGGAGCAGGAATAGTAGGGCTGCGGAGAGTACGAGCGCAACTATTGGCTCAGAGAGCACTTGCTCTCCGAGTGACGATAGCTTAGTCAGGTATTGCTCCATAAGGCTCAGTCTCCGGTCCCTCCTTACTCGTACTCCACGAGATCCTTGCCGATGTCGTGCCGGTAGTACATATCGTCAAAGCAGGTCATCATCATCCGGTCGTAGGCTCTCTTCCTCGCCCGCATGATCCCTCTATCAAGTGCGGTGACGGCAAAGACTCGCCCGCCACATGAGCGGATGTCTCGTCCGCTGCCTGTGGTCCCGGAGTGGAAGACGATTGAGCTGTCGGTGTCGTCACCGTAGATGATGACCTGGGCGCCCTTGGGGTAGCTCTCTGGATAGCCCTTCATGGCCGCCACGACCGTGAGCGCTGTCTCCTCGATCTCGCCGGGGTCCTCGGTGTCGGCTAAGGTCTGATCCCGGAGGGCAAGCAGCGATGGAACCAGGTCGCCCGCAATCCTCGGCATTACCGCCTGTGTCTCGGGGTCGCCCATGCGGCAGTTGTACTCAATGACGTAGGGGTCGCCACCCTGATTCATCAGACCGAAGTAGAGGAACCCTCGGTAGTCTATCTCGTCCTCCGCAAGGCCGCGGATGGTGGGCTCGATGATCCTCTCTTTCACCTTCGTCATAAATTCATCATCGATAAAGGGGACAGGTGATACCGCACCCATACCTCCTGTATTGAGTCCCGTATCTCCCTCTCCGATGCGCTTGTAGTCCTTTGCCGTCGGCAGGATGCGGAAGCTCTTGCCATCGGTGAGGACGAAGACGGAGCACTCAATGCCGGTGAGGCAGCTCTCTATGAGGATCGTGTCGGCTGAGTGCCCAAACTTTCCCCCGAGCATACTGTCCAGTCCCTCCTCTGCCTCCTCGAGGGTCTGACAGATCAGCACGCCCTTGCCGGCTGCAAGACCATCCGCCTTGAGGACATAGGGAGCCTTCTCTTCGTTGCGGAGGTAGTCCATCGCCTGCTCCCGCTCATCGGCAATGAAGGAGCGGTACTTGGCTGTTGGGATGCCATGCCTCTGCATAAAAGCCTTGGCGAAGTCCTTACTCCCCTCCATCTGTGCCGCCTCGCGAGTGGGACCTACGATGTGGAGGGAGCTTAGCTCGGGGCGTGCTAATAGCCGGTCTACCAGCCCGCCTACTAAGGGCTGCTCCGGACCGACCACAAGTAGCTCGACAGACTCTTTGGTCAGAAAGTCTGCAACGGCATCGGCATCATTGATGTCGAGGTCGGCATTCCTTGTCTTGGGGAAAGCCCCCGCATTGCCCGGTGCAATGATCACCTCGCTGACCAGTGGACTCTTGGCTATTTTCCATGCTATGGCTTGCTCACGTCCTCCGGAGCCGAGCACTAATGCTTTCATATCACTTACAGAAATTGAGATTACTTGAGGAAGTCATCGAAGTAGCGACTGATGACGTTATTGAGGTGTACCCGATCCGGACCCAGGACATTGTGCTCGTGATCGGGATAGATCATATAGTCCGGGTAGGTGCGGGCGGCAATGCAGGCGTTGAGGAAGGTCTGAGAGTTTTGCCACACTACTACCGGATCGACACCGCCGTGGATGAGGAGCAGTCTCCCTCGCAGGTCCTTGGCTCGGTCAGAGAGACGCGCGGCAGCGTAGCCCTCGGGATTCTCCTGCGGGGTGTCCATATACCGCTCGCCGTACATGATCTCGTAGAACGCCCAGTCGATCACCGGACCGCCGGCGACACCGACCTTGAAGGTATCCCCGTGGGTCAGCATCAGATTGGTAGTCATGAAGCCACCGAAGCTCCAGCCGTAGACGCCAAGTCGGTCGGTATCGACGTAGGGTAGGGAGGAGAGAAACTTTACCCCCTCCATCTGGTCCTCCATCTCCGCCTTACCCAGCCGGCGGTGGATGATGCTCTCAAAGGCCATTCCTCGATTGTTGGATCCACGTCCGTCCACAGTGAAGACGATGTAGCCCTGCTCAGCCATATAGTTGTCCCAATTGTACCGGAGGCTCCGCCAGCTATCCGTCACCAGCTGGGCATGAGGACCTCCATAGACATAGACGATGGTCGGGTACTTCTTCCCCTCCTCGAGCGTTGCGGGCAGGGTCATCTTGTAGTACAGATCGGTCACACCATCGGCCGACTTGATCGTCCCGAGACGTACCTCGGGTCGATGGGAGAGGTCGGAGGGTACCTCGCACTTCTTGAGCAGATGAGAGCGGATGGCTTTTTTCCCTAAGTCAATGATCCGAGCCTCCGCCGCGGTGTCCTTGGAGCTGAAGAGATCATACGCTGTCGTATAGTCCGCCGACAGACTGCAGGAGTGCCACCCCCGCTCAGGGGTGATGGCGGTCATCTTGCCACTCGCAAGCGCCACCCTATAGAGTGCCTGACCCATCGGGTAACCCTCGTTGCCGATGAAGTAGGCGTAGCGATCGTCCGGTGAGATCCCGTAGAGCGACTTGACCTCCCACTCTCCCTTGGTGAGCTGACGGATCAGCTTACCGTCCCTCGTGCGATAGAGGTAGAGGTGGCGGTAGCCGTCGATGCGGGTGGAGCGGACAAAAGCCTTGCCGTCACCGGTGAAGGCTATGGGTTCCAATGGCTCGATGTACCTTTCGTTGCGCTCTGTCAGCACGGTTCGCACGGCGCGACCGCTCTCCACGCTGTACTCCACCAGGTTGCACTCGTCCTGCGAGCGCTTCACCTCATCGATGTAGAGGCTCTTCTCGTCCGGTGCCCAGGAGAGGTTGGTGAAGTACCTGTCTCTGGGCTCACCGGTGGCGAGGTAGCGGATGGAGCCATCTGCTGTGTCGTAGATGCCTACGGTCGTATGCTGAGAGCCTTGTCCTGCCATCGGGTACTTCAGCGGGTCACTCTCCGCTATCGGACGATGGATCCGGACGATCGGGTAGTCCGTCACCTCCGACTGGTCGATGCGGTAAAAGGCGAAGTACCTGCCGCTCGGGGAGAAGAAGATACCCGACTCGGTCCCAAACTCGTTCCGCGCGGCCGGCATCCCGTAGACAATATCGTGCGATGAGTCGCTCACCAGCTCACGAGGCTCAGCCGCACCGCTCTCCAGTAGGGCCATCGTCTCACCGTCCGAGAGGACGATGTAGGAGGCTCCCGGAGCCACGTGTAGATGCTGCCACCGCTTCGTGTCGTACGCAAAGTGCTTGGCGACGGACTTAGACTTCAGGCCAATGAAGTCGATGCCCCTCTCTGTGGTGCGTGACAAGTACTCACCTTTGCCGTACACCGTCAGCCAGGGAAGTGCCATGACCGGGGTGTCGTCGATCTGTGACCACTCTTGCAGCGTCAGGAGATCGGTCTCGCGACCGGACTTGTCCACCAGCTTGAGTCCCTCCTTGTCGTATGTGACCACGCCATCACCGATGATCCCGCAGATCATCGGTGTAGAGGGTTGGTGGCTCCAGTAGGTCCGCCCCCCGGGGGTGACATCATCCAGCGTCAGTGGCTCGACGGTCTGTGCCTGTAGCAGGTGGCAACCGGCGATCAGGGAGAGGAGAAAAAGGTAAGTCTTGGTGCTCATTTTATCTCTATCTATACTCTTATATTAAATGTACAAGACAATCGTTAGCTCAGTGTAAATGTACCAAAAGAAGTCCGAATTATGCTCCCTCTGGTATCTGCTCCACGGACGTATCGGTGGGCGGGTAGATCTTGGCGCGTCCCTTCAGTAGGTAATAGCCGCCTGCAAGTGTCCCCTTGAGGATGCAGGTGATGCAGATCGTCCACCAGAGGCAGGAGATCCCGCCGATCAGGCTGAGCAGTACGAGAGCCATGGGGATACGGAGGAAGTTGCACCCGATACTGATCGCTGACGGAGGTAGTGGGCGTCGCATACCGTAGAAGAAGCCCTGGAAGCAGACCTCGACCATCATAAAGGCTTGGGCCCATGCATCGATCCGGAGGTACTCCGCCCCGGCGGCGATACCGTGGGGATCATTGGGGATGATGAGGGAGAATAGCCACGACCCGCCGAAGTAATTGATCAGCGTCCCCACGATCCCGAAGAATAGGCAGAGCCAGAGGGTAAATCGCAGCCCCTCGCGGATCCGTCCGTACTTCGCAGCGCCATAGTTTTGCGACACAAAGCTGGAGAGAGACGTGGAGAATCCCTGACCGGCATTCCACGTGATGCCCTCCAGCTGTCCCCCGATCGTCAGGGTCATCACGCCGGTGGCGCCCCCCGCTGCGGAGGCAAAGCGGCCAAGGATAAGGTTGATCACCGCCAGGAACGCATTCATCAGCGCAGCCGGTACCCCCAGCTTAAGTATGGTCCGGGTCGTCTGGGCAGACAGCGTCCGGATCATCCGGAAGCCTCCCAGCAGCCGATCTCGGTACTTCATCTGGATGAGGAAGAGCGACATCAGGATCGCCTGTGAGAGCACCGTGGCGAGAGCGGCACCCCGTATGCCGAGACCGAGGACAAAGATGAATATTGGATCAAGGATCATATTGAGCCCCAGCCCGATCACATTGACTACAAAGGGGATCTTGGAGAGTCCGGAGGCGTTGTATATCCCGATGAATGCATTGCTGAGAAAGATGAAGGGGAACCCCAGCGCACAGAGCCTCAGGTAGTCAGTCGCATACCTGTCCACCGGTGCCTCGAGCCCATAGAAGCCGATGAAGGTGTCTGTGAAGAGCATAAAGGTGAGCGAGGTGACGAGACCGAGGTAGAGTGCCAGTGTGATATTGTGAGCCGCAAAGTCCGCTGCTGCCCGCTCGTCCTTTCGCCCAATGCCATTAGCCACCGTTACCTCAGCACCTACCTTGGTGATGAGCGTAAAGCAATTGACCAACCAGGTAAAGACGGATGCCGCACCGGAGGCAGCGACCGTCTGGCTACTCAGTCGTCCCAGCCACGCCATGTCGACGAAGCTGTAGAGCAGTAGGGTAAATGAGCTCCCCAGTATCGGCAGTGCCAGCGAAACGATCTGCTTACCGATCGGTCCCGCAGTAAGGTCCTTGGCCTCTCTCATCGGTGACTACGAGAGTGGCTTAAGTGTGGAGAGCATACCACATGCGGCGTCAATGTCCTGACCGCGCGAGCGACGTATCGTGGCGATGACGCCGTGATCATTGAGGTAGTCGGCAAATTGCTCGATGACCTCCCTCCGGGACGAGTGATAGGGTAGTCCCTCGATCGGGTGGTAGGGGATAAGATTGACCCGAGACCTGAGTGGGCGGATCAGCTCCACCAGTGCCTTGGCGTGGCGGAGGTCGTCATTGAGCTCACCGAAGACGATGTACTCAAAGGATAGTCTCCGCTGACCGGAGAAGTCGTACTTGCCCAAGGTCTCGATTACCTCCTCGATGGGAAAGAGCCCCTCCACAGGCATTATCTCCGCCCGCTCCTCGGGGAAGGGGCTGTGCAGACTAACGGCAAGATTGGCTCTCTGCTCCTCAAGGAAGCGTGTCAGCCCCACTCGGGGACCGACCGTGCTAACGGTGATCCTCTTAGGGCTCCAGGCAAGCCCGTACTCAGCGGTCATGATCTCCAACACGGAGGCGACCACCTTGTAGTTATCCAGTGGCTCACCCATACCCATAAAGACGACGTTGGTGAGGGAGTCAAAGTGGGGAGCACTGAGCACTTGATTGATCACATCAGCTGCGGTGAGGTGCCCGTGAAATCCCATCTGCCCCGTGGCGCAGAAGCGACATCCCATCCGACATCCCACCTGTGAGGAGATACAGAGTGTCGCACGACCGTCCTCCTCCGGGATATAGACGGTCTCAAAGGTCTGCTCCGGACGATCCTGCTTGCGGAAGAGGTACTTCTCCGTCCCATCTCGGGACACCTGCGTGAGAGCGACCGGGCAGCGACCGATGGTGCAGCAGGCATCTAACTTTGTGCGGAGAGCCTTCGGGAGATTGGTCATCTCGTCGAGGGTGGTGGCTCTCTTGACGTATAGCCACTCAGCGAGCTGCTTTGCCCGATACTTTGGCTCCCCGACCTCCTGCACAAGGGCGATAAGCTCGTCTAAAGTCAGTCCCAGTAATGTTCTTTTACTCATCAGCACACCTTGATTATCCCATCAGGACTGCGAAGGTACCACAAATATCCGGTCACCTCGTCCACGCCACTGCTGCGGAGCTGGTCGACATAGTGCCTGACCTGTCGGCGATAAGCCTCAGACACAGGGCCCAGGTCGCCCAGCTTGTAGTCTATGACCACACCGTGGAGCGTCCCGTCGCTTGCTCTCTTGAGTACTACCCGATCCGGTCTCTGCTCCCTACCATAGCCTTGGTCATAGAGGGTCGACTCCGTGCGGATGATCGCCTTTCCATAGGATGGAAACCATTCGGAGTAGGTGGGATCATCCATCGCGGTGGTGAAGTTGTTGAGGAGCGTCTTGTAGTCCTCCTCGTTGATCCTGCCGGTGTTGCTGAGATTCTGGAGCAGGGGGGCAAAGTCATCAGCGGTATACACTGATGAGAGGAGACCGTGCATCAGTATGCCGAAGTCAGTCTTCTCATCCGCATACTTATCTCGTACCTTCAGGTCTTTAAGGTCGACGATGCTGACGAGGCTGTCGAGGGTTACCTGACCACAGCTCGTCGAGGTCGACTCCTCCTTATGTCTCCGTGGCTTCTCCTCTACGTTGCTTCGCCACACCGATATGCCCTGCTGCTCCTCTGTGATAAGATCACCCTTGAGGTTGTCTAAGACAGCCATACGATCCAGGATGATATCATTTATCCTGGTTGTCGTGCTTTTTTGAGGCTTTGGCTCAGTGAAGACATAGAGCTCGCTCTTGGCCCTCGTGAAGGCAACATACAGGAGATTAAGCATCTCCATATAGAGTGCCTCTCTCTCTGCCTCATAGATAGGTGCCAGGTCACTCGCCAACCCTCGCTTCTTATCATTTAGATCAATCAGGTAGATGCCCGACTTCACCACTGAGGACAGCTCAGGATAGTCCTTATCAGGGATCCGGATCAGGCGGAGATCCCTCTTGTTTTCATTCAGTTTGTAGATGTCCCAGTTGGCGAATGGGAGTATGACGATGGGGAACTCAAGCCCCTTTGCTTCGTGTATCGTCAGGACATTGATGCGATCCAGCTCACCGCTTCCCATATCGATCTTAGCCTTCTTTATGTTCTGCTCCAGCCAGTCGTCAAACTGCCGGATCGTCAGATCCGGACTTCGCCTGCTGTAGGTGTATGCCAGGTCGATGAAGGAATTGACATAGAGCTTTTCCTCGACAGGCAGCTCTCCGAGGAGATTAATGGCTCTGAGGAGGAACTCATACACCGACAGACCGGTGGTGGAGAGCTTCATAAGACTATCGTAGAGCTGCTCTGCTCTCTCCGTATCGCCCTCAGGCTTACTACTCTGTATATAGGACTGGATCATCAGTCTCAGTAGATTCTCGCTCTGAGGAGAGGCGGTCGAGAGTGCCCTGATCAGGGTCCTGAGGAGACGGACTATGACAGAGCTAGTCAGGCTGAGAGCACCCTTGCTTACAAAGGCATACTGCCCTGCCTGATCTCCCTCCTCGGCAGCCCACTTGGTAAGCCACGTGGCGACTTCTTCGCACTTGCTGTTTGATCGCGAAAGGATCGCGATGTCCCCCGGCTTATATCCGCGGGCGAAGAGATCCACAAGGTGGTTGTGGAGGTAAGTCTTTACATCAGGTATACTCTCATCCTTTTTATTATCTGGTAGGACGGAGACCTCAATGTACCCGGCGCGGGAGGCTTTCTTATGATCGGGGACTTCTTGCTTCACATTATCCCTCTCATATACCATCTTGTGGAGCCTGGTCAGGTCGGTATCGTAGTCCTCTGTGTAGTAGCCATTATAATTATAGATGTCTGCAAAGAACTCGTTATTAAAGGTGATGATCCTCTCGTCGCTCCGCCAGTTTGTGGGCAGATTGATGACCTGATCGGTTTCGCCAGATCCTTTTTTGATCTCATCCACCAGGTTGATGAAGTTGCTACTCTCTGCCCCGCGGAAGGCATAGATGCTCTGCTTGGCATCACCGACGACGAAGTTCTCGTGTCCACTGCTTCGAGCTTCATTGATGAGTGGCTCAAAGTTGGACCACTGCAGCTTGGCCGTGTCCTGAAACTCGTCAATCACGTAGTGGTGCAGTCGCACGCCCACACGGTCGTAGACAAAGGGGGTGTCGTCTCCGTCTATGATCTGATCAAGGAGCTGATTAACCCTGGGGATGAGGAGCAGGTGATTCTGATGCTCATACTCCTCGATCGACTTGGCGATCTCTGCCAGTATGGGGATATAGTCCAAGTAGTCCAGTAGCAGTCGGGCGGCTAGGTACTCCTTGACCTCTTTATCATCCGGGAAGCAATTAAGAACGTCACCTATTAGCTTAGAGATTTCTTTTGTTCTTTCTTCCGTTTTCTCATTGACCTTCCATTCCTTGATTAAGCTCTTGGAGATTCGCTTTGTTGGATCGGTGCTGCAGAAGGCTTTAATGAGTTCATCAATAGAGCTCAACCTCTTGACTTTTTCTACTAGCTTGTTTGGTCTAAGCTCTATTAGTCTCTTGCCATATTCTACAGCTTTACTTAGGTCTGGCTCGTACTTGTCGACTACTCCTGTGAGGTATTGTTGGTTTTGACTTACGAGCTGTTGTGCTTTTTGGCTTAGGAGGTCGGACTTGATCTGCTCCCACTCATTGCCATTGATGAGGTGCTTAGCGATGTCAGCGATTTCCTTGAAGGGGTCCACCTGTTCGTCCGTGCCGATAGACTCGGTCTGGAGTCTTCTGACCACTTCCGAGATGTTGCTGTAGGTATTAGCATCCATCTCGAGCTTTAGGTTATCGATGGCAAGGCTGATCGCCTCCTCGACATTCAGCTCAATCTGGTACGACCCGGAGAAACTCTGACCGGTGATCTCGCGGCGCAGACCCCGCAATACCTCTTGGAAGAAGGAGTCGATGGTCCGGACATTGAAGTGGCTGTAGTCCTCAAGGATCTGCTTTACAGCGTGCTCGCTAAGGCGTGGCAGGTCGGTACTCAGCTCCTTCACTGTCTTGCCGACCAGACCGCTCAGCTCCTTGATGACATCCTTGGAGATTCCCGTGATCTCATCCCCCTGCTTCACCTCGCTCAGGCGGATCAGCTCGCGGAGGATCCTCTGCTTGAGCTCCAGGGTCGCTTTCTTCGTAAAGGTGACGCCCAGGATACCCTGGAAACCGAAGTTGTACGGTTTCTCCTTCGACTCGGTTACATCACGGTCCCCTGAGCGGTCTGAGAGTGGGGTGTAGTGATTAAGAAAAAGGAGCAGCAGGAATTCCTTGACCAAGCTGTACGTCTTGCCGCTTCCTGCCGAGGCAGAGTAGACCGTGAGTGTCTTCCTATCCATTACTTTCCTGTCGTCTGCTTATATCCCATCTCTCTCAGGAGAGAGGCTACTCTCTCGACCACCTCTCCCTGGAGGATCACCTCTCCCTCCTTGACACTCCCCCCGATGCCACACTTTGCCTTTAGCTCCTTGCTCAGCTCCTCCAGGTCGGACGATCGCCCGACAAAGCCGGTGATCAGTGTCACCGTCTTCCCCTTGCGTCCCTTCCGCTCCATATGGACGTGGAGCCGCTGCTCACTGGGGGAGAGCGTCTCCTCCTCACTGCCGAGGGTGATCCCCTCGAGGAGTGATGCCATAGTCTCCTTGCCGGTCGAGTAGACCAGACCGCCCTCGCCCTTACTCCTTGCCATCGCTCCGGCCCTTAGGCGTGAGTAGGTCTCGATAGCTCTTACGATCCCCGAGGACTCGCACTGCCTCCTTAAGTGATGGATCCGTCTCCATCATCACCGCATAGTACCCTTGGGATCCAAAGAAATGCATCGCCATCTCCCCTCGCAGCATGTCCAGTACCAGCTGCTTATGTGGGGCAATATCTCTGCGGAGCGAGGGGCTGAGCTTAGCCCGCAAGGCGTCAAACTCTGCCTTACTCCCCTCGGCATAGCCCTCGTAGTCGGCAAGCTCTCTCAGCTGGTCAAGTGCCTTGGCGCTCATCTCACCATACCGGAAGTCCCCCGCCTCGAGGGTGTCTAAGAGTGCCTCATACTCAGCATCGCTGATCACGATGTCGCGGTAGCTCGATGGTGTCGGACGACCGGAGACTAAGTGTCCGGCGTACCTGAAGAGTGCCCCCTTGCGTGACATGGAGAGGATAGGCTCAGTCAGTATCTCGTCCTCGATCTTGATATCCGGGCGGATGCCACCCCCATCCCGCACGATGCGACCGGCAGCGGTGTGGAAGGTCTTGGTGAGGCTGTCCGGGACGGCAGCCACCGAGCCATCGGGATTTCGGTGGCTGTAGTCCAGCTGCTGGATGCACCTCCCGCTCGGGATGTAGTATCGCGCTACCGTCACCTTGAGGATGCCATTGTATGGGGTGGGGCGTGTCGACTGCACGAGACCCTTCCCGAAGCTCTTACTCCCTATCAGGACTGCTCTGTCCAGGTCCTGCAATGACCCAGCAACGATCTCACTTGAGGAGGCAGAGGAGCCGTTGATCAGCACCGTCAGGGGGAGGTCAAGGCTTACCGGGTCTGTGGTCGTGCGATACTCCTGACCGGACTGCGGTAGCCTCCCCTTGGTCTCCATGACCTTAGTCCCCTTGGGGACAAACATCCCCACGATATCTATCGCTCCATCCAGCACACCACCGGTATTTCCCCTGAGGTCCAGCACCAGCCCCTTGAGCTTGCCCGAGCTGCTCAGTCGCTCGTAGGCGCGCCGCACGTCAGCCGCACTCTTGTCGGTAAAGGAGCTGAGCCGGATATATCCTATGCGATCGCCATAGATGGCGCTGTAGACCACCTGATCCACCACCACATTGGCGCGCGAGAGGGTCTTCTCTACCGGCTTCGTCGCGCCGACAGGTAGGATGCTCACCCTCACATCGGTCCCTACGGGACCCTTCAGCTTATCACTGATCATAGAGGCGGTGCCGGGCACCACGCTCTTCCCGTCGATCTCGAGGAAGGCGTCTCCGCTCCGGAGACCCGCCTTGGCTGCCGGAGAGCCCGGCATAGGCTCCCGCACGTAGACCACCGAGTCCACCTGCAGGATGTAGGCGCCGATACCGCCATACTCCCCTGTGGTCATGAAGGCGAAGTCAGCCCGGTCTGACTCGGGGAAAAAGTTGGTGTAGGGGTCCAGCTGAGAGAGCGTCATATTCAGTCCCTGAGCGGACACCTTCTCCATATCGAAGGTGTCCACATAGAGTGTCGAGACATTACCGAGGACGCTCCTGTATATATCGATCGCCCTGGAGGTGGCGAGCTGAGGATCTGTAGGGGTCTTGTCGCTCTGGGCGACAGCAGAGAGGCAAAGCCCGGAGAGCAAGCCTGCAGTAAGTAGGGATAATATTTTATTCATCTGAGGTAACACGACTTGGTGTCATAGTCATATAGGATAGACACAAAGTTCCACTTTTTCCCCCACCTTCCCAAACAAAAGCGCGCCTAATACCGGTAAAAGAATTCTCTAATATCGGTATTAGAGTTCACTAATATCGGTATTAGAGAATTCTTTTCCCGGTATTAGAAATGCCGTATATCCCGGGTCTGATTGTCAGACTATTACGAAGTGACTCTTTGGGGTCTCAAGAGAGGGACGAAGGTGGAGGAATTTCGTGGGGTATGTAGACCTATTAGGAGGCTTCGGTGCCCTCACTGAGTGATGGCGATCATCGGGGGCGGTTTGGTCTCTCACTATGGATGGTCGCGGTGCCGGCAGGGTGTGTGCGCGTCTTTATCAGTCCACCTGATCCGGTGACGTAAGGGGCAAAAAAAAGAGATCGAGTCTCCCTTGTCCGGAAGGGACAAGGGAGACTCGATCTCTTGCGCTAAGTGTGATTAGAGCGGTGCCGCTAATCAGTCTCCGCAGGAGTCCGCCCCGAGGATGCCGGAGTCGTGGACCTGCTCGCTGCAGGAGTCCTCCTCCTCAGTCTTAGAGGAAAAGGGTGGGGGTGGGGGAGTGGATCTGCCCTCTGAGGGCGTGCTCTTAGGCTCGTCAGAGGGGTGGTCGGGTGTCTCGGTCTCGTGAGGGGTCTCCTCCTTACCCTCGCTTCCCTGCTCCTCCGCATCCCTAAGCAGCTCCTCAGCTCGGGAGTCCCATGGACGCTTGCCGAGGATCTTCTCCACATCCTCGGTGTAGATCACCTCGCGCTGGAAGAGCAGGTCTGCCATCTCGTGGTGACCCTTCTCCTCCTCCCGCAGGATCTTCTTGGCTCGCTCATACTGCTCCGCGATGATGCTCCGGATCTCTTGGTCGATCAGTCGGGCTGTCTCGTCGCTGTAGGGTTTGGTAAAGTTGTACTCACCCTGATTGTCCTGATAATTGACATTCGGGATCTTGTCGCTCATGCCGTAATTGACCACCATCGCCTGCGCCATGCGGGTCACCTTCTCGAGGTCGTTGGAGGCACCCGTGGAGATGTGCCCTATGAAGAGCTCCTCAGCTGCACGGCCACCAAGGGTCGCACACATCTCGTCCTCGATCGCTTCCTTGGGGACGATCTGCCGCTCCTCAGGCATATACCAGGCGGCTCCGAGCGCGCGCCCTCTCGGTACGATGGTTACCTTGACGAGCGGATTGGCATAGCGGAGGCGCCAGCTGATGGTGGCGTGACCCGCCTCGTGGATGCAGATCATCTTCTTCTCCGACTTGGTGATGATGGCACTCTTCTTCTCCAGTCCACCGACAACGCGGTCGACAGCGTTGGAGAAGTCGACAGCCTCCACGGCATTCTTGGACTCACGGGCGGCGATCAGTGCCGCCTCATTGCAGACGTTGGCAATGTCTGCCCCGGAGAATCCCGGCGTCTGGCGAGCCATCTTATCCGGATCCACGTCGGGCGCCAGCTTGAGCCCCTTCATGTGGACGAGGAAGATCTCCTTCCGCTCATTGAGGTCAGGCAGGTCGATGTAGATCTGTCGGTCAAAGCGGCCGGCACGCATCAGCGCCTTGTCGAGGATGTCGGCACGGTTGGTAGCCGCCATGACGATGACTCCGCTATTGGTGTCGAAGCCGTCCATCTCCGTCAGCAGCTGATTGAGGGTATTCTCTCGCTCGTCGTTGCCTCCAAAGCCGGCATTCTTTCCCCTCGCCCGCCCGATGGCGTCGATCTCATCGATGAAGATGATGCAGGGGCTCTTCTCCTTTGCCGTGCTGAAGAGATCCCGCACGCGGCTGGCTCCCACACCGACAAACATCTCGACGAAGTCTGAGCCGCTGAGGGAGAAGAATGGCACGCCTGCCTCACCGGCAACAGCCTTGGCGAGGAGTGTCTTGCCGGTCCCGGGAGGCCCTACGAGGAGTACGCCCTTGGGGATCTTACCGCCGAGGTGGGTGTAGCGCTTCGGCTCCTTGAGGAAGTGAACCACCTCCATCACCTCTTGCTTGGCACCATAGAGGCCGGCAACGTTGTCAAAGGTGGTCTTCACCTTTGTCTCCGGATCAAAGAGCTGAGCCTTCGACTTGCCGACATTCATCACACCGCCACGACCGCCCATCCCAGAGAAGCCTCTCATCATCCAGATCCAGAAAACGACCAGGAGGAGGAAGGGTAGGGTCTGGAGGAGGATGGTCCAGATGCTGATGCTCTGATTGACGTACGAGATCTCTGTGGAGATCGGCTTGTCGGAGCTCTTGATCCTCTGATAGATGTCGTTGAAGGCTGTCGCCCCCGGCATCTCAGATGTGACCTGGGTGGCACCGAGGAGGCGCGGGCGGGTCTGCTTGACTTGCTCGGCCGGTATGATGCCGAGATCGACGAGACGTCCCTCCTTACCCTGGCGGAGGGTGGCATCCACCTTCCCCTTAGAGGAGTAGACGGTGATGGACTCAAAGGCATTATCCTCCATCAAGGTCTGGAAGTCAGACCACTTGACGGAGCGGGCGGAGTTATTGTCACCGAAGAAGTAGAGCCCCAGGATCACCATCATGATGATCATGAAGATCCAGCCGATATTGATATTTGGCTTGCGCTTCGGGTTGCCTCTCTGAGGCATGGCTTTATTTGGCATACGAGTGGATCATTTTGCTGTAATACATCTCAGGCTTCGTCCTCCAGTCGGGTCATATCGGCATCCTCCCACATCTGCTCGAGATGGTAGAAGGTGCGGAGCTCCGGCGTGAATAGGTGGACCATCGCATCGACATAGTCCATGGCAATCCACTCCCCGCTCCCCTTGTGGACGCGGATGGGACGCTCACCGGCCTGCTCCTCCACCACCTCACGGACCGACTCCTCGAGAGTGCTGATGCCTGTGGGGCTGTTGCTCTCAGCGATGATCATATAGTCGGTGGGTCGATCGTGCAGGCGGTGCAGGTCGAGAATGGTGATGGCGTGTCCTTTCTTGGCCCTGAGGCCCTCTACGATACTGTGGACTAGCGCTTCCGTGCGCTCGTGTGTGGTGGTCGAAGTTGTCAAAAGTCGGGATGTATTGAAATAAAATGGTGTGACTTACTTACGGACGAGGAGGACAACGTTTTCGACATGGTGCGTCTGCGGAAACATATCCACCGGCTGCGTCACGGCAACGGTGTACTCCTCCTGAAGAGTCTGCAAATCTCGTGCCTGACTGGCGGGATTGCAACTCACGTAGACGATGCGGTCGGGGTGAGCATGCAGGATCGTCTGCAGCACATCGGGGTGCATGCCGGCTCGAGGCGGATCGGCGATGATTACATCGGGTCGCCCGTGGGACGAGACAAAGTCATCGGTTAGGATATCCTTCATGTCACCGGCGTAGAAGTCAAGGTTTGTCAGGCCATTGAAGTCCGCATTGAGCCTCGCATCCCGGATGGCCTCCTCGACGTACTCGATGCCGATCACGTGTGCGGCCTGACGAGAGACGAAGGAAGCGATGGTGCCGGTGCCGGTGTATAGGTCGTAGACCATCTCCTTGCCGGTGAGCCCGGCCAGATCGCGCACTACGGAGTAGAGACGGTAGGCCTGGCGACTATTGGTCTGGAAGAAGGACTTGGGTCCCACCTTGAAGTGCAGCCCCTCCATCTCCTCGACGATATAGTCTCTGCCGGAGAAGGACTTCACCTCAAGCCCGTCGAGGGTGTCGTTGCCCTTTGTATTGATCACATAGAGGAGGGAGGTGATCTCGGGGAATGCCTCTCTCAGCGCGCTCAGTAGGGCAGTGCGCCGCTCCTCATCCTCCTCTCCGAAAGCGATGACCAGCATCACCTCGCCCGTGGAGGAGATCCGTAGCATCATCGTCCGCATCAGCCCCACCTGCTCTCTCAGATCAAAGAAGGTGTACCCCTCATGCGTGAGGCAGTAGTGACGGATGAAGTTTCGGATCCGATTATTCAGGTCATCCATCAGGTGACACTCCCGGATGTCCAAGACCTTGTCGAAGCGTCCCGGGATGTGGAAGCCCACGCCTCGCCGCTCATCGACCGCCTCACCATCCAGCAGGTCGCGCTCCTCTTCGGTGATCCAGCGGGAGGAGGAGAAGGTGAACTCGAGCTTATTGCGGTACCCCAGCTCCCTCTCGCAGCCCAGTATGGGGCGCTGCTCCCCGATCGTCACCTTGCCGATACGGGTCAGCTGGTCATAGACCTGCTGCTCCTTGGCCTGCAGCTGCATCTCGTAGGGCACATGCTGCCACTTGCAGCCACCGCAGAGTCCGAAGTGGGGGCATACCGGCTCTCTCCGCCGATCCGATGGGGTGACTAAGCGGTCGATCAGCCCCTCCGCATGGGAGTGCTTGCTCCTCGTAATAAGTAGGTCGGCCACATCTCCCGGAGCGCTGTATGGCACAAAGACCACACGCCCGTCCTCTAAGTGACCGACACACTTCCCCTCGGCCGCCATCTTCTCGATGATGATGCCGGGAGCGATCACTCTCTTTTTCTCTCTTTTCTTAGCTTTCACAATGGGTTATCTCAGGGGGGTAATACCTACTGTAGACCGATAGCAAGGTCTGCGGGTAAGGCAGGGGCAAATGTACGCAATTTGAGACTGTTGCACGAAGGCGATCTGCTGCGTTGCTTTCGGAATTCGGTCTCGGTCACGTACGTGAGTACGCTCCTTTCGGTCTCATCCTCAGCGCCTTGCATCTCATCCTTCGTGCAAAGTCTCAGCACATTTGAAACAAATGTGCGAGAATGCACTTCGTGCAACATTCTCATTTTAATGCTTAGGTATGTGCAAAAAAAGCCCAGCCCGGCAGCATCGGAGTAAACCGGCTGCCGGGCTGGGATTAGTGGTGGGGCGAAGACTATAACTCCCCTTGCCTCGTGGAGATGTCTTGCTTGAAGTCCTTGATGGCGATGTAGATCTCACCCAACTTCTTATTCTGGAAATAGGGCTTGAGAGATAGGTAGAGCCGTAAGCGACACTTCTTCAGCTCAACATCGAGATTGAGCACCTTCTCAAGCGTCTTCCCATATTTGTAGTCGCTCAGGTCCCCATTCTCAAGCAGGTCAAGGAGCTCAGCTCGCTCCTTCCAGAGGATCATCTTCTTGCGGTCATAGCGTGCCAGCTCAGTGTCCAGAGCCTTAGCCTCGTCGGCTGTAAGCTTACAGGTCCGGGTCACATAGGCAACGCACTCCTTCCGTATCTGATCTGCCATAGGAGTCTGTGTCGTGGGGCCGGCAGATATCGGCTGTGGCGCCAGTTGCACCATGCCACTGCCGTGAGCCTTTCCGAGCGACAGGGGGAGGAGAACAAAGAGGAATATCAGGGTGAGAATTAGTCTATTCATAGGGATGATGTGGGTAGACTGTGAGATCAGAGACCGCTATAGGTGACGTGTAGGTAATAGTCGTCCGCCAAGTCCTCCGAGAGGTAGTCCTCGTAATCTTGGTCGCTATACTGCTCGTAGCGCTCCAGGTCGTTACTACGTCCCGAGAGTGTTGTCTCCTCGTCCTGGATCTTTATGATGCCTGTGGTGTAGATCAGCGGGATGGCAAGTAGCACGGCTACCACCGAGGCGACAGCTATGTAGAGGCTCTTGCGGGATCTGCGTCTCTCGCTCCGGTCGCGGTGACTCAATCGCTCCTCCACCTGCTCTATCGTCTCGATCCGTTGCTTGACACGATCCGCCAGTCCCTCAAAATACCCATCAGGGACGGAGAAGTGCCTTGCGGGATCAAGCGGCTTGATGATATTACGGCTCCTCAGGGGAGTTTTCTTGATGCTCATACTTATGTGAAAGACGATTCTAATGGTATCTCCTCGTACCTCAGTACAATTATAGGATCCTCAGTGGGGGCAAAAGTTTAATCCTCATCCTCTACCACGCCGAGGTACTTATACAGCTTCTGAGTGGCATGGTGGTAATTCGCCTTGAGCGCCCCGACGCTGGTGCCGGTGATCTCAGAAATCTCGGCATAGGGTAGCTCCTCAAAGTACCGCAGCTCAAAGGTTGTCCTCTGCTTCTCAGGGAGCTTATCTATCGCCTCCATCAGCCGGATCTCCGCCTCGTCGCCATCGAAGTAAGGGTCGCTGGTCAGCGTCTCTGCAAGACTGTAGGTGTCGGTCTCTATGGGCAACTGACGCTCTGGGCGGTTTCTCCTCAGGAGCGAGCGTGCTTCATTGAGTGCGATGGTGTACATCCAGGTGGAGAGCTTGGACTTGCCCTCGAAGTGACCAAGGTTTTTCCATACCTTGATCAGCGTATTCTGCAGGGCGTCATTGGTGTCATCGTGGGTGATGAGCACACGACGGATCACGGCATAGAGCATCGGTGAGTAGCGGTCAACGATGAGACGGAAGGCCTCCTCTTGGCTCTCCGACTGTTGTGCGAGCTCTACCAGCTCCTCATCGGGTATGTCAGGACTGATCTTCAAGGGAGAGTGGGGCTCACTTGGCCTGAGCAGCCTTAGCCTCCTTATTCAGCTCGGGGTACTTGATCCGAGAGTGATTCATCGTCCGGAGCTTATCGAGGAATACCTGCTTGATCATCTCGATGTCCTTAAGCGTCAGCGGAGTATTTCGCAGGTAACCACCGCTGACTATGCCATCCACGATCTTGTCGATGTGATTGGTGAGGATCTCCTCATTCATCTCCTTGAGGCTTCGGGAGGATGCCTCCACCTGATCGGCCAGCATCATCACGCCCTGCTCCCGGGTCCAGGGGTTGGGCCCCGGGTAGCGGAACATACTCTCGTCCACCACCTCACCCGGGTGCTCATTGCAGTACTGGATGTAGAAGTACTTCGTCATACCGAGACCATGGTGAGTGCGGATAAAGTCAATGATCTGCTCAGGGAGCTTCGCATTGCGAGCCATCTCCACGCCGTCCGTGACGTGGCTGATGATGATCTTGGCACTCTCCTCGGGGCGGAGCTTGAAGTGTGGATTATTCTCCCCGCCCTGGTTCTCCGTGAAGTAGATCGGGTTTTTCATCTTCCCGATGTCGTGGTAGAGCGCACCGGTGCGGGTCAGTTGCACGTTGCCACCGATCTTGGAGATCGCAGCGGTGCTGAGGATAGAGACATTGAGCACGTGCTGGAATGTCCCCGGTGCCACCTCGCTCTCCCTCTTGAGGAGCGGCTTGTTGATGTCGCCCAGCTCCACGAGGCTGATCGGTGTGATGTAGCCAAAGACCTTCTCCACTATATAGAGGAGTGGGTAAGAGAACATTAGGAAGATGAAGCCGATCGCAAAGTACCACACAAGGTTGATGTCAAAGCCGGTCAGCGTCCCCTCCATAGCAAGCGTGTAGGCGGTGTAGACGGTGATCTGGACAAATGGCACCCACACCGCGGAGTAGATCAGGTCGCGCCTCTGAGAAATGTCAGACAGCGTTGCCAGCACGACCGCCCCGCTGATCACCTGGAGTAGGAGGAAGAGAGCGGCATCAGGCACCACGAGGGTGGTGAGGAGCACGGCCGTGATAAAGGTCACGAGGGCGGTGCGCCCGTCCATCACCACGCGTGTCAGGATCAGCACCATGCAGTAGGGGATCACGTAGACCACCATCGGTGAGATCGGAGCAAGTAGGTAGGAGGCAGCAGGAAAGAGAAGCACCTGTAGGAGCAGGAAGAGCCTATTGCGACGCTCACTCATCAAGTCGGGACGGGCTATCCGGAGGTAGAAGTAGAGACCCAGCAGTGTGCCGGCGATCAGAGCCAGCAACCCCAGTCGGACGATCACTATGTCTGACGTGCTGCGGGCATACTCGTTGTAGGCTGACTCATACCCCTTGAGCTTCTGATAGATCTCCGGGGTGACCATCTCGCCAAGACCGACGATCTTCGTCCCCTTGAAGACCACTCCCACCACCTCATTGATCGAGGCGATGCGGGCGTCCGCCATACGGCTCGTCTGGTCGGTGTCGTAGATCACATTGGGCATCAGTAGTGCCGCTAGGTCGGCCTGACGCAGCGTGAGACTGTCCAGTCCCTTAGGGGCCTTGGCTATGATCGAGTCGTACGCCGCCGCCGTCGTGATCAGGTCGGAGAGCTGGCGCTCCCGAGCCACATTGTCCTTGCCGATCACGAAGACCTTGGCGGAGTCTGTGAGCTGCTCCACCTCTGCCGGATCAACCATGCCAAGGTCGTAGAAGTGCTCCAGCTCCCTCAGCAGATAGGCGACGTAGCTGCTATGCTCCATGATCACCCGGGGCAGCTTGGCATCGTGATAGGCCTCGAGCAGCTGATCCTTCTGCTGCCTGTACACCTCTCTATTATAGGAGAAGTAGAGATCCTTGTGTGCCTCTATGTAGGCCTGCTCCTGCTGTACCGCCTCCGGGCTCTTCCGCACCTCGAAGTCGTACGGCGCGATCAGCACATCTTGGTAGCGCCAGGGCTGATTGACCGCATACTTGTACTTGAAGTGTGACTGCCCGCCCGGGTAGCACAGTGCCAAGATCGCCGCCGTAGCAAGGATGGCGACGAACGTCCAAAGGGCGGTGGTGCGATGTACCTTCTTCATATCATCTGATAGACTGGCGAGTGACAAGGAGAGGATGACCGACGGCCGGTGGGGAGTCTCCCGCATGACCTTGGTCATCCCTCTCTCTCCTATGCGTGCATTACATGTGTTCCTTCCCTCGGGGGAAGGGTAGGTCGGGACTTACTTCTCGAGACCCCTATTGCGCCGGGCGGCGAGGAGGGTATTGTGAAGCAGTGCGATGATCGTCATCGGGCCCACACCTCCCGGCACGGGAGTAATGTAGGAGCACTTCGGTGCGACGTTGTCGAAGTCCACGTCACCGCAGAGACGGAAGCCTTTCGCTCTCGAGGCGTCCGGTACGCGGGTCGTACCTACGTCGATCACGACAGCACCCTCCTTGACCATATCGGCCTTGACGAAGTGGGGCTGACCCAGTGCGGCGATGATCACGTCGGCGTGACGGGTGTAGAAGGCGATGTCCTTCGTGTGGCTGTGGCAGACCGTGACGGTCGCATTGCCGGGATTGGCCTTGTGGAGCAGCAGCTGTGCCACCGGCTTACCGACGATGTCGCTCCGGCCCAGCACCACCACGTGCTTGCCGTCGGTGCTGATGTTGTACCGCCTCAGCAACTCGCAGATGCCGAAGGGGGTGGCGGAGACAAAGCCCGGCAGTCCGATGGAGAGCTTGCCGACGTTGGTCGGGTGGAAGCCGTCCACGTCCTTCCTCGGATCGATTGCCTCGATCACCTTTTGCGCATCAATATGCTTAGGCAGAGGCAGCTGGACGATGAAGCCGTCGAGGTCGTCGTCCGCATTGAGCTTGGCGACCTCCTTGAGCAGCTCCTCCTCCGTGATGTCTGCCTCGAAGCGCAGGGTCTCGCTGCGGATCCCGCATGCCTCGCAGGTGAGCATCTTATTGTGTACGTAGGTCTCGCTGCCACCATCGTGGCCGACGAGTACGGCGATCAGTCGGGGAGACTTGTGTCCCTCAGCGACCATCTTCTCCACCTCCGCCTTGATCTCCTCTCTCATCTGCCGATTGATCTCCTTGCCATCGAGCAGTGTGTAGGGTGTTTCCATAATGTTGTGTGACTATTTTGGTAAAAAATGATTATCTCATCTGCCACCTCTCATCTGCTGTCGCATCTGAGCCATAGAGGGAGCGCCCTTGCCACTGAGGCCGAGGCTGCTCATCTTCTTCATCATCTTCTTGGCGGCATTGAATTGCTTGATCAGCCGATTCACCTCCTGTATGTCCTTCCCGCTACCGGCAGCGATACGCTTACGCCGCTCAGCGTTGATGATGTCCGGATTGGCGCGCTCCTCGGGCGTCATCGAGCGGATGATCGCCTCGATCCCGCTAAAGGCGCTGTCGTCTACGTCTAAGTCCTTGATCGCACTGCCGACACCGGGGATCATGGCTAAGAGATCCTTGAGGTTGCCCATCTTCTTGATCTGCTGGATCTGATCAAGGAAGTCGTCGAAGTCAAACTTATTCTTCCTGATCTTGCTCTCCAGCTGGGCTGCCTTCTTCTCATCGTACTGCTGCTCCATCCGCTCCACGAGGGAGACAACATCGCCCATCCCGAGGATGCGGTCCGCCATACGGGTGGGGTAAAAGACGTCGATCGCCTCCATCTTCTCTCCTGTACCGATGAAGAGGATTGGCTTGTCGACTACCGTGCGGATCGAGAGTGCGGCACCGCCGCGGGTATCACCGTCCAACTTCGTCAGGACTACACCGTCGAAGTCAAGCCGATCATTGAATTCCTTGGCCGTATTCACCGCATCCTGTCCCGTCATTGAGTCGACGACGAAGAGGATCTGTGTCGGTCTGACAGCCGCCTTGATATTGGCGATCTCAGTCATCAGCACGTCATCCACGGCGAGACGGCCGGCGGTATCGATGATGATCGTGTCGCGACCATTCATCTTCGCAAAGGCGAGCGCCCGCTCAGCGATTGCCACCGGGTCCTGATTGCCCTCCTCACTGTAGACCGGTATGCCGATCTGAGCGGCGATCACCTTGAGCTGCTCGATGGCGGCAGGGCGATAGACATCCCCGGCCACAAGGAGAGGCTTCAGCCCCTTCTTCTTGTGCAGCATATTGGCGAGCTTGCCGGCAAAGGTGGTCTTACCCGAGCCTTGCAGACCCGACATCAGGATGATATTGGGGTCCGCATCAGTACGCAGCTCCACCTCGGAGCCGCCCATGCAGCGCGTCAGCTCATCATGGACGATCTGGACCAGCTTCTGTCCCGGCTTGATGGAGGAGACTACCTTCTCGCCCACAGCCTTGTCGAGGACGCTCTTCGTAAAGTCGGAGGCGACGGTATAATTGACGTCCGCCTCCAGCAAGGCCTTACGTATGTCCTTGACGGTGTCAGCGACATTAAGTTCGGTGATGGATCCCTCTCCCTTAAGGTTCTTAAAGGACTCAAGAAGTCGGTCCGATATACTTTCAAACATATGTTGTTGCTACTACAAGTACAAGCTATTATTGATTGCGAGCCATCGGCCCGCCCATAACCCTGCAAATCTACCAAAAAAGCATCATCCGTATGCGACTGAGATTCACAGGGAAGTTACCTCACACCTTCTGGGCTATTTCTATTACTGGTAATAGGCGTGACTAATACCGCTAAAAGATTTCTCTATTACCGCTATTAGTTATGACCCTGAAGTCGTGAGAAAAAACTACTCTTGGAATAATTGGGTTGGAGAGGGACGGTGGCAAGGGCTCGGGGCCTACCGCTTGAGGGTAAGAGTAAGAAGCACCTCCCGACCGCGGAGGGTGGTACACCGGCTGCTGCTATTGATACCGTCGGTCCGGCGGTAGTACTCTGAGCGGACGTTGGTCAGGTTGGTGAGGTCGATCTGGAGACGGAGTTTGTCCCTCGTGTAGTAGATCTTGCCGTCGAGGAAGACTTGGTTGATCGGGTCATATAGGGGCGAACTGCTGTAGCGGTGCTGGAGGTCGGCGGATACTCCCCAGTGTGCGCCGAGGAGTAGGGTACCTCGCAGGGTCTGCTCCAGACTCCGGGTGATGAGGTCTGTCGCCCTATCCCCGATGTGGACTCGGGATCGGTCGCTCTCGATGCCATACTCGAGGGTCATCAGCGTGCTTCCCATCCAGTTCAGGGATGCCCCATACGAGAGGTCAGACCCACGATAGGGGATCATGAGTCCCTGCTGGTAGGTGTCGCCCTTGGAGCTGTCCCAGCCTACCGTCCCCTTGAGTGTGATCATCGGTCCAGAGAAGTACTTGGAGAGCTCCGCAGAGAGACCGCCGGAGAGGGCGCTGTGGGCGAGTGGGAGGTAGGAGCGGATCCTCTTGCCCTCCCTGACAGAGAGACGGTAGATCCTCGGTGCGGTCACGTGCCCTCCTCGACCGGTGAGCACATAGGAGAGATCCCACGGCGCTGTCCCCTCCTGTCGGAGCAGTAGGTTGTGCGAGCGTGTCACCCCTTGGTCCGTGATTCCCTCCCGGTAGTCTGTCAGACCGACGCGGATCATGTGCGGGAAGTAGGATGTCAGCTCCGGTCGGCTTGTGCTGAAGCTGTAGATGAGTAGTGTCCTCCCGCCCATCCAGTCATGCCTGATCGAGGAGCTGACGCCGGGGAGGAGGTGTTGCTGTCTCCCTCCGGGGAGATCTTGCAGTCTTGCACTAAGGGCAGGCGTGAGCTTCAGTTCCAGTCCATTACTCTGGTATCGATACTCTACAGAAAGGTTGGAGGTCAGCTCCTTACTGTGGACCTTACGGGGATCCTGCTCTTGCTCCCCGATCCTAAGCTCATAGCTCTCCAGGCCGCCTCTGATCTGTGGGGAGAGCTGATGATGACCTATGGAAAAGGTGCCCTCCAGAGCGAGTGTGGCAGTGAGGTCATCGGACTGCAGCCGATAGGGAGTCTCTCCTGCGAGGGTCATCTCCTGAGGACGGCTGCTGTACCCTATGCCGAGGGCGGCGGTATAGAGATGCCCACCGAGGAGCTTCTTAGCGGTGAGCGAATTGGAGAGCCGGAGGGAGGGGAGGAGCATATCAATGGTGCGAGGCTGACCATTGACGGCAGCGTTGTCCTCGGTGGTGAGGTGGTGGTAGCGGACGGAGAGGATGTCCTTGAGATAGAGCTCCTCCCCATTCTGCTCATAGGTTAGCTCATTCTCTGTCGCGCTGCGTCTCGAGAGGTAGTCGGTGGTCTCTCGGAGGTCGATCGATCCGAGCGCAGGGTCGTAGTAGTGGCTCTCCCTCTCCTCTCTAAGTCGGTTTCGGTCGTGGAATCCGTTGAGATTGATCCGAAGGGTTTCGCTGTCGGACAGGGCGATGAGATGATTGAGGGAGAGGAAGGCGGTCTGATTGTCGCGCCTTCGATCACGTCCGAAGAAGGTGCTGTAGATCTTTCGCTCCGCAAAGAGGTTCTCCGGTCCTCCGGAGAGTTGGTAGGGGTTGAAGACCACCCCCATACCGATGTTTTGTACTCGGGTCTCGAAGATGATGTCGTCGCCGGTATTGTCTCCCTTGGCGACGAGGATGGTCTGCCGCCGGGGCTGGAAGTTCATGAGCGAACCGCTCACCTTGCCGATCGGCGGCCAGCCGCCGACAGCACCGCTTAGGTCCCTGAGCCACCTCTTCTTGGCAGACTCCTTGAGCTTCACATTGAGTGCGGCGCGATCGGACCGGCTTTGCTCTCTGAGCAGCCGGATCGGCTCATGGCGCTCATAGATCTGTACGGAGGCGACATCCTCGGGGCGGATGTTGCGTGAGGCCAGTGTGTAGCGGCTGCCGAGGAGGTCGAGATTCTCTATGTAGAAGCGATTGATGCTTCGTCCCTTGTAGGAGATCATGCCGTCGGCGGAGACGGTGACATCGGGGAGCCGAACGAGCACATCCTCCAGCTTGGTGTCCATCGCTTGGGCAAAGGCGGAGGTGCGGTAGCTGACCGTGTCTCCGTGCTGCTCGATAGCCCTTGCCCGCACCTGCACCTCTGGGAGCTTGAAGTCCTGCCGGTGGAGCAGGATCTCTTTTCCCTCTCTCATGAGGAGGGTGTCTAAGCGAACCACCTCCGTCCGGTAGCCGATCAGTGCGGCGCGGACCGTGAGGTCGGACTTGGAGTCGGGTAGATCGAGACAGAAAGTGCCGTCCTCCCGGCTGATCGTCTGGCGGATCACCTTGCTCTCACCACGGAGGAGAAGGATCTGAACTGTCGATATCCCCTCCCCTGTCTCTGCGTCCCTGACCACTCCACACCACTCCTCAGCGGTGGCAATGGTCAGGGTGAGGGGAAGGAGAAAAAGGAAAAGGAGATGCCTACGGATCACTTAGCTCGCTCGATATACTGGTACGACTTGCGAGAGAGCGCCATCCTGCGAAGGTCCTCCGGGGTCTCTTCAGGTTGGCTGGACACGGGGTAGAGCTTCTTGAGCCAGGCTCGGTTGTTGGTGGCGCACTGATGTAGGGCGTGGAGGACCTCCTTCTTGGACTGTTTCTTGGATGGTGATGAGGCGGTCAAGGGTGAGGGTATGATAGGACGCTCGTCATCGGGGGTGAGGGCAAAGGAGATGAGCGTGAAGTGGAAGAGACTGTCGGTCGTGACCGCCTCTGTCACCAGACCGGGCAGACCGGTGAGCTTCCACGGCCCCACAGGCAGGGGGACATCCGTCGCATAGGAGACGATCCACTCGCGTCCGTAGAGCTTGCCTCTCGCCTGCTTGGAGGGGATGCCATTGACCTCTTTTACCTCGTCTGACAGCTCCCATGTCACGACGGGAAGAGGCTCCTCGTAGTGGATCTGGGTCATGGGATACTCGTATACCGTCCTGGTATTGCCTGCGAGGTCGGTGAAGATACGTGTCCTCTGTCCTCTCGCCATATCTCGTGTCATGGCAACGATGGTGTAAGGATCAAGTCCGGTCTGGAGGAGGGAGTCCTGTACTAACTTCTTTTGGTAGGTATTCTCGCTGACACAGGAGAAGTAGCCTTTCTCAGAATTAAGACGTATGATGTCGTTAGTGACTTTGCCGGTCGTGGCATTCCGCTCTGTGTAGCTGTATAGCGCTGTATATCTCTGTTGTCCTGTCGCGAGGAGCGAGGTGGTTAGGAGGAGAATCAGGGAGAGGAGATATCGCATAGTCTTATGATTTACATAGGTACGTAGACGTCAACGAGGTGGGCCTCGGGGGTGAGGGGGTGGAGGTCGGCGCGGTGCAGCTCGGCGGGGAGCAGGGCGCCGTGTCCCTTGGTGAGGCGGAGCTCGCCGCCATCGGTGGTGATCGCCACCTCGCCCTCCTCGCAGAAGAGGTAGGTGAAAGAGTCACGCTCAGCCACCGGCAGGGCGAAGTCCTTCGTCAGGCGGAGGACAGAGGTGCAGAAGTAGGGGCTGCGGACGAGCGTGACGAGGGCATCCTTCTTCTCCCGGTCATAGGTCGCCTTGCCGTCCCGGTCGACTTCGTAGTTGATCACCTCGACAGCTCGGTCGATGTGCAGCTCACGTGTCCGCCCTTGGGCATCGGTCCGGCCGAAGTCGTAGAGCCGATAAGTGATGTCAGACGCCTCCTGTATCTCAAGGAGCAGGCAGCCGGCACCTATGGTGTGGACCTTACCTGCCGGGAGGTAAAAGACATCTCCCCGCTCGGCGTGGTAGCTGTGGATGTAGTCCATCACAGCATCGCTCTTGACCAGCTCTCGTAGCTGCTCCGGGCTCGTCTCCCTCGACCAGCCGGCGCGGATGGTGGCGTCAGGGGTGGGGTCGAGGAGGTACCACATCTCCGTCTTGCCGCGGGAGTGCTCATGCCCGCGTGCGTAGTCGTCGTTGGGGTGGACCTGCACGGAGAGATCCTGCCGGGAGTCGATGACCTTGATGAGGAGGGGGAAGGAGTCCCCAAAGCGCTCCCTGACGTGATGCCCGAGGAGCCTCTCGCCATACTCTTGGGTGAGCGTCGGTAGATCGACCCCCTTGAGAGGACCGGCGACAACGACCGACTCATCGCCCGGCATCGGTGAGACCTCCCAGCTCTCGCCAATGTCATCGTAGGGAGAGGGCAGTCCTTTGTACTTGAATATTCGGTCACCGCCCCAGATCTTTCGCTTGAAGGGGGCGTCAAAGGTGAGTGGGTAGAGTGGTGTGGATGTGGGGTGAGACATGAGCTTTATTTTGATTTCTTAAGTACAAGAGCGGTACGCGGGGGGAGGTAGAGCTTGAGCCAGCCCTTGCCGTCCTCCATGAAGTGGGGGTCGTACTGAGTGAGGTGTGCCACGGAGTGATCCTGGCGATCGTAGCCGCCAAACCTTGGGTCGTCGCTGTCGAGGACGATCGTGTACTTGCCCGATGGGGCGAGGATGCCGTAGTCGGTGAAGGCGCGTGTGGGGCTGAAGTTGTAGACAAAGACGAGATCCCCACGGGAGTAGGCGAGTACCTGATCCTGGTCCTGGTCCCAGAGCTTGACCACCGGTACTCTCTCAAAGTCGGGGACACTCTTGACGAGCTTGAGCATCGCCTCGTCAAAGTCCTCGAGGAGGCTGTACTTGAGGAAGCCATTCGTGGCTAAGCTCCACTGGCGACGGGCATACTTGTAGCTCCAGCCATTGCCCTCGCGAGGGAAGTCGATCCACTCCGGGTGCCCAAATTCGTTTCCCATAAAATTGAGATACCCGCCATTCATCGTGGTGCAGGTGACAAGGCGGATCATCTTGTGCAGTGCCGTACCGCGGTCCACCGCCTCGGTGTGGTGCGCCCGGTCCATATAGTCGTACATCTCGGCATCGATGAGACGGAAGATGATCGTCTTGTCGCCCACCAGTGCCTGGTCGTGAGACTCGGCGTAGGAGATGCTCTTCTCGTCGCTTCGGCGGTTGGTGGTCTCCCACCAGATGGAGCCGGGGGTCCACTCCTCATCGCGACGCTCCTTGATGATCTTGATCCAGTAGTCGGGGATATTCATCTGTAGGCGGTAGTCAAAGCCGTAGCCGCCGTCCTTCACCGGCACGCCGATGCCCGGCATCCCGCTCACCTCCTCAGCGATGGTAATGGCATCGGGGTAGACCTCGTGGATCAGCTGATTGGCGAGGGTGAGGTACATGATCGCATCGCCATCTTGTCCGCCATTGTAGTAGTCGGAGTAGGTGCAGAAGGCCTGACCGAGACCATGATTGAGGTAAAGCATCGAGGTGACGCCATCGAAGCGGAAGCCGTCGAAGTGGAAGCTCTCGAGCCAGTACTTACAATTGGAGAGGAGGAAGTGGAGCACCTCGTTTTTTCCGTAGTCAAAGCACATTGAGCTCCACGCCGGGTGGATCATCCGCTCGCCACCGTGGAAGTACTGGGTGTAGGTGCCGTCAAAGCGGGCGAGCCCCTCCTCCTCATTCCTCGCTGCATGGGAGTGGACGATATCCATGATGACGAGCAGCCCGAGCCGGTGCGCCTCGTCGATCAGTGCGCGCAGGTCATCCGGTGTACCGAAGCGGGATGAAGGAGCAAAGAAATTGGTCACCTGATACCCAAAGGAGCCGTAGTAAGGGTGCTCCATGATCGCCATGATCTGCAGGGCGTTGTAGCCCTTCTCCTTGATCATTGGCAGCACATTT
>NZ_KV793784.1:35953-99887 GCF_001808555.1 Porphyromonas sp. HMSC065F10
TTTCCATAAACTCCCGATAGGTGCCGACCTTCTCCTCCTCGGTCGCCATCCCGATGTGGCACTCGTAGATCAGGAGTGGCTCGTGCCCGAGGATGGGGCGCTTGCTCCGGAAGGTAAAGGGTCTCTCGGGGTCCCATACAACGGCGCTGAAGAGATGCGTCTCCGGATCCTGCACCACATAGTCGGCCCATGCGGGGATGCGTAGACCGCTACCACCATCCCACTCCACGAGGAGCTTGTAGTGCGTGCCGTGAGCGAGTGTGTCGGCGGGTAGTCTCACCTCCCACGATCCATTGCTGAGGGCGCTGAGACGATACGCCTCCTCCTTGGCCCAGCCGTTGCCGTCACAGAGGAGGTAGATGGCTGTTGCATTAGGCGCCCACTCTCTCAGGACCCACTTGCCTCCCTCTATGCGGTGAAGCCCGTAGTAGAGGTACCCGTCAGCAAAGTCGGAGAGGCTGCCATTGGTTTCTTTTGTCAGTTCACGGAGTTTCCACTTGGCATACTCATACCGTCCCTGTATAGGGGACTCGTAGGGCTCCAGCCATGGGTCTTTCTCAATTAGTCGTAGCATAATAAGGTGAGGGTAAGAAGGTGAGTGTCAAAAGGGGTCGCGATAGCGCCTCGTCAGGTCGTCGTAGTGATCGATCCGCCGATCGCGGAGGAAGGGCCACCAGCGGCGGACCAATTCGCATCGCTTGAGGTCTATGTCGATGATCTCCGTCGCCTCCTCGGTGAGCGGAAGCTCCGTGAGCATCTCGCCCTGAGGCCCGGCAGCGAAGGAGCTGCCCCAGAAAGTAATGCCCGCCTCGGGATTATCACCGGGCGCCGGCTCCCGCCCGACACGATTGACAGCGATGACGGGGAGACCATTGGCGACTGCGTGACCGCGCATCACCAACTGCCAGGCGGAGCGCTGTCGCTCCTGCTCCTCCCGGTCGTCCCGGTCGTCGTAGCCGATGGCTGTGGGGTAGATCAGTAGCTCCGCTCCGGCGAGCGCCATCAGTCGAGCCGCCTCGGGATACCACTGATCCCAGCAGACCAGCAGCCCGAGCCGTCCCACGGAGGTCTCTATGGGGTGGAAGCCGAGGTCTCCCGGGGTGAAGTAAAACTTCTCGTAGTATCCCGGGTCGTCCGGGATGTGCATCTTGCGGTATACGCCCGCGATGCTGCCATCGCGCTCCAGCACGACAGCGGTATTGTGGTACAGTCCCGGTGCCCGCTTCTCAAAGAGCGAGGTGACGATCACCACTCCGAGCTCCTGTGCCAGCTGACCATAGAAGTCTGTCGCCGGTCCAGGGATCGGCTCAGCAAGGTCAAAGAGGTCGACATCCTCCGTCTGGCAGAAGTAGAGCCCGTCGTGCAACTCCTGCAGTACGATGAGCTCGGCTCCATCTGCCGCTGCCGATCGGATCTTCTCGCCGAGGCGGAGACGATTGTCCCGGAGGTCGCCGGTATTGTGCTGTTGGATAAGGGCGGTACGCATAGTCACTTGTATTCTTCGTCGATAAATCCCTCGGGAAACTGCATCGTGGCGCAGTGGATCGAGCCGTGCTGACGGATCAGCGGGATGGCGTCCACCGGCACGATCTTCCGCTCTGGGAAGAGGTCACGCAGTGTTGATAGAGCCTCATCGTCCGCCCTATCTCGGTAGGTGGGAGCGAGGATGATGCTGTTGGTGATGAGGAAGTTGGCATAGCTTGCCGGCATGGCGGACCCATCCGTGTCTCTCTTCACCTCGGGCGTCGGCAGTGCGACCAAGCGATACCTCTCGCCATAGAGCCGGTGAAGCTCCTCATCGAGCTTACGGAGGGTATGGTAGTCCGGGTGCCCCTCATCGGAGCAGGAGGCGTAGACGATGGTCTCGTCGTCGCAGAAGCGGGCGAGCGTATCGATATGTCCGTCGGTGTCATCGCCCTCAAGGGGAGAGACCTCCAGCATATCCACTCGGTCTGCGTGCAGTCCCTCCTGGATCGGCTCGGTGATGGCTTGTACATCTGCCTCACCCCGACCGAGATTTCGATTGGGGTCCAGCAGGACAGACGAGGTGGAGAGGATCAGTCCCTCTCCGTTGCTCTCCACGGCACCGCCCTCAAGGACATAGTCGTGACGGGTGATCCGCTTGATGTCTTTAGTGAAAACAGGGAGCTTGGATGCTACCTGATTGTCTCTATCGGCGGCAAACTTAAGTCCCCAGGCGTTGAAGGCATAGTCCACCACTGCCCGCTCGCCTCGGTCGTTGATGACGGAGAGCGATGCGTAGTCGCGCACCCAGGTGTCATTGAGTGGCATCTCTTGCACGGTCAGTCGGTGGGGGTAATCGCCCCGCAGCGGCACGCTTGCCGTATCCTGAGCGAGCAGGATCACCGGCACGTAGTCCAGCAGCGCACGTACCATCAGCAGATAGCAGCTGCGGATCTCAGCGAGATTGTCAGCCCAGTCCATCGTCTCGTCAGGCCACGCCAGCAAGACCGCATCCTGAGGAGCCCACTCGGGGATAAGTCCCTTCGTCATAGCAGTTGAGTTTCTTGTTTCCCTTATGAGACAAAGATAATCTTTTTCGTCAATTTTTTACTTAGCACCTGACCACGGATAAGTACATAGGACAGCAACGCCTAATCTAATACCGGTAAAAGGATTCTCTAATACCGATATTAGTTGCATCTAATATCGGTATTAGAATTGCCTCTGAGGGGGTGACTACACCTGCCTTGAATATCAGCTACTTCTCCACGCCTCACAGAAGTGCTTGTCAGCCGTTGGCCCACTCAGTCTCCCGAGTGGTGTCGTACCCGGCGCTGTGGAAGAGCTCCCTGTCGCGCGATACCACCGAGGCGACTGTCGTCAGCAGTCCGCCGGTGATGGCGGAGTTGATCCCCACATAGAGACCCATACGCTCTGTCTCCGGGGAGAGTAGGGCACGCCCCCCGCTGTATCGGAGGAAGGCGGTCGGACAGGCGAGACGGAAGATGCAGATCGTCTCCAGCACCTCCTCCGGCGAGATAAAGCTCCTCTCCCCGAGCGGAGTGCCGGGTATTGGGTGGAGGAAGTTGATCGGGATGCTCCCCACGCCCAGCTCCGCTTGGTGGAGGGCAAAGTCGACCCTGTCCTCCCGAGTCTCGCCCATACCGACGATGCCCCCGCTGCAGACCTTCAGCCCGACCCGCTTCGCTGCTGCGATCGTCTCCTCCTTGGCGGATTGCGGATGGGTGGTGCAGACGGTGCCGAAGTAGCCGGGCGAGCTCTCCATATTGCAGTGGTAGGTCTCCAGACCCGCCCTGCGGAGTCGACTCAGCTGCTCCTCGGTGCAGAGTCCGAGCGAGGCGCAGAGATGCTTCGCCCCACCTGCTCTCATTGCCCTTAGCTGATCCTCATACCTCAGCATCTCTCCCTCCGTGGGGCGCTTACCGCTCGATACGATGGAGAATCGCCGCACGCCATGCTCTCTATTCTTTGCCTCAGCAGCGACCACCACCTCGGTAGGCAGCACCCCATAGGGATCGATCTCTGTATGGTGTCGTGCGCTCTGGGCGCACCACTTGCAGTCCTCCGGGCAGCGACCATTCTTATCATTGATGATGGCGCAGGTGTCAAATCCATCGCCACAGAGTCGGCGGGTGATCCGGTGGCACTCCTCGTAGAGCTCTTCTCGGGGGGTCTCATCGATGATAGACAGCAGCTCTGCCGCCTCGGTGATCCGGTAGCCGCCGATGATTTTGTCCGAAATCTTCATCTCTCTTTCTTTTCTCTTGGTCTTACAAAGGTAGCGAAATGGCTTGGCAAGCCGGTCAGAGCAAGCATCGTAAAATACTTGGGCTAATATGAGGAATTATTTAAGTATTTGATTAGATTTGCATACGAATGAGATAGACAAGTAACACGTATCACTTCAATACATTATTTATGGACTTCGTTAGTAACGACAAGTTGGTTATCGTAGGAGCTGCTGGTATGATCGGCTCCAATATGGCGCAGATCGCGTCTGTAATGCGTCTTACCCCAAACCTCTGCCTCTTCGATGTATATGAGCCGGGGCTGGAGGGTGTCTACGAGGAGCTGCGCCACTGTGGCTTCGACGGGATGAACATCCACTACACTACCGACGTGAAGGAGGCCTTCACCGGTGCTAAGTACATCGTCAGCTCGGGTGGTGCTCCCCGCAAGGCAGGCATGACACGTGAGGACTTGATCAGCGGCAATGGCGAGATCGCTAAGCAGCTGGGTGAGAACATCCGCAAGTACTGCCCCGACCTGGAGCACCTGACCATCATCTTCAACCCCGCTGACATCACCGGTATCATCGCTCTCCTCCATTCCGGTCTGAAGCCCTCTCAGGTGACCACGCTTGCCGGTCTCGACAGCACCCGTCTCCAGAGCGAGCTTGCTAAGCACTTCGGCGTCCTCCAGCACGAGGTGACCGGAGCCCGTACTTACGGTGGTCACGGTGAGCAGATGGCTGTCTTTGGTAGCAGCGTCAAGGTGGACGGCAAGCCTCTCTCTGAGCTGATCGGTACGGACAAGCTGACTGACGAGCAGTGGGCTGAGCTCCGCCAGCGTGTCATCAAGGGCGGTGCCAATATCATCAAGCTCCGTGGTCGCTCTTCCTTCCAGAGCCCTGCACAGCTCTCTATCGAGATGATCGGTGCAGCCATGGGCGGTCCCGCCTTCCGCTGGCCTGTCGGCACCTATGTCTCCAACGATCGCTACGATCACGTCATGATGGCCTGGGAGACTGTCCTCGATCGTAATGGCGCTCACATCAAGCCGATCGAGCATGCCACCGATGAGGAGATGAAGGAGCTCGATGCCTCCTACAAGCATCTCCAGGACCAGATCGACAATATCATCAAGATGGGTCTCATCCCCTCTGTCGATAAGTGGAGCGAGCTTAACCCCAACATCAAGTAATCCACACCTACCGTTACTATATGAGCGGGGGCGTGTCACACAGACACGCCCCCGCTCTTGTCTCCGCACCTATCAGATCTATTAGAATAAGCTCCTCTTCATCCAGAGCGCCATTACAGGGTCGGTCATATAGGTCTGCCCTTCAGTCGTCTCTATGAGCTCCTTCTTGATCAGAGCATTCCGAACAGAATTGGCATTGGCAGAGGAGCTGAGCCCATACTTGTCGATCACCTCTTGGGAGGTAAATGAGCCGCTGACCCCGTCTGTAATCGCCCTGAGGAAGCTTAGCTGATAGCCGGTCAAGTCCTCTGTCTGTTTCTCGAAGAGAGGGCTATTCTGGCTGATGAGATCACTCTCTGCTTGCTCAATATCACTTGCTGTGGCTACCGAGTCAGACCTGCTCCAGACCAGCCAAGATAGTTGCTGCACATAGGAGGAGTGGTTGTCCACCCTGAGGGCAATCTCTTCAGCAAGCGCCGGAGAGATAGACTTCCCGGTGGAGGCAAAGCGTTCGCATATATATGTGACCCAGTCCGACGTCCCGATCTTGCTTAGGTAGATCACCTCACCGAACTTGTAGAAGGGGTAACTCCGACTACCGAAGAGCTCACTCATGAGGTGTCTTTTGCTTCCAAATAAGCAGTAAGAGACGTGCCTCTGGTGTTGCCACACGCTCCTCAGTTTCTTCTGGAAAGTGAGTGAGTCAGTAAACTCTCCCAATTGCTGAAATTCATCAATGCAGACAACGATACGGCAGTTATTCTTCTTTGCGATCTTCTCCGGTAGCTCAAGGACATCCTCTATACCCTCTTCCTTGCCTCTTATGTCGAGAGAGAGCGATATCTCCGTCGTAGGGTCAGTGCCGAGAGTGAATTTCGGACTGATGCGGGAAAGAAACTCCTTGGCATTCCTCAGTATCTCCTCCCATCGTGTAGCGGTCTGCTGAAGTACTGCTGTGGCATAGGCGTTGCAAAAGTCACTCTCTGTACGACACGCAAAAATATCGAGGAAGATAACCCTTAGCTCGTCACCGGACACCTCCTTGATCGTCTTTTTGACCAGGGATGTCTTTCCCCATCGTCGAGGGGAGATCAGTATGGTATTTATGCCGTGCTTGAAGTTAGATGCCAGGCGCTGCGTATCCTCTCTTCTATCGGTGAAGTGCTCTCCGGATGTGGCAACACCAAACTTGAATGGCTGTATGTCCATAGTGTAAGGAGCTTAACAATTGTACTATGTACAAAATTACCTATTATTTAATTACTAAGAGCGGTCTACTAAGAAGCGTCTTAGTAAGAAGCGACTTAGTAGATCGCCCTTAGTGGGTCGGTCAAGAGGTAGACTTCTGAAGTTTAGCGAATTAAATGAGACGGTTGCCCCCGGTGTAGTGATCGAGGAAGTGGCGAAGAGGCTTAGGGAAAGCGATCGTACCATGTTCCGAGAGGGGTATCTGCTCAGTCCCGTCGGGGTAGGTGGGATCGGTATCGCCCAACGTGCTGCAGATGTGTACTCTCAGGTGGAGGAGCCGGTGGCTCAGTCGATGGTCCTTGAGGGGCAGGGTCTCTATGATCTCCCAGCCCTCCGGAGGTGTGGGCAGGGCGGTCGACTCTCTCTCCAAGACCACTCCGGGTAGCTCGTAGAGTCCCTTCCAGATCCCACGCCGGCTGTCCCGTCGGCGGATTGCTATCTGTCCCCGGTGGAGGAGTAGGAAGTACTCTATCCAACGCTCCCTCACCATGGTCTTGTGTGCCTTGATGGGAAGGAGGTTGACCAGCTCCGTTCCTCTCGACCGGCAGGCGCCTCCGAGGGGGCAGGTGGCGCAGAGGGGACTCTTCGGTGTGCAGATGGTCGCTCCGAGATCCATCATGGCCTGATTGTACCGCCCGGGCTGCTCTCTCTCGAGAAACAGCCCCGCCATCTCGCGGTAGTACCGCTGACCGGGGGTGGTGTCTATAGGCGTGTCGGTCGCTAAGTAGCGACTCAGGACGCGGTAGACATTGCCGTCCACGACAGCCAGAGGGTAGTCAAAGGCGATGCTCATGATCGCTGCGGTGGTGTAGGGACCTACGCCCTTGAGTGCTGCCACCTCCCGCTCCTCACGGGGGAAGACGCCACCATACTCCTCCATGATCTGTCGGGCAGCGTGCTGCATATTGTGTGCTCGAGAGTAGTAGCCCAGCCCCTGCCAGAGGAGCATCAACTCGTCCTCGGGTGCCTCAGCGAGACTCTTCACATCCGGCAGTCGGTCGATAAACCTGAGGTAGTAGTCCCACCCCTGCACCGTCTGCGTCTGCTGGAGGATGATCTCTGACACCCATATCCGGTAGGGATCCCTCGTGCCACGCCACGGGAGCTCCCTGCCATGCTTGTCGTACCAGCGCAGCAGCCCTATACGGAAGGCACTGAGCTCAGCCGGAGTGATTGACTCCGGGGTGAGCTCAGTGCCTTTGCTTATAGAAAGGTCAGTCACTGCTGATCAGAGACCATAAAGGCTGCTGATCGACTCGTGGGTCTCGACGCGGCGGATAGCCTCGGCAAACATCGGCGCAACGGAGAGTACCTTCACCTTATCGCACTTCTTAGTGTAGGGGATAGAGTCGGTCACCACCAGCTCCTTGAGCGCGCTCTGCTCCACACGCTCTGTAGCCGGATCACTCATCACGGCGTGTGAGCACATAGCGCGTACCGAGCGAGCTCCGTGGTCCATCATCAGGTTGGCAGCCTTGGTGATGGTGCCGGCGGTATCGACGATATCGTCCACGAGGAGTACATCCTTATCCTCCACGTCACCGATGATGCGCATCTCGGCGACAACGTTGGCCTTGAGGCGCAGCTTGTGGCAGATGACCATCGGCACGCCGAGGGCGTGAGCGTAGGTATTGGCGCGCTTCGTACCACCGACGTCGGGGGTGGCGATGACGAGGTTTTTGAGATCAATATTCTTCCGGATATAGTCGAGGAAGATATTGGAGGCGTAGAGGTGGTCTACGGGGACATTGAAGAATCCCTGGATCTGGTCCGCATGGAGATCCATGGTGATCAGGCGCGAGATGCCTGCAGCCTGCAGGAGGTCAGCGACTAACTTGGCACCGATGGAGACGCGCGGCTTATCCTTGCGGTCTTGTCTAGCCCAGCCGAAGTAGGGGATCACGGCGGCGATGTAGTGAGCACTGGCGCGCTTGGCAGCATCGACCATAAGGAGCAGCTCCATCAGGTTGTCAGCCGGGGCAAAGGTCGACTGCACGATGTAGGTGTCCTTGCCACGGATTGACTCCTCAAAGCTTCCGGAGAACTCTCCGTCAGCGAAGCGCTCGTACTTGAATTTTCCGAGGTCGCACTTCAGGCTGGAGCAGATCTGCTCAGCGAGGTTCATGCTCTTCTGTCCGGAGAAGATCCCAAATTCGTTCTTGTCCATTGTACTGTTAGGGGTGGTATAATTTCGATTAGATATTAGCTGTTACTTCTGCTCCCTCTTGAGGATCTGCTCCTGCCACTTCCAAGCACTCCGGAGAGAGTCCTCTATCGTTGACTCCGCCCGCCAGCCGAGGTAGTCATTTGCCTTCTTGGGATCGGCCCATACGGCGACGATGTCTCCCTCGCGACGCGGTCCGATCTTGTAGGGGACCTTGACGCCCGTTGCTCGCTCAAAGGCGGTGATCAGCTCCAGCACGCTCTCCCCCTTACCGGTGCCGATATTGTAGTACTCGTAGCTCTCTCCGTCCTTGTGGAGCATCCTGTCGATCGCAGCGACGTGCGCCTTGGCGAGATCCACGACGTGGATGTAGTCCCGGATGCAGGTGCCATCGGGGGTGGGGTAGTCGTCCCCGAAGACGGTCAGCTCCTTGCGGATGCCGGCAGCCGCCTGGGTGATGTAGGGGATGAGGTTGGCGGGGACACCCCGAGGCTCCTCACCGATGTGGGCTGAGGGATGGGCCCCGATGGGATTGAAGTACCTCAGGCTGATTGCCTTGAAGGGTACACCGGAGTGGATCGTGTCGCGGAGGATCTCCTCATTGATCTGCTTCGTATTGCCATAGGGCGAGGTGGCGGGCATAAAGGGTGCCGACTCGTCTACGGGGAGCTTCTCCGGCTGACCATAGACCGTGCAGGAGGAGGAGAAGACGATCCCCTTCGTCCCGTACTCCGTCATGAGTGTCAGCTGATTGATGAGCGAGACGATGTTGTTGTGGTAATAGAGTAGCGGTTTCTCGACCGACTCACCCACCGCCTTGCTGGCAGCGAAGTGGATCACTCCGACAATATCCGGATTCTCCTCATAGATGCGCCTCATCGCTGCGAGATCGTTGCAGTCGGCTTTGTAAAACCTGGGTCTCCGACCGGTGATCCGCTCGATCCCGTCAAGGACTGACTCGTCAGAGTTGGAGAGGTTGTCAACGATGACCACCTCATACCCTGCTTCCTGAAGCTCTACGGTGGTGTGTGATCCGATGAATCCCGTCCCTCCCGTTACCAGTATTGTCTCTTTACTCATTTGCTTTGTATATCTGCGCTGTGCACCACAAAGGTAGCCATTATTTCGGTAGAAAGGTTCACGTCACCTCGGGAAAATTTCTCAGTGGTGAGAAATTCCAATCTTCCACTAAGTTAAATCTACTTTCAGGTCGCTGTGAAAACTAATCTCCACAAAAAAATGCCGGAGCTCGCTCTTGATTAGAGAGAAAGCTCCGGCACTTTTTGTGAGGAAGAAGGTCTATGACCTTGTCCTTATACCACTCCGGTGAAGCCCATGAAGGCAAGCGACAGTATGCCGGCGACGAGAAGTGCTGCGGGGATGCCCTGCATCGCCTTGGGGAGTGTGGTCTTGGCCAGCTGCTCGCGGATCGTCGCAAAGAGCGAGATTGCGATCGTGTAGCCGATACCGGTCGAGAAGGCGTACATCATCGCCTGAGAGAGGTTGTAGTCCTTCTGGATCACGAGGATGGCGACACCGAGGATGACACAGTTGGTGGTGATCAGCGGGAGGTAGATCCCGAGCGCCTGGAAGAGTGCCGGGGAGACCTTCTTGAGGACTGACTCGAGCATCTGCACAAGTGCAGCGATGACGAGGATGAAGACGACATTCTGCAGGTAGCCGAGGTTATTCGGGTCGAGGATCCCCTTCTGGAGACCGAAGGTGACCAGCACGGCAAGCACCATCACGAAGGTGACGGCAGCACCCATACCGAGGGCGGTATCGAGCTTCTTCGACACGCCGAGGAAGGGGCAGATACCGAGGAACTGGGCGAAGACAATATTATTGACAAATATTGCGCCGATAAGTATGACTAAATACTCCATATCTTACTCTATATGACTTACTCGATGATGAGACTTACACACCCTCCTTGGCAGCCATGGGCGTCTCGTGAGGCTGATCTTTGAGGAGCTCACGCTCAGCAGCCTCGCGCTCGCGGCGCTCGGCACTCTTCTTTCGTCTCTCCATAATGACGTTATTGGCAGCGATCATATACCCAAGGACAATAAATCCTCCGGGCGCAAGGACGAAGACGAGCGTGCCGTAGTCGGCGGAGAATATCTCCATGCCAAAGAGCTTGCCTGACCCGAGGATCTCACGGAAGCATCCGAGGAGCGTCAGGACGAAGGTGAAGCCCAGACCGGAGCCGAGCCCGTCAACGAGGGAGTCTGCAACGCCATTCTTGGAGGCGAAGGACTCCGCACGACCGAGGACGATACAATTGACGACGATCAGGGGGAGGAAGATGCCGAGGGCATCGTAGAGGGCGGGGGCATAGGCCTGTACCACCATCTGGACGATCGTGGTGAAGGCTGCGATCACGACGATGAATGCCGGGATACGCACGCCATCGGGGATGACACTCTTGAGGAGCGAGATGACGACGTTGGAGCAGACGAGCACAAAGGTCGTCGCCAGTCCCATACCCATACCGGTCTCAGCACTCGAGGAGGTGCCGAGGGTGGCACACATGCCGAGGAGAGAGACGAGGATGGGGTTCTCTGTGATGAATCCGTTGAGGAATACTTTACCTTTATTCATGTCGAAATCAATTTTCAGCGTTCTCGTAAGCAGTGCGTGCCTGAGTGGCGATGGCGGCTGTGCGGCTGATGGCATCAAGGAATGCACGACTCGTCACCGTGGCGCCACTGATGGCATCAATGTCTCCTCCATCCTGAGTGACCTTGAGCGGAGTCTCAAGAGAGCGCCCGCGGATGTCAGACGTGGGGTGACCATTGTCCCTAAACCACTGCGCCACCTGACCCCCGAGCTGCTCGCTCTCCGACTCTTGGAGGACGGCGTAGTCGAGGAGGTGGTTGCCTGCGTCCAGTGCAGCGACGAAGAGCATAGGGCCATTGTACCCACTCTCTGTGGGGGTAGTGATTGCTGCTCCCTGCCAGATGCCTCCCCTGGTGGCGGGATAGATGGTGTAGCTGTAGCCGGTGGCATCGGTGATGACACTCTGCTCGGCGACGGGATCATTGTCATGCTCAGGGAGGAGAGACAGGAGCAGGTCGCTGTCTACCTCAGTCGGCTCGGCAGTCTCATCGGCAGTCTCGCCGGAGTGACAGGTCGCTTCATCGATGGACTGTACGCCTCGCATCGCCTTATTCACCGCATCGAGGAAGGCGCGGCTGGTGATGGTGGCAGCGGTGATGGCATCGACGGTGCCATTGTCCTTGGTCACCTTAAGCGGCTCAGTGAGGGACTTGCCACGGACATCGCTGGAGGGGTGATCCTCGCTGTGGAACCAGTGGGTCACATGAGCACCCAGTCCAGGGGTCTCATTTTGCTCCAGGACGGTGTAGTCGATGAGGTTATTGTCGTTGTCGATGCCGACGAGGATGCGGACATCGCCGCTGAATCCATTGTGCGACGTTGACTCAACGGCATAGCCTATGGTCTCGCCACCCTTTGTTGCGGGATAAACAGTGAGGCTGTCGCCATCAACGGCGACCTTAAATTGCTCCTTGTACGGATCATTGTCGTACTCCGGGGCAACAGCCTTGATGCCGTCAAGGGTGGTATTGATGATCTGCTGGGCGATCACCTCTGAGGTCTGGCTGTTGATGAACGCGAGGAGACCTCCTGCCACCGAGCATACGAGCACGAGGCAGATCAGCATATGGGGTAGGGTGGATGATAGCTTCTTCATGATACTCTGTGTGATAAGCGGTTCACTTGCGGAATAAGCGAGGCTTGATGTACTGATTGATCATCGGCGTGAAGCCATTCATAAAGAGGATGGCAAAGGACATACCCTCGGGGTAGGAGCCCCAGAAGCGGATCACCATTGTGATCAGTCCGATCATCACTCCGTAGAGGATCTGACCGCCCTTACTCATAGGAGAGGTGACATAGTCGGTCGCCATAAAGATCGCTCCGATGAGCATACCACCGGTCATCAGTTGCAGGACAGGACTCATATACATAGTCGGGTCAATAAGCCACATAATGCCGGAGAAAACGAATGCGGTGCAGAGGATCGTGACAGGGATGTGCCAGGTGATCACCTTGCGGAGGAGGAGGTAGACAAAGCCTATCAGAAGGGCGATGGCAGATACCTCACCAAAGGACCCGGAGAGCTGTCCGAGGAACATCTCTGTCGCTGAGGGAAGCATATCAAGGCTGTAGTCGGGCGAGCCGGCGAGTACCCCCTTGGCAATCGCCAGTGGTGTCGCTCCTGTGGTGGCATCGGTGCCGACGGCCAAGATCTGATGTGCCGGCGGGTAGATGGTCATCTGCTTGGGAAAAGAGACAAGCAGGAAGACACGACCGAGGATGGCGGGATTGAAGATATTATTCCCCAAACCTCCGAAGGGCATCTTGGCCAACGCAATGGCTGCGAAGTCTCCGATGAGGAGGATCCAGATCGGGAGATTGGCGGGGACATTGAGTGCCAAGAGGAAGCCGGGGATAATCGCGGAGCCATCGGTGATGGTGAGCTCTTTCTTCCCCATCACGAAGCGAGTGATGAACCACTCGAAGAACATCGATGCGACGATCGACGTCACCGTCAGACCGAGGGGTGCCCAGCCGAAGAAGATGACCGAGGCGATCAGCGCCGGGATCAGTGCGATGATCACGTCATACATATTTCGTTCGATAGAGTCGTGTATGTGGACGTGGGGCGACGGGGAGACGAGTAACTTAGCTGTAGTATCAGACATGGGATGCTGTTATCTCAAAATCAAGTGATGACTCTTACTTACGTGCGCGACGGATGGCCATGACACGCCCCTTGCCCATACGGATATGGTCGAGGAGGGGACGATTGGCGGGGCAGATGAAGCTGCAGCTACCGCACTCAATGCAGTCGTAGACATGGTTTGCCTCCAGTGCATCCCAGTCCTTATATACGGTGTCTCGCATGAGGAAGGCGGGATTGAGACCCATAGGGCAGGCTCCGACACACTTGGCGCAGCGGATGCAATTGCGCATCGGGCGGCGCTTGGTGTCCTCCTCGAGCAGCATCAGCACGCCACTGGTCCCCTTGGCAACAGGGATCTCGTCGGAGTAGACCGCCTTACCCATCATCGGACCTCCGCTCACTAACTTGGCTGTGGAGCGAGGCATACCACCGGCCGTCTCAATGAGCTCGCTCAGAGGAGTGCCGATGCGGACAAGGAGGTTGCAGGGATTCTTCACCGCCTTGCCGGTCACGGTCACAACGCGCTCCACGAGAGGCTTATGCTTCTGTACCGCCTCATAGACAGCGAGGGCAGTACCGACGTTCTGCACGATGGCACCCTCGGTGACGGGGAGCTTACCTGAGGCGACGCGACGCTTGAGCACCGTGTCGATCAGCTGCTTCTCACCACCCTGGGGGTACTTCACCTTCATCGGGACGATCTCGATACCGGGCATGGAGGAGGCGAGCTGAGTGAGCTTGTCGATCGCATCGCGCTTATTATTCTCTATCGCCACGTAGCCCTTGGTGACGCTTACGGACTTCATCAGGATCTGCAGCCCGATAAGCACCTCCTCTCCCCGCTCAAGCAGGGTCCGGTGGTCTGCCGTGAGGTATGGCTCACACTCGGCACCATTAATGATGACGCACTCGGGGGTGGCGTCCTTGGGAGGCATAAGCTTGACGTTGGTGGGGAAGGTGGCGCCACCCATACCTACGATGCCGCACTCAGCGATGCGCTGGATGATCTCCTCGCTCGACAGCTTGATGTCGCGCACGATCTCGGGGGTGCGGTCGATGGTCTCCTCCCATATGTCCTCGCCATCACACTGAATGGTGATGCAGGGCTTCTGGTATCCGGAGGCATCGAGGATGGTCTCGATCTTCTTGACCTTACCGGAGACGGAGGAGTGGATATTGGCGGAGACGAAGCCGTCTGCCTTGGCAATCAGTGTGCCCACCTTGACCTCGTCGCCACGGCTTACCACCGGAGTGGCGGGCTTGCCGATGTGCTGACCGAGCAGGATGGATACGGTCTTGGGGATAGGCTGTACCTGGATGGGAGAGTCGTGAGAGATCTTATTCTCCTCCGGGTGTACACCGCCCTTCGAAAATGTCTTCAGGAACATATTATGTAGTCTGTACTTACTTCTGAGGTTGTGAGAAAAGGGAGATTAGGCCTCGGCAGGGGTCTCCGCCGGGGTGGTCACCGCCTTCTCCTCGACAGGCTTCTCCACCTTGGGCTTACGCGCGGGGAAGTTGACCTCGTGAATCGCGCCCGTGGGGCATACCTCTACGCACTTGCGACAGAGACGGCACTTGGTATGGTCGATGTAGGAGAGGTTGTCGCTGATCGTGATGGCGTCAAACTTGCACTCCTTGAAGCACTTGCTGCAGCCAATGCAGGCATTGGCGCAGATCTTCTTATTGATCGCTCCCTTATCCTTATTGACGCAGGAGACGAAGATGCGGCGGTTTTTCTTTCCTTTCTTCCGTAGCTCGATGATATTGCGAGGGCAGGCCTTGACGCACTGACCGCAGGAGGTACACTTGTCCTCATCGACCTCGGGGAGACCGGTGGCGGGATTCATGTGGATGGCATCGAAGTCGCAGACGCTCACGCAGTCGCCGCATCCGAGACAGCCATAGGTACAGAGGGTCTCGCCACCATAGAGAGAGTGAGCTACGGCACAGCTCTTGACACCGTCAAAGATATTGACTCTGGGGCGTGCCTCGCAGGTGCCATTGCAACGGACGACAGCGATGAGGGGATCCTGCTCCTCGACCGTGCGACCGAGTATGTCGGCCACGTCCTGCATCACCGCATTTCCCCCTACGGTGCAGAAGAGCCCATCGAGGGTCTCGTGCTCTACGCAGGCCTTGGCAAAGGAGGCGCAGCCGGGATAGCCACAGTTACCGCAATTGGCGCCCGGGAGCGCCCCTTGCACCTCCCCGATGCGAGGATCCTCCTCGACCTTGAAGGAAGTCATTACCCAATAGATCAGCAGGGCGATGATCGCTGCTGCCAGGGCTAGAAATAGAATAGTGAAAATCATGGATGAATATGATTACCGGACAAAACTGTCTCGTGAAGAATAATCTCAGTCGTGCGTCCCTCTCAGTGGTCGGATGCGGAATGTAAAGATGCGCTTGAAGTGATCGCGAAGCACCCACAGGAGTACCGCATAGAGCGACACCGTGGCAAGGATCACCCCGATGAGCGCCATCTCCCCGATGCCGAGGTACTTGGGGAGTAGCACCGCCTCAAGGATAATCAGTACTAGGGGGATGATGTAGGCATAGGTAGATGCCTGGAGGACCTTGGGGTCGTCAGCGATGATCTGCACGGGATCGCCCACCGAGAGCCCCACCGGGATATCTCGCGTGATCGTAACCGTCCGCATACGCATATCCGATGCCGTACAGGCTCCCCGTGCATGGCACGATGAGCACGCTGACATCTGCAACACCTCTACCTCAACCTCTGTGGGGCGGATGGCGGTCACTTTTCCGATCCTACACTCCATATAAAACTGTTGTCTCTTAGTCCTTTGGTGGTCGTTCCTGTCTTCCGCTACACCTCTTCCGTGGAGTACGGAGTAGGCTTAGACTTACTTGTCGGCAAATGTAGCGAAATAATCTTGACTTTTAGGCTTTTTTCTACTTCTTTGTCACCTGCGGTTTACAAAATTCTTGCAAAAGGTCTGTCGGTGGACTCTAAAACGGGTCTCGCGTGATCATAGTCCTGACAATCTGTCGGAGCTTATGGACCTCCTCCATCCGTAGGTCCCAAGGTATAGCTGATATTAGTGTCGTCTAATACCGATATTAGACGTCACTAATATCGGTATTAGAGATCACTAATATCGGTATTAGAGATACGGCTCTGTTGACTCTTGATTAACTGTCTGATATGGAAGGTCCATAAAGATCCCCGTCTCGTCGGGAAGTTGTCCCTGCTGACCATCCCATCCGATAGACGTGGTCTATTATGCGATCGCTCTAAGTAAAAAAAGGTCACCGAGACCTTAGTCCCGATGACCCTATGAGTTTATGAGGCCCCTCTATGTGGGAGAGGTCTGCGCACGATGGCTTACTTGCTGATGAGAGCGTCAATAGCCTCCTTGAGCTTGTCCTTAGGCTGAGCGCCTACCTTCCGCTCCACCACCTCACCGTCCTTGATGAAGAGGATCGTGGGGATGCTGATCACGCCGTAGCGGGTGGGGATCTCGGTATTGGCGTCTACGTCCATCTTGCCGATGAGGACCTGCTCTGCATCGTACTGCTTAGCAAATTCGTCGATCATCGGAGAGACCATACGGCAGGGACCGCACCACTGTGCCCAGAGGTCTACGACCATTGCCTTGCCTGACTTCAGGTGCTCATCAAAGTTAGCGTCTGTAAATTCAAATGCCATAATCTGATTTATTAGTTATAAAGTATAATACTACAATACTATCTATCTATTTCCGTGCCATCCTCAGCTGAGCTGATATCGGATCCCCTCAAAGCCCTTGAGGCTGTCAATAAAGTCACTTGTGACGGAGAGTCGCCGGCTGTGGTTGGTCATCTTGAGGGTGATCTTACTCTGTCGGTCGGTGACGAATATATTGAGTGAGACACTGCCCGGCTTCAGCTCGCCGGCGCCACTCACGAGGGTGTCGTAGAGCTCCTCGGTGATTGCATCCTCAGGGATGGTAATGTCAAGGGTGGAGAAGGCGGTATCTACTACCTGATCCAGCAGCTGGATCGACTGCACTTCGCGGAAGGGACGGCCGCCCTCCCACTTAGGAGGATTGACCTTTACGGTGACAAGGATGTAGAGCCCCTCCTTGCCAAAATTGCGGTAGGTGGTGAATTGGTCCCCAAAGAGGTAGAGCTTCCCCTCGCCATCGTAGTCCTGTATCGTCAGGATCCCATAGGGATTGCCACTCTTGGAGGTCCTCTCGGCATAGTCTGTCACGACGCCTCCGAAGCGTAGGGCGCCCTTGCCGGCGTAGCTGTCGAGTCCGTCGGTCACCTCGCTGCAGGGGATGTTGCAGAGCTCCCTGAGGATCAGGGCATACTTATCGAGGGGAGAGGCGGTGATGTAGATACCGAGTAGCGCTTTCTCCTTATTGAGCTTCTCGATGTCGCTCCACGGCTGTGCGCGGTGATCGGGTGAGGGGCGGGACATTTCTTGGAAATTGGTATCTCCGAAGAGTGAAGCCTGGCTGGACATCCGGGAGGATCGGCTATCCTCGCTGAAGCGAAGCAGCTTATCGAGGAAAGTCTCTTTCTTGGGCGTATCGTCGGGGTCGAGGAAGTCCTCGCGGGTGAACGTGCCAAAGGAATCAAAGGCGCCACTCAGCACCAGCGACTCGCAGGTCTTCTTCGTAGCTACGCTGGCAGGGATTCGCTCAAAGAAATCGTAGATGTCGGTGTAGGGACCATTCTCCTTCCTCTCGTTGACGATGTCTTGTGCGGCTGCATTGCTAAAGCCCTTGATGGCGCCGAGACCGAAGCGGATGTCTCCACTCTTATTGGCGGCAAAGGTGCACTCCGACTCATTGACATCCGGGCAGAGTACCTTGATCCCCATTTGCTGGCAGGTACCTATGTACTTGGTGATCTTGGCAAGGTCGCTGAGGTTGATGCTCAGCACGCCCGCCATATACTCGCTGGGGTAGTGAGCCTTGAGGTAAGCGGTCTGGTAGGAGATCCAGGCGTAGCAGGCGGCGTGGCTCTTATTGAAGGCGTAGGAGGCAAATTTCTCCCACTCGGACCAGATGTGCTCCAGTGTATCGTCGGGGTAGCCGTTTGCCCGACCGCCCTCGAGATACTTCACCTTGAGTGCTTGCATCATCTTGATCTTCTTTTTCCCCATCGCCTTACGGAGGTTGTCGGACTGACCGCGGGTAAAGTTGGCGATCTTGCGTGACAGGAGCATCACCTGCTCTTGGTAGACGGTGATCCCGTAGGTCTCTGCCAGGTCCTCCTTCATTACCGGGAGCTCGTAGGTGATCTCCTCCTTGCCGTGCTTGCGTGCGATGAATGAAGGGATGTTGTCCATCGGTCCCGGGCGGTAGAGGGCGACCATGGCAATGAGGTCCTCAAAGACAGAGGGCTGCAGCTCCTTGAGAGAGCGCTGCATCCCGGGGGACTCAAATTGGAAGATCGCCATCGTGTCTCCCTCGCTGAAGAGCTTGTAGGTCAGCTCATCATCAAGGGGGATGCTGTTGATGTCAATGTCGACCTTGTGATTGAGCTTGACGTTGTCTAATGCGGCACGGATGATCGATAGCGTCTTCAGCCCGAGGAAGTCCATCTTGATCAGCCCGGTGGACTCGATGACGCTGCCATCATACTGGGTGACCAAGATGTCCTTATTGGTCAGGCTGTCGAGGGTGACCCAGGAGGGGACGACGTCCGAGATCGGCACTTTGCTGATGATGATGCCACAGGCATGGACGCCGACGTTGCGCACCGTGCCCTCCAGCTGCTCGGCGTACTTCAGCACCTCTCTCTGCGTTATGTCGGGGCCATACAGGATGTCATTGAGCTCCGGGACGTTCTCTCTGGACATCTTGATGGAGGGGTCCTTCTTGTCACCGATGCGGTCGGGGATCAGCTTGGCGATGGCATTGGTCTCAGGCAGGGGGAGCTGTAGCACACGCCCCATATCCTTGATCGAACTCTTGGCTGCCATCGTGCCGTAGGTGACGATGTGTGCTACGTGATCTGCTCCATACTTCTCGGTCACCCACTCAAGGATCTGCTGTCGCCCCTCGTTATCAAAGTCGACATCAATATCCGGGAGAGAGATGCGGTCAGGATTGAGGAAGCGCTCGAAGAGCAGGTGGTACTTCAGCGGGTCGAGGTCGGTGATCGTGAGCGAGTAGGCGACGATGGAGCCGGCGGCAGAGCCACGTCCCGGCCCGACGATGATGCCGAGCTTTCGCGCATTGATGATGTAGTCCTGCACGATGAGGAAGTAGCCGGGAAATCCCATGGTCTTGATCACGTCCAGCTCGTAGTCCAGTCGCTCTTTTACCTCATCGGAGAGCTCCTCACCATAGCGCTTCTTAGCTCCCTCGTAAGAGAGGTGCCTGAGGTAGTCGTCAGCGTCGGCAAAGCCCTCCGGGATCGGGAAGTCAGGCATCAGTGGGTCACTGTCGATGGAGTAGATCTCCACCTTGTCGAGGATCTCAGAGGTATTGCTCAGCGCCTCGGGCACGTCAGAGAAGATCGCACTCATCTCCTCTGTGCTCTTGAGCCACTCCTGCTTGGTATAGGTAAGCCTATTGGGGTCGTTGAAGGTCTTGCCTGTGCTGAGGCAGATCAGTCGCTCATGAGCCTCTCCGTCATCCTCATGTGCGAAGTGGGAGTCATTGGTGGCAATGAGCTTCACACCCTCTTCCCGTGCGAGTTGCATCAGTACCTTGTTGACTTTCTCCTGCTTTACAAAGGTCTCCTGATTGCCCCGTGGCTTAGTGGTCTTGTGTCGCTGTAGCTCTAAGTAGAAGTCCTCACCGAAGAGTCCCTTGAACCACCGGATGGCGCTCCTCGCCCCCTCGATGTCGTCGTGGAGGATGTGCTGGGGGATCTCGCCTCCGAGGCAGGCGCTGGAGACGATCAGCCCCTCGTGGTACTTCTCAAGCAACTCCTTGTCTATCCTCGGCTTATAGTAAAAGCCGGTCGAGAAGGCCTCTGATGCCAGCTTGATCAGATTGTGGTACCCCTGCTTATTCTTGGCCAGCACTATGAGGTGGTACCCGCTTCGGTCCTCGACCGAGCTTTTATTCTCCCGGCCATTTCGGGCGCAGTAGCACTCGCAGCCAAAGATCGGCTTGAAGATCTTCTTCTTCTTCTCCTCTATCTCCTGTCGGATCTGCGCCTTCGCTGCCTCGTCGGACTCCTCTGCCAGCCGTGCCGTAAGCTCCTTGATCTCGCCCTTGATCGGCTTATTCTTGCTATTGCAGTAGTCGTGCAGCGTCTTGATGCCGTACATCACGCCGTGATCAGTCAGTGCCATACCACGCTGACCATGTGCGATCGCTGTATCCACCAGCGTCTCCACCGAGGAGGCCCCATCAAGGATGGAGAAGAAGGAGTGGACGTGGAGGTGTACGAAGGATTGCGAGTCTGCCATTATGCTGTCTTATCTTAGGTCTCTATAGGTGTCAAAAAACTGCTCCTCGGTCATCATCTTTACACCGAGTTGCTCCGCCTTGGCGAGCTTAGCCGGTCCCATATTTTCGCCATGGACGAGGAGTGAGGTCTTACCGGAGATACTGCTGCCGACACGCGCCCCATGGCGGGCAAGCAGCTCCTTGAGCTCATCGCGAGTGATGGTGTGGAAGACTCCGCTGATCACGATGGTCTGACCGGCAAAGGTATCAGAGGTGGGGCCGGTCTGCTCCTCCTCCTTGATCTCGAAGTGGAGGCCTGCAGCCTTTAGATTAGCGACCAACTGCCGGGACCGGGGCTCCTCGGCGTAGTCCCTCACGCTCCGGGCGATCATCGGACCCACCTCTGGGATGCTCTGCAGCTCCTCCTCGGAGGCCTCTAATAGTTTGTCAATCGACCCGGCATACCGGGCAAGTGTCTCCGCCACCTTGCTCCCTACGAGGGGGATGCCGAGGGCAAAGAGTACCCGCTCAAAGGGCTTCTCCTTGCTCTCCTCGATGCTCTTAAGGAGGTTCTCCGCCTTTGTCTCCTTGAAGAGCGGCAGTCGGAGCAGATCCCTCTCGGTGAGCGTGTAGAGCCGGTCCACTGAGCGCAGACCGAGGATCGTGGTGAGGGCGTTAATGCTGCTCGGACCGATGAAGATGTCCATCGCCTTGCGACTGCAGAAGTGCTCTATCCGCCCCTCTACCTGAGCAGGACAGTCCCACTTATTGGGGCAAAAGAGTCCCGCCTCGCCCTCATGCCGGATGAGAGTGGTGCCACAGGATGGGCAGCTCTCTGGCATAGAGACCGGAGCTCCCACCTGCTCGTCTCTCAGGTCCTTGCGCACAAGGGTGATCTTGGGGATGATCTCACCCCCTTTCTCCACCGACACGAGGTCTCTCTCATGGAGGCCTAGGTTGCGGATGAAGTCCTCATTATTGAGTGTCGCACGGGAGACGGTGGTCCCGGAGAGCTCTACCGGCTCCAGCAGTGCTACCGGTGTGACGATGCCGCTTCGCCCAGTCTGGTAGCGAACTTCCAGAAGCCTCGTAATAGCCTTCTCGGCATCGTACTTATAGGCGATCGCCCACTTAGGACTTTTTGCCGTCATCCCGATCCGCTCATGGAGGGAGTAGTCGTTGACCTTCAGCACCACCCCGTCAGTCGCCACCTCTAGCTCGTGCCGGTGGAGATCCCAGTAGTTGAGATACTTGTCGACCTCCTCCACAGAGTGGCAGAGGGCGCTGTGAGTGCTGACGGGGAGCCCCATCTCTCGCATCCGCTCCAGCCGATCGGAGTGACGCTCCGGCAGCCAGTCCTCATCATCGCTGAGGAGGTAGTAGAAGCGCGCCGTTGGCCGCCGGTGGCTCACCACGGCGGCGATATTCTCCCTCGTCTTGATCGTACCTGAGACAGCGTTGCGAGGGTTGGCAAAGGGAGCCTCGCCCGCCTCCTCGCGAGCCGCATTCAGCCGCTGAAATTCCCGCCAAGGCAGCAGGATCTCTCCCCGGACCTCCACTCGGTCTGGGAGATTATCGCCCTTGAGCCGGAGCGGGATCGCCCGGATTGCCCTGATTGCCTGAGTCACATCCTCGCCATACTGCCCGTCCCCTCGGGTGAGAGCTTGGTGCAGTAGTCCCTCCTCGTAGATTACGGAGATGGAGACGCCGTCAAACTTTAGCTCAGCTACCAGCTCCGGTGCCTTTCCGACCGCCTCAGTGAGTCTGCGGTAGAAGTCCTCCACCTCGCCTATGCTGTAGGTATTGGCAAGTGAGAGCATCGGCACTCTGTGGGCGACAGCAGTGCCTGTGGCGACTCCGCCGATGAATTCGCTTCCCACCCGCTGTGTAGGCGAGTAGGGTGTGATCAGCTCCGGATAGGATCTCTCGAGAGACTCCAGCTCCTTCATCAGGAGATCAAAGTCCCTGTCGCTGATGGTGGGAGCCGAGAGGACGTAGTACCGATACTCGTGCTCCTCCAGCTCGTGTCTCAGCTGCTCTACCCGTCGGCGGGCTTCGTCGAGGGTCATTACTTCAGGAGGAAAGTCGAGGAGACGGTGATACTTGCGGTCTTATCTATGTCAGAGGTGTTGAGCGTTCCTCCCCAGGAGTAGCTCTCATTGGCGTAGCGTCCCAGGATTTGGAAGACGCCCATCTGAGACTTCTGCAGAGCACCAAGGCTGCCGTGGCTCGCCTTGGCGATCGATGCGGCGCGGTCGCGTGCGTCTGCGGCTGCGGCATCGAGCATCTCCAGCTTGAGGTCCGCCATCTTGGTGTAGTAGTAGCTGGGGTAGCCCACATTGACGGTGACGTCAAGGTTGATGAGCTCGCCTACTGCCTTAGCAGTCTTGTCGATCTTGTCCACGTCCTCTGTGGTGAGCACGATTGACTGGCTCACATCATAGCCGTCGTGCTCCTCTACATAGCGATCCTGATTCTTATTGTAGTAGCCATTGACGCGCTCATTGTAGGAGACACCGAGCATCTCCATCTCCTCGTCGGTAAACCCGTGCGAGTGGAGGAAGCCTACCACGACTCCCCTCTGTCGCTCCACCTCGTCAAATCCCAGCTTAGGCGACGAGCTGTGGTCGGTGATCGTGAGCGTCCAAGTGGCGAGATTGCTGCGGAAGGATCGCTCTGCGCTTCCCTTCACAGTGATGGTACGAGGTCCGTCATTGCGGTGACGGAGGGCCGATGCCCCGATCCAGACTGAGAGGACGACAGTGACAGCAATGATCAGAGTGCCGAGTATATTTCTTTTGCTATTCATGGATGAAGTGGTTGAATGGTGTCGATGCATTACTTTTCGCAGTGCATACAAAACTACTAAAAAAGGCTCACCTTAGTGTCCTTTTCTGAGCCCCCTTTAGGGCAGAAGAATTAGAATTCCTACGGAAGATATTCGCGTGCAGTAGATTAAGGATAGTAGTCAGACAACAAAGGTTGCTAGCCCCGTCTCCATCCTTGCGTATGGTCTGTGGCTCCGGACTATCGGTTTTCCCCGCTGCACGAGAGAGGGATAAAGAGACATCTCAGAGGGTGATCACCGGCAGATCCATCTTATCCGGATCCTCGGAGAAGCGTGCGTCCCGCACGATGAGCCACTCCTTGGCGTAGGTGTTGTAGAGGTCGATCCGGAAATTCTCCGCTCCGAGCCGATCCATGGCGGTGGTCACCTTGCGCACAGTGATCGTGCTGACATCGAGTGCTGGGAGGTAGGTGGGTCGGGAGGTCTGCTTGGGATTTGGCTGACGGATCAGCAGGCGACAGAGCACCAGCTTATCGAGCGTGTCATTGACGACGATGATCGGCAGGTGGCACTCCTTCGCCAGCTCCTCGCCATCGTACACCTCGCCCTCGTGCTTAAAGGCGAGGCAGATCTTCTTCATCAGCACCACTGCAATGAAGTCTCTGAATCGCCTCGAGATGTGCTCGCTCTCTGAGCGGAAGTAGTAGTACTCCACATTCTGTATCGAGTAGGCGAGCTGCGCACCGAAGAGCGCTATCACCCACGACATCTGGACGAAGAGGAGAAGCAACGGAACGGCAGCAAAGCTTCCGTAGATCGCATTGTACTTACTCACCCACAGCTGACCGGTAATATAGATCATCTGGAAGAGCTGGAAGACCACGCCCGACAGCGTCCCCGCCATCAGCGCAGGACCTGTGCGGACCCGAGTATTGGGCATAAACTTATACAGCGCCGTGAAGATCAGGATCCAGATCAGGTAGAGACCAAAGCCGCTGAGGAAGGAGAAGAGTGGCGATAGTGAGAGCTCGCCAAAGAGCTTGAAGCTCGAGAATGAGCGGATGAAGACGTTGACTCCGCTCGTCAGTGTGATGAGGAAGGGGAGGATCAGGAAGTAGGCGAGTGACCAGAGGATCCGTCGGCTGTAGGGGCGAGGCTCCTTGATATGCCACACCTCATTCATCACATCCTCAATATTGAGCATCAGTCGGACCACAGTGTAGAGCAAGGTACCCACTCCGATGATGATGAAGGTGTTGCTGTGGACCACATTCATATAGCTCTCAACGAAGTCAAAGGCCTGAGTCAGCTCCGTGTAGTGTCCCGGGAAGTAGTCGTAGAGCTGCCTCTGGACGGAGCTCTGCATCCCGAAGCCTGCTGCGATGCTGAGGACCACAGCCAGCATGGGGATCAGGGCAAGGAGGGTGGTGTAGGTGAGGGCAGAGGCCTTTCGCCCCAAGTTGCCATCCGTATACTCGCGGATCGTGATGACGATTACCTGGAGTACTCGGACCATCCACCGCTGACTACCGCGCAGGTCATCCTCACGGAGACGCCATATCTCATTTGAGAAAAAGCGCTTCGCCTTCTTCCCTCGGCGTGTCACGCGTGAGAAGAAGCCCTTCCGCTGCTCCTTCTCGCGTCTCGCCCGGATAGTCTGTAGTCGCTCCTCATAGCTGGGGAGGTCGTTACTCTGATGGCTGTCCCTCTGCTCGGTAGGCATATCTCTCGTGTGAGGTCGGTGATGGTATGGTGATAATAAAAAGAGTGATCCCCCTCCCTCAGGAGTGAGTGGTAAGCCGGGTTCTGTCGTCTTGGTGCTCTCACCAAGCGTCCCTGTCATTAATCTTGGGTGGCGGTTGCCCGACACCTCTATCGATCTACCCCCCGGCATCGGACGAGCAGCCCTCAGTCGCCGGTATACATGATTTTTCCCCTCACGTCTGCGTACGGCAGCCCTCGTCACCGACGGCTCGGTGAGCTCTTGCCTCACCTTTTCACCCTTACCTGCGAGCAGGCGGTCATTCTCTGTTACGCATCGAGCGCCTCACGACGCCTTCCCGTTAGGAAGCGTGATGCTCTATGTGGCCCGGACTTTCCTCCCGAGACCTAAGCCTCGAGCGACAGGGTCACTCACTCATAGGGAGTGGATCACTCTATAGTGCAAAGGTACGATTTTACCTCTTCGAGACCTTTGCATAATACCCCATCTGCGGCGTCACATTCGAGATTCGGGCTTGGTCATGTGCGTAAGCACACTCCCTTCGCCCTCACTCTCAGTCCCTTGCATCTGGGGCATTCTGCAAAGTCCCTGCCGAAAAAGCACCGCTTTTTCGGCGAAAGACCATTTTGCAAAGGTCTTTCTTCACCAGCTCTGCGAAAAGCTCTTGATCACAACGATCAAGAGGGTGTGCCGAGACATCGGCACACCCTCTTGAGACTAAACTATGTATAGGGGGATTAGTTATCCTTCTTGATATTGGGCAGCTCGAGACCGAGGTTCTTCTTCCGGTCGTAGGCCTTGAGGTAAAGGCTTAGGAGGAGCGCCAGTACTCCGAAGGAGGTGAAGATCAGCATAGCGGGGGTGTAATTGAGAGCCTGCCCTGCCACTGCACCGGGATTGGTCTCATCGAGGACACGACCGATGATCATCGGGACAGACATCAGTCCGATATTCTGGATGAAGAAGGTGGCAGAGTATGCCGAGCCGAGTACCTTGGCGTCAATCACCTTAGGCATGCTGGGCCAGAGGGCGGCAGGCACGAGTGAGAAGGAGATCCCGAGGAGCACAATGGCACCAATGGCGATCCCGAAGGAGAGCTTATCCGTTGTGAAGGGGTAGAGGGCAAAGATCCCGTGACAGACGATCATCAAGATGGACCCCAGGATCAGCATAGTGGCACCCTTGCCCTTCTTGTCGAGGTAAAGCCCCAGGAAGGGTGTGATGACCATCGCTCCGATCGGGAAGAGACTGAAGATGCTTGATGCCGTCTCTGTACTCAGACCGAGATTACTCTCGAGCATGTTGGTCGCGTATTTCTGGAAGGGGAAGATCGCAGAGTAGTAGAGCACGCAGAGTAGCGCCACGATCCAGAAGGTCTTGATGCCAAAGACCTTGCCCAGGTCCTTAAACTTAAATGGCTCCTCGTCCTCGACGATGGTGACACTCTGCTGCTTGTCCAGCTTGCGATCCAGCACGCCATATACGAGGTAGAGGAAGAGACCGATCACCAGCAGGATGAAGACAAAGAGTACCGGTGCCTGCACTGCCTGGATGCCTTGGGCGGCAGTCATATCCGGACCAAACTTCTCTACCATCGCATTGTAGATGCGAGGAGACGACTGGAAGACAGCAAAGACGCCCAGTCGGGCTACCGCCATCTCGACGCCCATAGCCATTGCCATCTCCTTCCCCTGGAACCACTTGACGATCGCTCTCGATACGGTCACACCGCCCATCTCGGTACCCATGCCGAAGATGGCAAAGCCTGCGCAGGCGAGTGCCGCAGACGGGGGGAAGTCAGCGGGGACAATGCTTGATACGAAGCCGTAGAGGAAGCCGCCGTCATGGAAGGTATTGCTCAGTGCATAGACCTTGATGCCGGCACCCAGCACCATTAGCGATCCGGAGAGGATGGCGGTGAAGCGCACGCCCATCTTGTCGAGGATGATCCCGGCAAAGATCAGGAAGAGGCAGAAGACGTTGATGAAAAACTCGCTCCCCGCATAGGTGCCGAAGACTGATGAGCTCCAGCCGAGATTTTGGTCCAACTGAGTCTTTAGGGGTGAAAGCACATCGACGAACATATATGCGAAGAGCATCGTCAGTGCGATCATAATCAGGACGCCCCACCGGACGTACCACTTGTCTCGGAGGGTCTCTCCGTGCGGCATCGTTGCTTGTGCCGTCTCTACTGTACTCATTAGAGATTTTGTTTATTGGTTGTGATAATAGTATCCTATTCCCCTCCTTCCCGTCTTGGCAAATGTAAGGAAAAAGATTTCTTCTCCACCTTATCTTCTCCGCCTTTTTAGGAAAAGCGGGCCTATTTATCCCTCTCTCTCTCTTCGGCTGAAGAGTCGGAAGGCAATCCGGCTACTGATCCAGCCCACTACGAGGATGATCGCACTCACCATAAGGAGGTCGCTCCCTCGCAGCTCCACAGGGTAGGCATCGATGAGCAGAAGGCTGGTATCTCCCCCCAGCTTGAGCCACCCCCAAGTCGCTTGACCAAGGACCAGCAAGATCCCTGTCACCAGTCCGATGACGAGACCGCTTAGGGTCAGTAGGTAGCTCTCTATATGCAGGATGCTGTCGATGGTACTCGGTGTTGCCCCAAGGGAGAGGAGCACCTGTGTGTCGTCACGCTTCTCCACAATCAGCAGTCCAAGGGTGGAGATGACACTGAATAGACAGAGGATGAGGACGAAGACGAGCATGAGGAAGGTGATCCACTTCTCAATCTCCAGTACGCGGTAAGCCTGGGGATTCTGTTCATAAATGTCCAGGACCCTGTACCCCGGGCCGAGTGCCGAGGTGAGCTCACGATCGTCTATGTGATCTGTGGCGAGGTAGGTGACTACGTCCTTGTCATACATAAGCAACTCCCTCAGCAGTGCGATCGGCATGTAAACCGCTTGCTCGTCTGCCTCCTCATCATCGACCTGGAAGACCCCGCCCACATAGAGGTCTCGTGTGACAAAGCTCCTCTGAGGGAGGATGGTCGACATCCGACCCAGTCGCCTCGGCAGCACGATGGTCAGGGGTGTCTGATAGCCCACACCGGCACCCAGCCGTGCTGCCACACCGACGCCGAGTACCGCAGAGGGATAGTCCTCATCTCCTGTGTCAAAGTCTCCTCCCACCAAGTGGTCGGCTATCGGGACCACCTGCTGATAGTTGCTGTCGATACCGATAAGGGTCACCGGCATCGCATTGTCCCCGCACTTGGCAAGCGCCTGTGTCGTCAGGACCGGTGCTGCTGTCACTCCGGGAGGCAGGGTGACGGCTGAGGCAGAGTAGTCCTGCCCGGCATCGCTACGGATCTCGGTGGTGGGGCAGAGGGTGGCAAATTGATCCGTCGTGAAGCGCTCAAATCCATTGAAGACCGAGAGTGCCACCACCATCACCATCGTCACGATGGCAATAGCCGTCACAGCGACGATGGCAATCACATGGATCGCCTGCGTACTCTTGCGTGAAAAGAAGTACCTCCACGCGATGAAGAGTGCCGTGCTGAGACTTCTTGATCCGGATCCCATGAGCCGCCCCTCCCTTACTCGTCGTCTAAGCTGGAGATCCACCCCTCCGACTCCTCGTCTCTCGTGTAGTCGTGAGTGGGATTGGCGTCCAGCAGTTCATCTATCTTGCGGGCGTACTCCTCTGACCGGTCGAGGTAGAAGTAGAGCTCCGGTATCACCCTCATGCGGCTGGCAAGGCTGTTGCCGAGGTCATACCTTATGGTTGATGTATTGGCCTGAAGGGTCTTGAGGATCTCGGGTCCCTTGGCATCAGGGAAGATACTCAGGTAGCAGCGTGCAGAGCTGAGGTCGGGAGCCAGCCGTACCTCCGTGACGCTGATGATCACGCCACGCGTCAGCCTCGTATCTGCGAGGAGGAGTTCGCTTAGCTCCTTCTGGATCATCCGTGCTGTGCGTGCGGTTCGTATCGGATTCATATCGGTATTTATTTCTTGTAGATAAGTGTAAGACCATCTCGGAGAGGGAGCAGGACCTTCTCCACGGAGGCGTCCTCTGCGATTAGGTCGTTGAAGGAGCGGAGCGACTCTGTCTGCGGGTCGTGACAGTCGCTCAGTGCCACCTTGCCACCCCAGAGGGTGTTGTCAGCGATGAGGAGAGCTCCCGATCTCATCGCCGGGACGATGAGGTGGTAGTAGTCGGGGTAGCCCCGCTTGTCTGCGTCCAGGTAGATCAGGTCGTACGCTGAGAGGTCCATCGTGGTGAGCAGTTCTTTCGCATCGCCTATGAGGCTGGTCACCTTCTCGTGAATGTCCGTCTCGCTGAGACTGGCTCTAATCACAGGCTCCATCTCATCGTTGACATCGATGGTGGTGAGGTGTCCCCCATCGGGTAGACCCTCAGCGAGGCAATGGGTGGAGTAGGCAGCGTAGGTCCCCAGCTCCAGCACCTTACTTGCACCTGTGATCCGGACCAGCATCTTGAGGAAGCGCCCCTGCAGGTGCCCGCAATTCATGCGGGGATACATCAGTCGCTCGTCAGCCTCCCGTGTAAGCCGAGTGAGGATCGCCGGCTCCTTGTCGGTATGGTGCTCAGCGTACTCGGCGATGGCCAGCTCTCTCAGATGCTCACTTACTGAAGCTATCGGCATGGAAGTCTATAAAGTCCTTCATCCGGTACATCTCCAGTGTATTGGTCCCTATGTGAGGATTGAGCATCCCGCCGCAATAGACGATGGTGTCATCGGTGGAGATCGTCTCTTGGTCAAGGAGGTACTTGATCCCTCTCAGGAGGTAGTGTCGGTTGTCCTCGCCATGGGCCTTGTCTTTCTCTAAATAGATGGCTGTGACACCATAGGAGAGGGAGAGCTGACGGGCAACGGCCTTATGGGAGCATAGCGCTAATATGGGGCGATCTCCACGGTAGGAGGAGAGGGTACGTGCGGTCCGTCCGGAGTAGGCATCGCTGATGATGGCGCTCACCTCGGGGAAGAGGGAGAGCGAGTCGACTGCACACTTGGAGAGGAAGCGGGTCAGGTCCGGGCCCTGCTCCCGTGGGCAGGTCAGCTCGGAGAAGAAGTGCGTCGGAGGGAGCTGCTCTGCAGCACGTATGATCTTCGTCATCGTCCGTACAGCCTCCACTGGGTACTTCCCGTTGGCGGTCTCACCGCTGAGCATCACAGCATCCGTATTCATCATGATCGCACTGGAGACGTCACTCACCTCGGCGCGCGTGGGGCGGGGGTTTTGGATCATTGTGTGGAGCATCTGCGTGGCTACGATGACCGGCTTATTCTGATCGATGCACATCTGTATGATCGTCCTCTGGATCGTCGGGATATTCTCCAGATCCACCTCTATGCCGAGGTCACCGCGAGCGATCATGATGCCGTAGGAGGCCTGTATGATCTCGTCGATATTGTCCACGCCCTCCTGGTTCTCTATCTTGGAGATGATCTTAATATCACTATGTCCGCTGTCGAGGATCTTCTGTATCTCATCGACATCCTTCCGTGACCGGACGAAGGAGTGAGCTATGAAGTCAACGTCGTTAGCCATAGAGAAGAGGATAGAGTCTCTATCTCTCTCAGTGACAGCGGGTAGGTCGATGCTGACATTGGGTACATTGACGCTCTTATGGGAGCCTATAGTCCCGTCATTGAGCACCGTGCAGTAGAGGGTTGTCTCGTCCTTGCGGATTACCCTCAGGCCAAGGAGCCCGTCGTCGAAGAGGACAGCTGCTCCCTCCGGTACATCGTGGATGAAGCCGGGGTAATTCACATTAATCACCTCCCGGGTGCAGGGTGCTGTCGGGTCCGCCTGGATCTGTATCTGCTGGTCTGTCTCCAGCTCAATCGGTGCTCCGTCGGCGGTAGCTGTTGTCCGGACCTCAGGTCCCTTGGTGTCCATCATAATGGCGACGCTGTCGCTGACAGCGCGGACGTTGTGGATCACTCGCTCAAATCCCTCATGAGTCATATGGGCTGAGTTCATCCTGACGACGTTAACGCCGGCGTCAAAGATTTGTCTCAGAAACTCTTGGTCGCAATGCAGGTCTGACACTGTAGCGACGATCTTAGTAGACTTTAGATACTCCTTTACCACGATACTTACTTTTTGCTATAGGTTGATTACTTATCTCTTATCCACGTCTGGCACAGAGGTTGGCAAGGGCAAGGCGATATCCGTCCAGCCCGAGGCCTATGATTGCCCCCTCGCAGACAGGCGTGAGCACATCCCTCTCTCGGAAGTCCTCACGTGCATGTGTATTGGTTATGTGAACCTCTATCAGCGGCGCCTCCACCATCCGTAGCGCATCGGCTATGGCATAGGAGTAGTGGGAAAAAGCGCCCGCATTGATGATCACGCCGAAGGCATGCCGCACCTCGTCCTGCTGCAGGTAGTCGATCAGGTCTCCCTCGTGATTGGACTGGAAGTAAATGATATCCACAGAGGGGAAGAGCTCCCTCAGCCTCTCTAAGTAGTCCTCAAAGGCGGTCGCTCCATAGAGCTCGGGCTCGCGGGCTCCGAGCCTATTGAGATTAGGTCCATTGATGATATGTACGGTACGCATAGCTGTCGCTTAGTTGCCGAGTGAGAAGCTGTATCTGCCTATCTTGTACCCGTCGGCAAAGATCTCCGCCACGTAGCTCCCCTCCGGTAGATACTCCTGTATGTCCCAGTAGAGACTCACCTGAGTCGGCTCACCGCTATACTCGATCTGACGTGAGACAGAGTAGGGTACCTTACCGCTCTCGAAGGGCATCGTGCCGCTCTCCCCGGGCTGCTGCATCAGAGAGCCATCGGGCTTGCTGAGCCGGACGTAGATCGTCTTCATCCCCGGCTCCGCAGTGACGTTGCGGTCGACCTGGAAATTGATCTGCAGCTGCTTCATGCTCTTGATCCGCTTTGTGTCGCGCCCTCTGTTATTAAGTCCTACCGTGTGAAAGTTACTCACTGAGAGCTTAGCTGCGAGCTGTACCTTCTCCGTGAGGTCTGACTTCTCTTCCTGTAGCTGTCTCTGGCGGGAAGTGACACGGCTGATCTCCTCGCGCTGAGCCTTGTTTTCTGTCCTAAGGGCTTCGTTGGCTCTATTGAGCGAGTCTATCTGGATGACATAGCTCTTGAGGATCTTGCGTAGGGTGTCGAGCTCGCGGCGGAGGCGACTGATCTCAGCTGCATCGGTGCTCTTGACCTGCTTCAGCTCCTCCATTAGTCGCTGCACCTTAGCCTGCTCTTGCTCCAGTCGCTTCGCTATGGAGTCATTGCTGATCTCAAAGCTAAATTCCTCATACTGCATATTCAGCTCATCAAACTGGTCCTGCAGCATCTGCTTATCCAGTGCTGACAGCTCCCTCATATCGTTAATTGTCCGTTGCTGTTGCACTAAGTAGTACCCTCCTCCGGCCAGCAGGAGCAGCAGTAGGCTGATCCCGACAATGAGGAGTGCCTTACGCTTACGTTGCTTATCCTCTTGCTCTGTCCTTTCTTGATCCATCTCGGGTTATTTCTTTACCACGATATCAAAGTGATTTTCCCTCCACTTCATCGACACCGGCTGTAGCTTCTTATACATCTCCGGGTATAGGGATTGGCTTGTCTCCTCATCAAGGTTGGTGATCCTCACGGTAAGCAGCTGCGGCTCCATCGGGTCCATCGTGGCCCTCCAGTGGAGGTGTCCCAGCTCTGCAAGAGAGCGCTTGATGCGCGTACTTAGCGGTCCTGTGATGAAGTGCTCCGGTGAGGGTAGGGTAAAAGGGATCTCCTGCAGCCGGTTCCAGTCGGCATCAAATAGCGTAACCACCGACTGAGCCGGTACTATGGTGCTGGTGGCGATGAGACAGATGTAGTAGCTCTTCCCATGTGGCAAGAGTCCCACCTCCAGCTCCGTTAGTCGGTCGAGTGAGAGCCTTAGACCTTGCTCGCTTCGGCTCATCACACTCATCTCCCCGCCAAAGCGATTGACCACCGAAACGCCCTCCGGACTCTCCAGGAGCTCGGCACGAAGGGTGCTGTCGGGCAGTAGGGGGATTAGTTCATCCGGCATCCGGCGGAAGACCTCGTCTACCGACTGAGCCTGCAGTCCTACCGCGAGGGAGATATGGGCGAGGAGACCAAGTAGTGTAAGAAAAGTATATCGACGCATCGGTCAGAGGCTATTGAGTAGGTCCAGCTTTCCCCGCTCGATCAGTGTCAGCACCAGCTCACCGAAGAGGGTATTCTGCCACGCAAACCAGCTGCGAGTGTACTTCGTCGGGTCGTCCTTGTGAAACGACTCGTGCATCAGCCCCGTGTCGGCGTCGGTTGCGAGGAGCTGCTTCATACAAGCGCGGATCTCCTCATCATCGGTGGAGGTGAAGGCGCGCATCATAATGCTCATCGGCCACACCATATCGTATCCCACGTGGGGTCCGCCAATCCCCTCTCCGGCACTGCCACGGAAGAAGTATGGGTTACTCTCGCTCCAGACCAAGCGCCTTGTATTCTGATAGATCGGATCATCGAGTGCTACGTCTCCCAGGTAGCCCATGGCGAGAAGGCTCGGGACATTGGCATCGTCCATGAGGCTGACATTCCCATATCCGTCCACCTCATAAGCATACACTTGACCATAGATCGGGTGCGAGACCACAGCATACTTTGCGAGTGCCTGCTCCACCTCGTCAGCCAGCTCCTCCAGCCCGGTCGCCAGTGCCTCATCGGCATAGCCCTTCCTAACCATCTCAGCAGCCTTACGGCATGAGGTGACGGCAAAGAAATTGGAAGGGATGAGGAATTGGTAGTGTGTCGCATCGTCTGAGGGGCGGAATGAGGAGACGATCAGTCCCACGGGATTCACCGGCTCACCCCACCCCTGACATGACTTAGAGTCTGTACTCCGCTCCGTCTGGCGCATAAAGGAGTAGGGCCCTCTATTCTCCTTGCGTTGCTGCTCGCATAGAGTCTGCAGCACGAGGCGCATCGCCCTGTGGAAGTCCTCGTCGAGGATCGAGCTGTCGCCTGTCGCTGCCATATAGGCGTAGGCCAGTCGTATCGGATAGCAGAGCGAGTCGATCTCCCACTTCCTCTCATGCACCCCCGGGCGCATCTCTGTCATGTCGGTCGCCCAGTAGGTGGTCAGGTCCCCATCGAGGAAGGCGTTGGCATACGGGTCGAGGCATATCTGCTTCATCTGACGGAGGATCACCCCTCTGAGCATCTCCGCAAGTAGCGGATCCTCGTCAGCGAGAGCTATATAGGGGTAGACCTGTGCGCCCGAGTCTCGCAACCACATCGCTGCTATATCTCCTGTGTAGACAAAGGTGTCCGGTCGTCCCTCCTCATCGTGCCGGAAGTGGACCGTCGTGTCGAGGGTGTTGGGGAAGCAATTCCCAAACATCCAGCGCAGCTTGGGATTGGTCAGCTTACTCTGCACCTCACGGATCATGCGCTCGACCGCATCGGAGCGGAAGAGACGATCCTCCATCGGTGGGCGCTTGCAGACGTACCGGGTGGCATCCTGCTGTATAGTCTCTGCGATCGGCTTGTAGTCGTAGACACTCTCTTGGGCCCTCACTACCTGAGCGGAGCAGAGTAGGGCAAGCGCGGAGAGGAGTAATGGGTGTTTCATGATCACTTCAGCTCTATGTAGTCCTTGTTGATTAGGTGAGGCTCGACCATAATCACCTGTGGTGCACCGTCACGGATCACCTCAAAGATCACCTTCGTCACTCCGTTATCGGATGCGGCGGCCTTCGCCCCCGCTGATACGATGTAGGGATTGTGGGCAAAGAGGTAGCTGAAAGCCCCCAGGTAAGCCTCTTTATCCAGCTCACTCGCCACCACATCGTATGACTGAGGGTCCCAGTACATACACTGGCGGAAGCCGTTATCATCGGGGTAGACAGTTGACTTGGCGCGGTACTTCCACGTCTTACGGAGGAAGGTCTTGTAGACCGAGCTCATCTTGTCTACCGAGCTCACCAGAGCGCGACCGTTGATTGACTTGATCCGATCTCCCACCCTCAGTCCGGCAGTCTCTGCGGGGCTGCCGGGTGTGATGTGACGAATGACCTGCAGGTCGTTCATATCGTATCCCACACCGGTCAGTAAGTACTGATCACGGTGCAGGACGAAGGTCGGATTCATCACATAGCGGACGAAGGGGTAATTGGCCAGCATGAGGTAGCAGAAGTTGGCCACATAACGATCGGGGTCGTACTCCTTATTGAGCAGTTCGCGAGCAGTCACGCTCCACACCTTAGTGTTGTCCTCACTGTCGATCAGCTCGATGTCCACTGTCATCCGATACTTACCGGAGAAGTTGGGAGTATTGATGCTCAGGAATGGATAATGGTCTACCTCGTAGCGACCATCCTTACGGGTTACCAGATAATTTTTAAATCCCGGATCCAAGTTCGCCTCGCTTCCGGGGCGGAAGTTCGGATTGCTCTCAATGGTGGGCTTGTAGACGATGCTCAGCTGACCACCGGTGGGCAGCTCCCTCAGTCCCTTACCTACCAGCTCTTTTGCGAGGGCACGAGCGCCGGGCTTCGTCCCGATCTCCTTGTCTGCAAAGGAGAATGTGCTGTACTTGATGAAGTCACGCTTTGTGGGAAGGGTGTAGATAAAGGGCATAGTGAAGCGTCGTGTGGTGACATCCTCAAGACTATACATGCTGAAGGCCTGTGCCAGAAGTTCCTCAGTCAGGATCCCTGAGGGGAGGCACTCCTTCCGCAGCGCCACGTCCCACGATGATGTGCCGGGACGGCGCATCTTCAGTGACACCTGGTCGTGAGAGGGGTCGAGGATCATCGCAGTGATAGACTCCTCTGAGAGCTTCTGGGTGTCGCGTCCCTCGATCTGGAGGATTACATCGCCCGGGCGGATGCCGGCTTTGTCGGCCGGGCTTCCGGGGATCACCTCCACGACCACGGCATGAGAGTCGCCCCAGCTCTCTTGGTAGCTGATCTGGTACAGTAATCCTACGTCGCAGCGGATGCCCGACTCACCCACTTTCTGCCCATACGACAGCGATGCTCCGACCACGAGGGCCATACATAGGAGCCACATCTTCTGACACACTCCATTCATATCATTCAGGATCTATCTGGTGCATAATTGCATTCTATATACAATACAAAGGTAGATATTTTTCTACTCATCCTCTCGGATCCTATTAAGTATGACTATCTCGCATTTTGATGTGCTAGGTGGGGGTGACTTTGCTGTGATGCGCATAAGCTGTGGTGTCCCATGCCCGATGGATGTGGTGCTCGATCTAATACCGATATTAGAGAATTCTTTTATCGGTATTAGACTTCACTAATATCGGTATTAGAGATTTCCATAAGGAGTGGGCTGCTTGGGTAGAGGTGATGCACGAGTGCCGGAGTCTTTTGATCGCAGATAAATTGATAGATTTGTGGAGAGATGACTTGTTAAGGGGTGCTGGGGGAGTAGCCCGCTGTGTATCTGTAGTACTACATATGCTTACTAATAATGGAGTCCCCTACGTGGGGTGGACGGGAGAGCGCTTTGTCAGCTTCCTGCCTGAGAAGATGAATCGTCACGGACTGATCGCCGGTGCGACCGGTACCGGAAAGACAGTCACCTGCCAGATGCTGGCGGAGATATTTAGCGACCTTGGCAGCTCGGTCTTTCTCGTGGATGCGAAGGGAGACCTGACCGGTATGGGGCAGCGGGGTGGTAATAAGTCTTCCGTCACCAAGCGGGTGGACCAGTATGGTCTGCGGAGCGAGGGGTATGAGGAGAAGGGCTATCCGGTTCGCCTCTGGGATCCCTTCGGTGAGCAGGGTACTCCTATGCGGATGACCATCTCCGGCATAGGACCGATGCTCCTGGAGCGGATCCTTGAGCTGAATGACGTGCAGAGTGGCCTGCTGGAGATCGCCTTCCGGGTGGCGGATGATAATGGCCTCCTCCTCTACGACCTAAAGGACCTCCAGGCGATGCTACGCTATCTCTCAGAGCATCGTAAGGAGATATCCGCCACCTATGGCAACGTCTCCACCGCCTCTGTCGGTGCGATCCAGCGCTCTCTCCTCAGGCTGGAGCGTCAGGGTGGGGATAGGATATTTGGCATGCCGGACTTTGACCCCAAGGATCTGCTCACCGCAGAGGGCGGGCAGGGGGTGATCAATATCCTGGAGGCGAAGGAGCTGATGAAGTCACCTCGTCTCTACAGCAGTCTACTTGTGTGGCTGCTGAGCTCCTTCTACGACAACCTCCCGGAGGTCGGTGATCCCGATCACCCGGCGTTGGTCTTCTTCTTTGATGAGGCACATCTGCTCTTTGACGACATCAATAAGCCATTGCTGGAGAAGCTGACACAGGTGATCAAGCTGATCCGCTCCAAGGGGGTGGGGATCTACTTCATCTCCCAGTCGCCCTCCGACATCCCCGATGAGGTGCTGGGTCAGCTGGGGAATAAGGTGGTGCATGCCCTGAGGGCTTACACGCCGTCCGATATGAAGCGAGTGAAAGCGGCAGCGGACACCTTTCGTCCCAATCCTGCCCTCGATATGACGGAGACGATACAGGGACTTGGCACCGGAGAGGCTGTCGTGAGCTTCCTGGATGACCATGGGGCACCAAGTATCTCGGAGAGGGTGAGCGTGCTACCACCGCAGTCCTACATCGGTCCCCTGACAGATGAGGAGCGAGAGACGCTTATCCGACAGTCGCCTCTGGAGCGTGTCTACCGCGAGAGCGTCGACCCGAGAAGTGCTTACGAGGATCTGGCAGATCGGGAGGAGCAAGGTCGCCTGGAGGAGCAGCAGAGGGCGGAAGCCGAGAGACGCGCCAAGGAAACTAAGGCGAGCGCAAAGTCTCAGCAGGACGACTTCTCTGATCTGCTTGGTGGAATACTCAAGTCGGCTACCCGAGCTATGGGATCAAGTGCCGGGAGAGAGATCACGAGGTCCATCCTTGGCACTCTCTTAGGCGGTAAGCGACGACGCTAAGGACGGTCTATCCTCTTAAAACAAATCTTACTTTGGTTGAGTAGAGTGCAAATTGGCATAAAATCAGTACATTTGCCAACCGTAAAAGTACCCTGCTCCCACCGTATAGGATGAAGGAGGGGACTGCAAGTGAATGACAAAGAAATCAATAATCACTACATACTTATAAGAGACTGATGCAGAATAAAGGCTTAGTAAGGTGGACAACCATCCTCTTAGTACTGATCAGTGCGTACTACCTCTCCTTTACGGTAGTGGCATCGATCTATGAGGGTAAGGCTAAGGAGTATGCTGCAGGCGATGTGAATAAAGAGATCGCCTACCTTGACTCTATGGCTCCTCAGAAGGTTTGGCTTGGATCCACTCTCAAATCGGTTCGTGAGAATCAGATCGGACTGGGACTCGACCTCAAGGGCGGTATGAATGTCGTCCTGGAGCTCAACGTGGCTGATGTGCTGGATAACCTCTCCGGTCACAGCCAGGATCCCACATATCGTCAGGCGCTGACCAATGCCATCGCAAGGCAAGACCAGACGCAGAAGGACTTTGTCTCCCTCTTTGTCGATGAATTCCACAAGCTTGACCCCAACGCTCGTCTGGCTGCCGTCTTTGGCACCCTGAGCAATAAGGAGAGTATCAATACCAATAGTAGCGATGACGAGGTGGTCTCCTTCCTCCGTCGCTCAGTCAATGATGCGATTGACAGCTCACACAAGGTGCTGCGCAATCGTATTGACCAATTTGGTGTCGTAGCGCCGAATATCCAGAAGCTCGAGGGAAGCAACCGCATCCTCGTGGAGCTGCCGGGTATCACTGAGCCGAAGCGTGTGCGCAAGCTGCTCCAAGGCAGTGCTAATCTTGAGTTCTGGGAGTGCTACCTCGGCTCTGAGGTGGGAGACTATCTCGTCGCTGCCGATCAGGTATTGGCTCGTCTCCACTCCAACTCTGAGCGTACTGCTGCAGCGGAGGTGACTGAGACTGCTGAGGAGACCTCTGGAGAGGTTGCCGACGCTGTCGAGGCTGCCGCTGACAGTGCCAAGAGTGCTGCCAAGGCCCTGGCACAGAAGATCGCTGCCGGTGCCGACTCAACCGCAGTGGCTGAGACTGCTGAGGCGCAGACAGCAGCATCTAAGGATAATCCTCTGCTCTCTCGCCTGCAGCTCTCTCGCGGCAGCTCCGCTGCCGTGGTCGCTGTGGCCCGTAAGGCTGATCGTGCCGCCATTGACTCTATGCTGAGCCTGCCACAGGTGAAGGATGTGCTGCCACGTGACCTGGTCCTCCGCTGGGGCTCCAAGGAGCTGAGCGAGGGGAGCAACGTCTTCGAGCTGTTTGCTCTCAAGGGCTCTCGCCGGGGCAATGAGCCGGCTCTCGCCGGTGACGTGGTCACCAGTGCTAAGAGTGAGATCAATCAGCAGCAGGGACGTCAGGATCCGGGTGTCTCTATGACTATGAATCCTGAGGGTACCAAGGAGTGGGCTCGCCTGACGAAGGAGAATGTCGGCCGCCCTATTGCCATCGTCCTCGATGATGTGGTCTACTCTGCACCTAATGTCATCAATGAGATCCCCAATGGTACCTCACAGATCACCGGACACTTCACTGTAGATGAGGCGACCGACCTTGCCAATACCCTTAAGTCGGGTAAGATGGCTGCCTCTGTACGTATCGTGCAGGAGGATGTCGTGGGACCGTCTCTCGGTGCTGCAGCTATCAAGGCAGGAGTGATCTCCTTCCTTGTAGCCCTTGTGTTGCTGATGATCTATATGTGTCTCATCTACGGCCTCGTCCCGGGTATCGTCGTCGATCTGGCGCTTTTGGTCAATCTCTTCCTCACTCTCGGTATCCTTGCCTCTATCCATGCTGTCCTGACCCTGCCCGGTATTGCAGGTATGGTGCTCACGCTGGGTATGGCTGTGGACGCCAACGTGCTCGTCTTTGAGCGTATCAAGGAGGAGCTTAAGAAGGGTAAGACAATGCTGAAGTCGATCCAGGAGGGGTATGGTAATGCCTTCTCTGCGATCATCGACTCCAATGTCACCACGATCATGACCGGTCTGATCCTTTACTTCTTTGGTTCAGGTGCGATCCGTGGCTTTGCTACCACGCTGATCATCGGTCTGCTCATCTCTCTCCTCACCGCTGTCTTCATGACCCGTGTCATCTTTGAGACCCGGGCAGAGAAGGGCAAGATGAATGGGGTCACCTTTGAAACTCCCATTTCTCGCCACTTCCTCGAGAATACCCATATCGACTTCATCGGTCTCCGCAAGGTCGGTCTTACCGTTGCCGTTGCGATCCTTGCGATCGGTGGCGTGATGATGACCACGATCGGCATTCCGAGAGGTATTGACTTTACGGGTGGTCGTAATTATGTGGTGAAGTTTGATCACAACGTGACGCCTGCCGAGATCTCCTCTCTCGTGAGCCCCGCTCTTGATGGCCACGTCAGTGTGATCCGCATCACTTCAGAGGATCAGGTACGTATCTCGACCAACTACAAGGTGGAGACCAACACCCCCGAGGTGGATAAGGAGATCGAGACCAAGCTCTATGAGAGCCTGCAGTCACAGCTGCCCCAGGGCACGACCCAGGACCAGTTTGTCGAGCAGAATATCCAGAGCTCGCAGAAGGTGGGTGCCAGTGTCGCTGATGACATCAAGACCGGTGCCACCATCGCTGTGATCCTCTCCCTGATCGTGATGGGTATCTACATCCTGATCCGCTTCAAGGACTACGCTTTCTCTGTAGGTGCCTTCGCATCGGTGACCTTCAATACCTGTGTGATCATCGCCTTCTATGCGATCCTCTGGAAGATCATGCCCTTCACCATGGAGATCGATATGAACTTTATCGCTGCCGTGCTGGCGATCATCGGTTACTCGATCAATGATACCATCGTCGTCTTTGACCGTATCCGTGAGGAGCTGAAGTATCACCCCGATATGGAGCGTAAGGAGCTCTTCAATCGCTCACTCAATATCACCCTTACTCGTACGATCAATACCAGCACGAGTACCCTGCTGGTGGTGCTGATGATCTTCTTCTTCGGAGGTGCCAGTATGAGGAGCTTTACCTTCGCTATCATCCTCGGTATCGTCTTCGGTACACTGAGTACCCTCTTTGTGGCCTCTCCGATCGCCTGGATGATCAATAACCATAATCACAAGAAGTCTCAGCAGAAGCTTGCCGCTCGCCGGTAATCCTTTACACTGAGTGTTGTCTGAGTCCGACCTGCCGAATACTCGGTGGGTCGGACTTTTTTTGCCATTCTCCTATATGTATTAGGGTGTCGCAGTGAGAGCTCCTGAGATACCAGCCGCACGAGGGGCTATTATCTCGCCGAGTCCTCTAATGGTCTCCTCACTGATGCGTTCATCAAGATCAGACCGGACGGGGCTTTATCACACCTCATCAGATGGTATGTTTTATGGGAAAATAGTATATCTTTGTCTACACAGACAACCAATAGATATCAAAGTCAAGTAATAGTCTTATGAACGTAAAAAAGTGGATGCTCGCTGCGGCTGCCCTGCTGCTCTCTGCATCATTTTCCTCAAGCGCTAAGGCGCAGAAGGTGCTTACGGAGGGTCCTCTCAATGAGGTGAAGATCAATCTTCCCATGGCCCTTGCCGGCAATATTGAGCTCTCCTATGACCGGATCTTGCTGGAGGATCTGTCACTTGGCGTCGCTGCCAGTGCTGCGTGGGAGGACTCCTATCCCTACAAGTATGCGGTCGTGCCCTATACCCGGTGGTTCTTCTGGAAGCATCGCGGGCAGGACGAGTTCCCCGGTGCCGGCTTCTTCATCGAGGTGAATGCCGGTTTCTTTGGTTGCAAGTACACCAAGAATTATACCGTATCCAATGGATTAAACGGAGGGCTCAATATAGATAGTAAGGACGCCAACGGCTTTGGTGCCGGTCTCGGTCTCGGCATCGGCTGGAAGTGGATCTCCAAGAGTGGCTTCGTCGGTGAGATCTACACCGGCGCCGGACGAAACTTCGTCTCGGCAACGAAGGATGCTGTCCCTGCATACATCCGTAGCGGCATCAGCCTGGGCTATCGCTTCTGATCCTTGCAGATCCATACATAGAGAGTGGGCAGCTTCCCTTTTGATCGGGAGGCTGCCCACTCTTTTTTGCCTAATGGTCAGGGGTGCTCTAAAGTCAGTCAGCTCTTTCACGGTCAGCTCTTTACCCTTCCTCTTCTCCTCCCTATAGAGTCCTCTCCCCGGTATGATCCACTGGGTGACCTCCTCTCGCTCCACCTCTTGCTCACGCTTGCCCATCACCTTAGCATCGGTCTTGGACACCATTGTGTACGATCGCACGATCGTGGAGACTTCGCCGAGAGGCGTCTTCCGTGTCTCTCTCCGGAGGATCTTGTCCCCCTCCACGGTCATGGTGAGGTGGAGATTAAGCAGTCCGAGGAACTTGACCTTCGCCTTTACCTCCAGTGTCTGATCGGGAAAGGTCTGATCGGGTGTACCCTGCAGGGGGAGCATCCTAAAGCGGTCCCCGCTGAGGCAATTGATCTCGACCTTGGCAAGCTTAGCAGCCTTACCGCTCATCTTCTGACGGACTAAAGTCCTCAGTTCATCTATGGAGTAGTAGACGCCGTCAGGCAGTACTATCTCAGATATTGGGAACTCGTCTGAGTCGCCCAGTGTGCTGCTCCAGACGTTATTGCCCTGGACACGGCGAAGAGTCAGCTGCTCGGTCGAGCTTCTCCCATCCTTCCCGGTCATCGTATAGGTCACCTGGGTGCCTATAGGATCGGAGGGAGTAAAGATCTGGGCTGATGCCGAGAGTGCTGTAAGCAGCAGCGGAAGTAGAGTGATGGTCAGTTTTCTCATATCGGTTTCTTGCTTCGTAACTTGATATCCCAAATGTAGCAAAAAGAGAGGAGCTGCCCCACATGACCGGGACAGCTCCTCTTATCTTATCTCAGAGTGAGACTAAATAAGTCACTCCTGCATCGCAGCCTCGGAGTCCTTGCGGTGCTCGATAGCAGCCTGTGCCGCTGCCACGCGAGCGATCGGGATGCGGTAGGGTGAGCAGCTGACGTAATTCAGTCCGACAGAGTCGCAGAATTTTACGCTCGACGGCTCACCTCCGTGCTCACCGCAGATACCGCACACCAGCTCGGGACGGGCCTTGCGACCACGCTCGGCAGCGATACGGATCAGCTGACCCACACCGTCCTGGTCGAGTACCTGGAAGGGATCCACATTGAGGATCTTCTTCTCGAGGTAAACGGGGAGGAAGGACGCAATGTCGTCACGTGAGTAACCAAAGGTCATCTGCGTGAGGTCGTTGGTACCGAATGAGAAGAACTCTGCTGAGGCAGCGATCTTATCTGCCGTCAGAGCTGCACGGGGCACCTCGATCATCGTACCGATCTTGAAGTCAATGCGAGTGCCCTCCTCCTTGAAGAGTGCCTCTGCAGTCTCGGTGATGATGCGCTTCTGCTCATTGAACTCCTGCACGATACCTGCCAGCGGCACCATGATCTCGGGGATGGGGTTGTGTCCCTCCTTCTTCAGCTCAATGGCTGCACCGAGGATCGCTCTCGTCTGCATCATCGTGATCTCGGGGTAGGTGTTGCCGAGACGGCAGCCGCGGTGACCAAGCATAGGATTGTGCTCAGCGAGCTGTTGCACCCGATCACGGATATACTTCACCGTCACGCCCATATCCTGAGCCATCTCCTCCTGACCCTTGGCATCGTGGGGGACAAACTCGTGCAGCGGCGGGTCAAGCAGTCGGACGATCACTGGATAGCCATCCATGGCGAGGAAGATCGACTTGAAGTCCTCCCTCTGGATCGGGAGCAGCACCTCGAGTGCCTTATACCGATCCTCAGCAGTCTCGGAGAGGATCATGTGGCGGATCGCCTTGATCTTCTTCCCGTCAAAGAACATGTGCTCCGTACGGCAGAGACCGATACCTACGGCGCCAAACTTACGGGCCACCTTTGCATCGCGCTCGGTGTCCGCATTGGCACGCACGACCATGCGGCTGTGCTTAGAGCAGAGGTCCATCAGCATCTGGAAGTCCTCGTCCAGCTCGGGTGCCTCGGTCTTGAGCTCTCCCTCGTAGATACGACCGGTGGAGCCGTTGATAGAGATGTGATCTCCCTCGTGGAAGACCTTATCCCCTACGGTGATGGTGCGAGCCTTGTAGTCGATATTGAGTGCTCCTGCACCGGTGATACAGCACTTACCCATACCACGTGCCACCACAGCTGCGTGGCTGGTCATACCACCACGTGCGGTGAGGACGCCGTCGGCTACCTGCATACCGGCAAGATCCTCCGGTGAGGTCTCGTCGCGGACCAGGATCACACGGTGGCCCTCCTTAAGGTGGAGCTCCTGAGCATCGTCAGCAAAGAAGCAGATGATACCGGTAGCGGCACCGGGGGAGGCGGGCAGACCGCGAGCGATCAGTGTGGCACTCTTCTCCATCTTCTTGTCAAAGACCGGGTGCAGCAGCTCGTCCAGCTTATTGGGCTCAATGTGCTCGATGGCAGCCTCCTCATCGATCATGCCGTCCCGGAGCAGGTCCATGGCGATCTTGACCATCGCCCGACCGGTACGCTTACCATTGCGGGTCTGGAGGAACCAGAGCTTACCCTCCTGGACGGTAAACTCCATATCCTGCATATCGTGGTAGTGCTGCTCCAGCTTGTGCTGGATCTCGAAGAGCTCCTTGTAGATCTCAGGCATGGCCTCCTCGAGAGAGGGGTGCTCGGACTTGCGCTCCTCCTCGCTGATCCCCTTGTACTCGGCAAACTGACGAGAGCCCTTGAGGGTGATCTGGCTTGGGGTACGGATACCGGCGACGACATCCTCGCCCTGTGCGTTGATCAGGTACTCGCCGTTGAAGACATTTTCACCTGTGGCGGCATCGCGTGAGAAGCATACACCGGTCGCACTGGTGTCGCCCATGTTGCCGTAGACCATCGCCATGACGGTAACTGCCGTTCCCCACTCCTCGGGGATGCCCTCCATACGACGGTAGAGCACGGCGCGCTCATTCATCCATGAGCTAAAGACGGCAAAGATGGCACCCCACAGCTGCTCGTGGACATCCTGGGGGAAGGGCTTGCCGGTCTTCTCCAGCACAGCGGCCTTAAAGCGCTTCACCAGCTCCTTCAGGTCCTCCACCTCCAGATCAGTATCCTCGGTGACACCCTTAGCCTTCTTCACCGCACGGATCTCCAGCTCGAAGGGGTCGATGTCGTCCTTATTCTCAGGCTTTAGTCCCAGTACTACATCTCCGTACATCTGGACAAAGCGGCGGTAAGAGTCCCAAGCGAAGCGGGGGTTGTTGGTCAGCTTGGCAAGTCCCTCGACAGCCTCATCGTTGAGACCAAGGTTGAGGATGGTGTCCATCATACCCGGCATAGAGGCAGGAGCACCGGAGCGGACCGAGACGAGGAGCGGATTAGCCGGGTCACCAAAGGTGCGACCTACAAGTGCCTCGATCTTACCGATATTGACCTTGACGTCCTCCGCGAGGGACTTGCGGATATTCTCTGCGCCCTCGGTCTGATAGTCTCTGCAGACCTCTGTCGTGATTGTAAATCCGGGTGGCACCGGTACGCCTACGAGGTTCATCTCGGCGAGATTAGCTCCCTTACCACCGAGGAGCATACGCATATCTGCGCGACCCTCGGCCTTGCCGTTGCCAAAGGAGTAAATCTTCTTACTGCTTTCGCTCATACTATTTGTTTCTTTTGATTTATTTTGGATTGCAATCCTATTTCTATTGATAAGCTTTCTGAGAAGCACTCTCGTGCCTACACTACAAAGGTACAGACGATTGCCCTATATTGCACGGAAAAGACTGATTAGGGTAAAAAATATCTAATTGTGCCCACCTGCTATTTTTCTGATTTGTTCTTTTTGACAGATAATTTGTCCTTTTGTGCATTCATGTCGAGGGGGAATTATTGTAGGCGTGCCCCCCACTTGAGGAGAGGCAATTCTTTTACCGGTAAAAGAATCTTCTAATACCGATATTAGAGTTGTCTAATATCGGTATTAGTGATGTCTAATATCGGTATTAGTTTGCAGTGAGTTTGCAATGGCTTTTTTGCCCCACCATTTCCGACCTCTATCACTCTGGTTTCTGGCGAAAAAGCTAAGTTTGCCGACGTATCACCAATAATAGCATTCTCTAAAATGAAATCTCCCTCAGAGATCGTCGCCTCAACCTACGCAACGGCAGAGACAAAGAGCTCGCTCTCTCTTATTAATATGGTGCTCCTCGGCTTCCTCGCCGGCGTCTATATCGCTATGGGAGGCACTCTGGCGACTCTGGCTGGAGGTGGCTTCGACGCTGCAGCAGCAGGTAATCCGGTGCTGCCTAAGCTGCTGAGTGGCTTTTTCTTCCCCCTCGGTATCATCCTCGTCGTCATTGCGGGGGCGGAGCTTTTTACCGGCAACTGTGCCGTGCTGGTGCCGGCGGCGATGCAGGGTAAAGTACGATGGGGGCGTGTTCTGCTCAACTGGGGAGTGGTCTGGTGTGCCAACTTCCTCGGTGCGCTCTTCTGGGACTACTTCCTCGTCTATCTCACGGGACTGATGGAGCCTGAGGCCTTTGGCACCTTTATCCGCACCACTGCGGAGACGAAGGCCTCGCTCTCCTGGGGTGAAGCCTTCGTGCGTGGCGTGGGGGCTAATTGGTTTGTCTGTCTCGCCATCTGGCTGGCGACGGCGGCGGACACGATGTCCGGGAAGATGATGGGGCTCTGGTGTCCGGTGATGGCCTTTGTGGTGATGGGCTTCGAGCACTCTATCGCCAATATGTACTACATACCCACCGGCATGATGTATGGCGCTGAGGTGAGCCTCTCCCAGCTCCTGCTCGACAACCTCCTGCCGGTTACTCTTGGCAACATCGTCGGCGGTGCCCTCTTCGTCGGTGCGCTCTACGGCTGGATCTACAGGAGGAGCCAGAGGTAAAATAATAAATGGAAAAGGGGTACCTTTGTGCAGGATCTATATCCGTTGGACGACAAAGAATACATAGCACAGACTATCATGGCCATCATTACCAGCGAAATCTCCCATACCTTCGGTGAGTATCTCCTTATCCCCGGACTTACTACACGCGACTGCACCCCGGACAACATCTGTCTCCGGACTCCTCTCGTGAAGCACAAGAAGGGCGAGGAGCCCTCCCTTCACCTCAATATCCCCTTCGTCTCAGCGATCATGCAGGCGGTCTCGGATGACCGGCTGGCGATTGCGCTGGCGCAAAATGGAGGGCTCTCCTTTATCTACGGCTCTCAGCCCATCGAGGATGAGGCGGAGATGGTGCGGAGGGTGAAGAAGTTTAAGGCCGGATTTGTCCAGAGTGACTCCAACCTTACACCTGACCATACGCTGCAGGATGCGCTTGACCTGATCAAGCGGACCGGGCACTCCACCATCGCAGTGACCGATGACGGCAAGCCCAATGGTAAGCTCCTCGGTATGCTCACCACGCGGGACTACCGCATCGGGGTGACGCCCTTCGATACCAAAGTGAGGGATATGATGACCCCATTTGACAAGCTTACCACGGGGTACGAGGGGATCACCCTCTCGGAGGCTAACGATGTTATCTGGGATGCGAAGCTGAATACTCTCCCCATCATTAATAAGACGGACCACCTCTGCTCCCTCGTCTTCCGTAAAGACTACGATAGCCACCACGCTAATCCCAATGAGCTCTCGGACAAGGAGACGAAAACCCTCCTCGTCGGTGCCGGCATTAATACCCGCGACTACATGGAGCGGGTACCGGCTCTGGTGAAGGCAGGTGTGGACGTTGTCTGTCTCGATTCCTCTGACGGCTTCTCCGAGTGGCAGGCGGATGCGCTAAGGTGGGTGAAGAGCAATTACCCCGATCTCCCCATCGGTGCTGGTAATGTGGTTGATGCGGATGGCTTCAATTACCTCGCCGCTGCAGGTGCCGACTTCATCAAGGTCGGTATCGGAGGCGGCTCGATCTGCATCACACGTGAGCAGAAGGGTATCGGCCGAGGTCAGGCCACCTCGGTCATCGATGTGGCTGCGGCTCGAGACAAGTGGCTGGAGGAGAAGGGAGAGTACATCCCGATCTGCTCCGATGGCGGTCTCGTACACGACTACCATATGGTCCTCGCCCTCGCTATGGGAGCTGACTTCCTGATGATGGGTCGCTACTTCGCTCGCTTCGATGAGAGCCCCGGTCGTCTCCTCAAGATCAATGGCAATTACGTCAAGGAGTACTGGGGTGAGGGCTCCAATCGTGCCAAGAACTGGCAGCGGTACGACGATGGCGATAAGGCGCCGGTGCTGGGGCAGATGAAGTTTGAGGAGGGCGTAGACAGCTACGTCCCCTACGCCGGAGAGATGAAGGACAGCCTTGAGTCTACGATCAATAAGATCAAGGCAACGATGTGCAGCTGTGGGTCGACGACCTTAGAGCATCTCCGCAAGCACTCTAAGGTTACGGTAGTCTCTCAGACCTCAATCACGGAGGGTGGGGCGCACGATGTGATCCTGAAGAGCAGTGCCAAGGTGGACTAATAGAAAGTTTTGCATACAAAAAGAGACCGCATCATCGTCAGTGCGATGGTGCGGTCTCTTTTTTTGATTTCTTATGTGGGCTTAGCCCTCACGACCAGTCAGGATCATCCGATAGTAGTCGTGTCCCATAAATTTCATTGTCCTATCACGGCGGAAGCCAAGGCTGGCGTAGTATGCCTCTAAGCGAGGCTTATCTACATCAACAAGCAGTGAGACTACGCTGTACCCCAGTTCCTCAAGCCCGTAGGCAACGCTACTCTCCATGAGTCTCAGTCCTATGCGGTGCCCGCGGGCGGCAGGGAGGAGGGCCAGGGTATCGAGGTAGTACTCTCCCGGGCCGGTCTCTGTGTCACTTGGTCCCGCCCCATCCAGAGCGGCAAAGGTGAAGGCTCGCTTAGCCTCGTAGTCATCACCCGGGTAGGAGATGAGACAGCCCACTACCTCATCATCGACCTTAGCCACAAGGGTATTGCGATAGGAGTAGAGGGTGTCCGTCCGACCGCAGATGTCCAGCAACCACTCGTAGAGAGTAGTCTGCTCTTCGTCCATCTCGTCCACGAAGTTGTACCGATCGATGGCTGCCATGGCGCACTTAGCGATCATGGGTACCATCTCCGGTATCCCTCGGGATATGGTGATCTCAGGATCTACGGTCATGTTGGACGCTACTTAGTACTCCTCTTCGTTGAAGAAGAAGTCCTCCTTGCTCGGATAGTCGGGCCAGATGTCCTCGATGGACTCGTAGCTCTCACCATCGTCCTCGATCTCCTGAAGGTTCTCGATCACTGCCATGGGAGCGCAGGTACGCTGAGCATAGTCTATCAGCTCATCCTTGGTGGCAGGCCATGGTGCATCGTCCAGCTTGGAAGCCAACTCTAAAGTCCAGTACATATATTACTTCTGATTGATGGTTTCTACTTCGTTTTTCTGCCTAATTATTAGGCGGGTGCAATGATAGACAATTTTCTCCTAATGGCAAAAATCCACTTACACATCGAGGTGGTAGTGGTGTATCCCGAGCTGCTCGTACGCCTCTACGAGTGCGGTCTCGTCATCGCTCAGGATCAGGACGTGGTCACCTACTTCGAGGGGAGTCTCCCCCTTGGGGATGAAGTAGCTCTCGCCCCGCTTCACGAGGATGGCGAGGGTGTGATTGGGGATGCTCATATCCTTCAGCAGGTTGCTCCTCTCAATCATCGCGGGGCTGACGGTCATCTCAGAGAGCGTGCTGGTGAAGTTTTCCGGCAGATCCACGTCCCTGAAGACCGGCGTCCTCACCTCTTCGTCGACCAGTCCGAGCCACTTCGCTACGATCGTCACACTGCCGCCCTGCAGTGTCAGCGAAATGAGGGTGATGAAGAAGACGACGTTGAAGATCATACGAGCCTCAGGCAGTCCCTCTACGAGGGGATAGGTGGCAAAGATGATCGGCACCGCCCCGCGCAGCCCCACCCAGCAGGTGTAGAGCATCGCATTGAGCGGCATTTTCTTGATAAAGGGGAGGAGCGTCAGTGCTACGGAGAGGGGGCGACCCACCAGCATCAGGAAGAGGCCGATGATGATTGCCGGGAGAGCTACGCCCGCCAGCTCGTCGACATTGACTAATAGCCCGAGTGCGAGGAACATCACCAGCTGGCAGAGCCACTGGAAGCCATCGAAGAGGCGCATCGTGCTCTTCTTATACAGCACCTCCGAGTTGCCTACCACTAATCCCGATATATAGACTGCGAGGTAGCCATTTCCTCCCAGCCCCGCCGTCGCTGAGTAGATGACAAAGGCGACGAAGAGCAGGAGGAGCGAGTGGAGTGCCGGCGAAGAGAGCTTCACTTTATTAACAAACCAGACCGCTCCCTTGCCTAATCCGTAGCCCAGTACCCCGCCGATGCTGAATTGAAGGACAAACATCCAGAGGGCATTGCCGATCGAGGAGTCGCCCGTATGGATCATCTGCAGCAGGATCAGTGTCAGCATATAGGCCATCGGATCATTACTCCCGGACTCAAATTCCAGCAGCGGCTTGACATTGTGCTTGAGGTGCATCTCCTTGGACCGAAGGATCGAGAAGACAGATGCCGAGTCGGTCGAGGACATCACCGCCGCACAGAGCAGCGCCATAGGGAAGGAGAGCGATTGCACCTCACCCGGCATCCAGGGCTGACGAAAGAGGAAGTAGATGAAAGTCCCCGTCACCAGCATCGTCAGCAGTACACCCACAGTCGCAAGAAGCGTTCCCCGGACCATCACCGGCTTGATCTCCTTGTAGTCGGTGTCCATACCGCCCGTAAAGAGGATCATTGTCAGGGCAATGATACCGATGGTCTGTGCCTCAGAGGCGGAGTTAAACTCAAGATAGCCCGCATAGCCGGCAAACATCCCCACGCCTAAGAATAGGAGTAGGGAGGGGATGCCAAACCTAAAGCCGGCCTTGCTCAGTACTAAGCCTATGATCGCCAGGAGTGAGGTGTAAAAGATCAGCTGCTCTATCGACATAGTGGTATAAGGGGCTTAATTGGTAGTATAAATAAAAAACGAGATGCTGTCTCTCCACGAGTGGAGTAGGCAGCACCTCGGCTGGAGAAGTGACCCGGGAGGGGCTCGAACCCTCGACCCATTGATTAAGAGTCAATTGCTCTACCAACTGAGCTACCGAGTCATACTTTATTTCCCCTGTTGGTAGGGGGCTCTCTTGTGGATTGCTCTGCAAAGGTACAATAATTTTGCAGAAAGACAAGGTGCTGTGAGAGCTAATTTGACCGCGATGTATCTACTAGGCTTATCATCAGTTGATTAAAAATCCTATTTTTCACTGTCCTTCTCCGTCTGATCGATGATCAGGTCGACATAGACCGGGTAGTGGTCGCTGAATCCACCGGTATAGTGTGTCCCCTGGAAGCTTCGTCTCGGTCGGTGACGTTGGTCCTGGAGGTAGTCCGGTGCATAGATCTCCATCGACTGACCTCTCACCCTGATGGCGCCTGCCTCGTCAAGGAGCGTTCCGGAGACGATGATCTGGTCCGGTAGCCAATACTGTTTTGCGAAGTAGTGTGACCCCTTCCCCTCCTCCTCTTTAGGGGAGGCGAGGTTGTAGAGCTGGTGCGGTCGGATCTCTGACGGCTCGTCTCCGGGAGGGATCGCTTGGAGCCCCATGGTGAGAGCGGTATTGTGCGGGGCGTCGTTGAAGTCACCCATGATCAGTACTCTGGCATCCGGCCGCTTGTCAAAGAGGTCTTGTATCACTCGGTAGAGCTTGGCACAGACTCGCTCTCTGTCCGGAGAGGTGGAGCGCACCCCACCTCTCCGGCTCGGCAGGTGGACGACGAATACGTCAAGGAGCGCCCCGCTATGCCTTTGCTCAAGCGTCACCCAAAGCGTATTGCGCCCGCTACCGGAGCGCTCGCGCTTTGTCCTCGGGTCGCACCGGAGGGGGTAGCTGAGCAGATCCCCGTAGTGAGGGATCTCATGGGCGTCTACGCGGCGAAAGACCTTAGGGTCCCACAGGAGCGCCACGTCAATCCCTCTCGGATCCGCCCCACGGCTGACAGACATCCTGTAGTCCATCCGCCGGAGAGGCTTGGCATCGGTTAGGTCGCGTATCACCTGGACGTTCTCGATCTCGATGAGACCGATGAGAGCAGGGTAGTCCCACTCCCCTATGCGAGAGAGGGTGCGGGAGATACTCTCCACCTTACTCTGGTACCGCCCCTTCGTCCAGTGGTATGCTCCACCGGGGAGGAAGTCCCGATCGTCTGTCTCGGGGTCATCGATAGTGTCGAAGAGGTTCTCCACATTATACGAGACCACCCTCCGCCGGATCACCTGCTCACTCTCCTGTCCCATACCGGTCAGTGTGGCAATGAGGGTGAGAAGGAGGAGTGCGAGACGCCGTGACATGGCATCACCGGCTTACTTGCCTGCCTTGGGGGCGCGCTTAAGGATGTCGAGGATGTAGTCCCAAAACTTCCCTACAGATGCCACCTCCAGACGCTCGGCCGGTGAGTGGACATAGAGCATCGTCGGTCCCACGGAGATCATATCAAGCTCCGGCCGTTTTTGGCGGAAGAGACCGCACTCCAATCCGGCGTGGATGGCGTACACCTTGGGATCCGTGTCGTAGAGGGCTCGGTAGCTCTCGCAGGCAATCTTGAGGATCTGGGAGTCGGTATTTGGCTCCCAGCCGGGGTAGGGACTGTGCTCGTAGACACCTGCTCCGATAGCCTCAAAGGTAGCACGCACCATATCGCCCACCATGTCAATCTGAGAGTCGATCGAGCTTCGCTGGCTGGTGACTACCATCAGAGCGTCCTCCTCGTCCTCATTCCGCATCTTCACGGAGGCGAGATTGGTCGATGTCTGTACCAGCCCATCGATCTCGCGACTCATCTCGATCACGCCGTGAGGGCAGGCGACGAGAGCAAAGATCAGGTCATTAGCCGTGTCGGTGTCAATGCAGTAGTCCGGCGTCTCCACCGTATCCAGCTCGACCTTCAGCCCCGGCTCCATCACCTTATACTCGTCCTGCAGGTGGGAGCGGAAGACGTTGACAAAAGCGGCCAGAGCATCCCGATCCTCAGGTGCCACACCGATGACGGCATGTGCCTCGCGGGGAATGGCATTATCAAGGTTGCCCCCCTTGATGGAGGCGAGGACATACTCCACCTCGTTGCCGAGACGGAAGAGAAGTCGGGCCAGCAGCTTCACCGCATTGGCATACCCCTTATCGATCTCGCTCCCTGAGTGTCCACCGTGGAGACCGCGAACCTCTATCCGGGCGTAGTGCAGCTCCGGGTAGGCGTAGGCACGCTCATACTCCAGCTCGGCTACCGTGTCCTTACCTCCGGAGCAGCCGATGCAGATCTCGCCCTCCTCCTCGCTGTCGAGATTAATCAAGATCTTGCTCTCTATGAAGTCGGGTGCCATCTCCATGGCTCCCGTAAGTCCGGTTTCCTCATCGCGGGTGAAGAGGCACTCAATTGGACCATGCTCGATCGAGTCGGAGGCGAGGATCGCGAGGCAGACCGCATCACCGATCCCGTCGTCAGCACCCAGCGTCGTGCCGCGGGCGTGTACCCAGCCATCCTCTACATAAGTCTGGATGGCGTCGGTCTCGAAGTTGAAGTCCACATCCTTATCCTTCTCGCACACCATATCCATATGGCACTGGAGGGCGATGCTCTCCCGGTCCTCGTAGCCCGGAGTGGCGCCCTTACGTATCAGGACGTTGCCCGCGTGATCCACCTCGCACGCCAGCCCTTGCTCCTTGGCAAAGTCCTGCAGGTAGGCGATCATCTTCTCCTCCTTCTTGGAGGGGCGGGGGATACGGGTGATTTGGTCGAAGTAGTGAAAGACCTCCTTCGGTTGCTGATCGATGACTTTATCGCTCATGGTAGTTCAGTGGTAGTTATTGGTTTTTTATGTTTCCGTAAAGATACCAATTTCTGCTTACCCATAGGCATGATCCCTGCGTGGGAAGTGTATGAAAAAAAGCTCCCACCGAAGCACATGTCACCGGTGGGAGCAAACCTATCAAAATCTTTCTTACTGTGTCGAGGTTACTTGTCGAGCTTCTGGAAGAAGTAGTTGCCGGTGAGGTCGTTGAAGTAGACGTTGTACTTCCCTGCCTCCTTGGCGGTCACCTTCCAATTCTCTCCACCGCTGACAATGCCAAAGTCGGTGGGGAATTGATCCTTCTCTTGACCACCCCAGCTTTTGGCCCAAGCGGCATTGGCGCGGAGCTTAAAGTCGCCCTCCTTCAGCACGATCTCTCTACCGATCCAGAGGTGTGGCTCGGTCTTGGACTGCTCGAGGAAGAGGTCGTGATCCCAGTCGATACCGGCGGTACCGATGATACCGATCTTGTCGAAGGTCGGCTTGGACGAGACGTCGATGGACGTAAAGCTGATGGTCGCCTGAGCGGGATCGAGCTTGCCCCTATTGACTGTGAAGGTAACGTGGTAGTACCCGGCTGCTGACCCGGCGGGGAGCTTAATATCGTCACCGTTCATATCGAGCTTGCCGTCCTTTAGACCCAAGATATTTTTCCACGCGCCAATGCTGGCTTCGGGGAAGATCTTGAAGGCGGCATCCGCCTTGAGGTAGCCGTAGTAGTGGTAGGCCAGGGCGTTGTTGTCGTCGGCAAAGAGGAGGTGATCGTTGTTTTTCTCCTTCCACACAGGCGCGCCATCTCTGCCGCTGAGGTTCCCCACGAGGAAGTAGAGGTCAGGTCGGGAAGTGGCGAAGAATGGGGTGATCGTTAGCTCCAGTGGTGCCGAGGTGGTCTTATAGGTCTCGAGGGCGTGGTCGTTGCCCTTGTCGGCCAGAGGAAGTGCCTCCACCGTAACGGAGACCTTGCCCGGAGTGTCGCCCTCCATCTCCAGCTCGGTGACGAGCCGCTTATTGAGCTCCTGGAGCGGGAGGGAGATCTGACGTGTGCCGGCGGGTACCGGGATGTCAAGTCGCTTGTCGCTACCCTCGCGGGAGAGGATGACGGTGTAGGTCGCAGGGATCTTATCGCCGTACTTGGCGGCGCTCCAGCTTAGATCGAGCGTGCCGCTGCTCTCAGGGGTGATCGTCAGCTCTGAGGAGGCGGGCTGATCGAGCACGGCGGGAGACTTGGAGGAGAGGACGGCATCGAAGCTCTCCATCGGATCCTCGGTGCTACATCCCGCCACGAGGGAGAGGATGAGGGCGACGAGAGTCGCAGATGCCAAGTGATATATTCTATTCATGGTCTGAGTCATTTGCTTTGGGGACGAAGGTTAGGATTGGCGAGCGCATCAGAGGCGGGGATGGGGTAGAGCAGCCTGTCGGCAGTCATCGCTGCACCGGAGGCTTTTCCACCCTTCCACTCCCAGAGATAGCTGCCAGAGGTGAAGAGCCCGAAGCGGATCAGGTCGGTACGACGATGTCCCTCCCAGTAGAGCTCTCGCCCGCGCTCGTCGATGATCTGCGATAGCTCGAGGCTACCTGCAGGCGCGATGCCGGCGCGGCTGCGGATCTGATTGAGATAGTCCAGTCCCTTGCCCTTGTCGGCAGCTCCACGTGCAGCACACTCGGCATAGATGAGGTACATCTCAGCGAGACGGAAGAGGGGGAAGTCCATATCGCAGTAGTCGGGATGGCTGCCCGGCTTGCCGTCGCTGGTGACGTTGGTGTACTTATAGACGTGGACCCCTTGGTTGAAGTCGCTGAGCTTCTCGATGGTGTCGGTCGACTTGAGCAGCAGATTGCGACTGTCAGTCGATCCAAAGAGCTTGGCAAAGGTCGGTGTGGCGCGATTGCCACCCCACAGGCTATTGGTACCGAGAATGGGGAGGAGACCTTTCTCCTTCAGCAAATCACGCATATCCTTGTTGTAGGAGGCTCCGACAAGGAAGGTGGCAGAGCCGTAGCTATGAGCGTTTTGTCCATCAGACACGATGGAGAGGATGATCTCATCGGTGTACTTGTGGTTGTCCGCCCCAAAAAGCTCTCTGTATTTCCCATGCAGTTTGTACCCCGCGGCGATGACCTTCTCAGCATACTCTGCCGCCTCAGCATAGTGCTGAGTGCCGGTGTAGACCTCTGCATTGAGGTAAACACGAGCGAGTAGCGCCTGTGCTGCGGCTTGGTCGGCACGGCCGTACTCCTGCTGGCGTGCGGGCTTGAGGAGTGGCTCTATGGCCTTTAGCTCCGAGACAATGAAGTCATAGAGGTCCTTGCGGGCGATCTTCTCGGGCGCCGTCTTCCCGGTCGGTGTCGTTTCCGTGACGAAGGGGACATCCCCAAAGAGGTCCATCAGCACCCAGTACTGATAGGCACGGATGAAGCGAGCCTCCGCTTTCATCTGCTCCTTTTCCTCAGACTTGATGGGGGATTTGTCCACATTGGACAAAAACTCACTGGCATACTTGATCTGAATGATGGAGCGGTAGTAAGCTCCGGCGATGAAGACGGTGGTGGCATCCCAGGTGCCATCGCTCAGCCCCTTGACTGCCGCATCGTTCCAGGCACACTTGACCTCGTCCGTCGGAAGCTCCTGTAGGTTGAAGAATGCTCTGGTAAAGCCTGTGAACCCGTCGTCGATGTCGGCGACATCGCCCTCTGTGAGCGCCCAGGCGCCATAGACCTTGGCAAAAGCCTGTCTAGTGCCCAGCTCTGTGGAGTAGACTTTGGGTCCGGTGACATCATTGGTAGGCAGCCGGTCGAGATCACGGACGCAGGAGGCGAGGAGTAGCCCTGTGAGTAGGGTCGAGATGAGTATGGTAGTAGTCTTCATAATCTTTTTCATAACTTAAAAGGTGAGACCCAGACTAAGAGAGTAGGTGCGGGGGATGGGGTAGAACTGGTGGTCGATCCCACCGGAGACCTCGGGGTCAATGCCCTTGTACGAAGTGAGGGTAAAGACATTCTGTACCGTCGCTCCGAGGTTGATCCCTACAGTGTCGTGGAAGAGGCGACCGAAGTCGTAGCTGAGGGTCAGATTATCCATCTTGAGGAACGAGGCATCTCGGACGTAGTAGTCGGAGAGATAGTGGTAGTTGACAAACCCGGATGCGCTGTAGTCGTGCGTCGCATTGCTGATCCACCCGAGAGGATTTTTGATCGATGTGAGTGTGCCATTGTCGCTGGAGACGTTGTCGTAGATCTTATGGCCGGTATTGGCACGCAGCGAGGTGGAGAGGGTGAGCCCCTTGTACCGGAGGGAGGTGCTGAGACCGAAGAGGAAGTCCGGTGCCGGCTTGCCACAGTGGTACTTATCGTAGTTATCGATCTTACCATCGCCATTGAGGTCAGCAAATACACCCTCTATAGGCTTTCCTTTTGCATCATAGACCTGCTTGTAGACAAAGAAGGAATAGGGCTCGTAGCCCACGGAGTGGATCTGGACATTCTGACCGGTACCACCACTGATACCGCCCACTTCTGCACCCAGATAGGTAGGATCCTCGACCTGAGTCAGTTGAGTGATCTTGGTCTGGTTGTAGGTGGCATTGAAGTTGAGCACCCAGTTCCAGTCCTTGGTCTCGATCGGGATGTAGTTCACAGACAGCTCGGCACCCCTATTGGTCATAGAGCCGATGTTGGTGAGGAGCCTGTTGGAGAAGTTGGCTCCCGCCGGGACCGGAATCGTATTGAGCAGATCCTTGGTGTGCTTGACGTAGAGGTCGATTGATCCGTAGAGGCGTCCCTTTAGGAACCCGTAGTCAAGACCGATATTGGAGGTAGCCGTCTGCTCCCACTTGATCTCGGCATCGTAGGCGGCAGGCTTGTACATATTGTACCACTTGTCGCCAAAGAGGTACTTGTGCTGATTGTCACTGAGGGAGTAGACCGACTGGTAGCTATAGTTGGCGATACCGTCCTGCTGTCCGGTCATACCGTAGCCCAGGCGGAGCTTTAGGTCGCTGATTGCGTCCACCTCCTTGAGGAAGGACTCTTCCTTGATCTTCCACGCCAGTGCCAGTGAGGGGAATACACCCCAGCGGTACTTGGGCGCAAAGCGAGAGGAGCCATCGGCACGCACGGTGGCGGTGAAAAGGTAGCGATCGAGCAGTGAATAGTTGACACGACCGTAGAAGGATACGAGGGTATTCCGCGGCAGGTCGTAGGGGAAGACCGGCTTATTGTACTCGATCCCTCCGGCTGTCTTTTCGGAGTACTTGTAGTCCTTCGTCATCCAATCCTGGTAGGAGTAGCCCGCCATCAGGTCGAGGCTGCCCAGGATGGCCTTAGACTCGTGCTTGTAGTTGACATAAAAGTCGAGGAGCTTATTGGTCTTCTCCTGACGGTACTTTTTGTCTAGTCCACCCTTACCGACGACATTTTGGTTGGTGTACTCATTGAGCGGAGCATTCACCGGGATATAGGTTCGTCCCTGCCCCACTCCGTAGTCATAGGCAAGGTTGAGGTTCATGCTCAGTCCCTTGACGAAAGGAAGCTTGTAGGTGATCATTGAGTTGGCAATGATCCGCCCGCTGGTGCCTCGGTCGTCCTTCTCCATCAGGAGGGCAAGGGGGTTGCGAGGGGCTAGGGATCGGGGGATCACCTGACCCTTATCATTTGTGCCGGTGAGGAACCAGTAGCCGCCAAAGGGCTTGTAGATCGCCTCATTGGACATGATAGGCTGGGTCGGATCCATCCGGACAGCGCCATCTATGGCACCCTTGTCGGCGTATCGATTGCGGGTATAGGAGCCTTTCACGTTTAGGGTCACCGTGAGGTCATCGTTCAGGAAGTGAGGGGTCAGGCTCAAGTCTCCGGTGACGCGCTGCATGTGGTCGGTCTTGAGGATACCCTTCTCATCGTAGTAGCCCACAGAGACACGGTAGGGGAGCCAAGAGGTTGCCCCGCTGATGCTGACGTTGTTGTCCGTACCGAGGGCGGTCTGGTAGATTGCCTTTTGCCAGTCGGTATTTTCCTTGCCCAGCATGTCGATATACTTTTGCTCGCCACTCTTCTTCACGATTGCGCGGATCTCGTCGCCAGTATAGACGTCAACATACTTACGCGGGGTGGAGACGGAGAAGCGAGTAGAGGCCTGCACGCGTATCGGCTGACCGAGGCTACCCTTCTTGGTGGTGATGATGATCACACCATTGGAGGCACGAGAGCCGTAGATAGCAGTGGCGGACGCGTCCTTGAGGACATTCATCGACTCGATGTCTGCAGGGTTGATGGAGCTAAGCGGACTAGGTGCACCGGGCAACGTACTACCCTCCATCGGCACCCCGTCAATCACGATGAGGGGGTTATTGGAGGCATTGAGCGAGGCACCGCCACGGATACGGATCATAGCACCTGAGCCGGGAGCGCCACCGCCTGGGACGATCTGCACGCCGGCGATCTTACCGGTGATGAGTTGGTCCGGAGTGGCGATAGCCCCCTTCTGGAAGTCCTTGCTGGAGATCGTGGTGATGGACCCGGTAAGGTCCTTCTTCTGCACCGATCCATAGCCGATCACCACCACCTCGTCAAGGAGCTCGGAGTCCTCGTGGAGGACAAGGCGAAGGGGGAAGGTCTGGTCTGCTACGGCTATCGTCTGATCGACGAAGCCGACGTAGGTAAAGGTGAGGCGATCAGACTTCTCGACCTGGATGGAGAAGTTGCCGTCCATATCGGTGATCGTCCCTTGCCCTGTCTTGTCAGTCACCCGCACGGTGACACCGGGTAGGGGAGAGCCCTCCACGTCGACCACCACGCCATAGGCGCGTACCGACTGGGCGAGAGCAGAGAGCGCACTCCCGCTGACCACCACCAGTAGGGCGAGTAGTCGCAGAGCCTGCTTGAGTATACTGCTATTCTTATTCATACTAAGATATGGGATTAAGGGATTTACTTGATCTCAGAGAGGATCACGGCGAAGCCACCGCCCTCCACCTCGTGCAGGGTGAGGGTGCTCTTGGAGGTCACTTTCTTCTCCGTGATGGTATAGTCGTACTGGTTGGTCAGGTAGTGAGCCTTCTTGCCGTCCTGCCACACCTTGGCGAGATACTTCTTACCCGGGGTGAGGAAGTCGAGGCTGATCTTCGTCGTGCGGTCTACACCGCTGACGCTGCCGATGTACCAGTCCTCGCTCGCCTTGTCCTTGCGTGCTACGGTGACGTAGCGCCCCGGCTCCGCCTCGAGGTACTTGCTGTCGCTCCAGTCCACCGGCACCTTCTCGATAAACTCAAAGGCATCCATCCGCTCCTCGTAGTGCTCGGGCAGGTCGGCCGCCATCTGGAGTGGCGTGTACATCGTCAGGTAGCTGCCGAGCTGATTGCAGACGGTGGTGCGGACGACGTTGTGGTTGTCCGGATTGAGTCGGCTGAGGTCCATCATCAGGATTCCGGGAGTGTAGTCCATCGGACCACCGATGAGGCGGGTAAAGGGAAGTAGGGTAAGGTGGTTGGCGGGATTGCCACCGGTCTGGAACTCCTGCCCCTTGGCCGACTCCTGAGAGAGAAGGTTGGGGTAGGTGCGGCTCAGTCCGGTCATGTGGACCGACTCGTGAGCATTGATCATGATCTGCCGCTCGGCAGCCTTCTTCACCACATAGAGGTAGTGATTGACCAGCCACTGACCATAGTGGTACTCCCCGTAGGGGACGATGTCACCGACGTAGCCGGTCTTGACGCCCGGGTAGTCGTACTTCTTCATCAGGTCAAAGGCAGCATCCAGGTGACGCTCGTAGTTGCGGATTGAGCTGGAGGTCTCGTGGTGCATCAGCATCTTGATCCCCTTCTCCTTGGCGTAGCGGTGGATCTCCTCGATGTCAAAGTCGGGGTAGGGGGTGACGAAGTCAAAGACGTAGTCCTTCTGGTGGCCAAACCAGTCCTCCCAGCCAACGTTCCACCCCTCGACAAGCAGTCCGTCCATTCCGTGGGCGGAGGCAAAGTCGATGAAGCGCTTCACGTTGGCGGTCGTGGCTCCGTGACGACCGTTGGGCTTCACCTTGGAGTAGTCGGTCCGGTCGAGGTGGACGCTGTGGAGGTCGTCGGTGTAGGCCCATGTGCTCTTGCCGGTGATCATCTCCCACCAGACGCCCATGTACTTCATCGGCTTGATCCAGGAGGTGTCCTCGATCTTGCACGGCTCATTGAGGTTATAGATCAGCTTGCTCGCAAGGATGTCCCGTGCATCGTCACTGACGATGATGGTACGCCAAGGGGTATTGAATGCAGTCTGCACGTGCCCCTTGTTTCCCTGCGCATCCGGTGTGAGGTGTGCACGGAAGATCATGGCCTTGTCGTCCAGCTCCAGGTTGAGTGCTGGGAAGTCAATCAGCGCTGCCTCGTGTATATTGATGTAGAGCCCGTTGTCAGCCTTGAGCTGCAGCGGGGTCTGCACGCCGGTCTTGGAGAAGTCCTGCTGAGAGGCGTTGTGGATGTGAGCCTCATCGTACCGGCTGCGGATCTCGCTGAGACGGCACTCGGTGACGTTGTACTCCTGCGTGTCGTAGTCTCCCGGGATCCAGAAGGCGGTGTGATCGCCCGCCATGGCAAACTCCGTTGCCTCCTCCTTCACCGTGAAGTAGATCAGGCGATCCTGGTCGGGAAACTCGTACCTCAGCCCCATGCCGTCATCAAAGAGGCGGAAGCGGAGGTCCATCTCGCGACCATTCTCCCTCTGACGGAGACGGATGAGTATCTCATTGTAGTGGTTGCGGATCGTGCTCACCTCGCCCCAGACCGGCGTCCAGGTCTCGTCAAAGGTAGAGCGGACGGCTTCGCCCTGCTGCTCAAAGGCAGAGACGAGGTCACCATCCTCGTGATCCTTGAGGAAAAAGCCTAAGTGGCTGTCCCGCACGACCGGCTTGTCGCCATAGTCAAGGCGATACATCGGCTCACCCTTGCTCCCGAGGTGGAAGGTGAGGGTGAGGTTGCCGTTAGGCGACTTGAGGACCTCTTGTGCTCCTGCGGATCCGATTGAGATCGTCAGCGCAAGGAGCAGGGAGAGGATAAGCGTACGTGGTTTCATGACTGCTTATATTATAGGGTTTCGAAAAATGTGATCGAGGATAATGGGTCGCTCCGAAGGGTTAGGACGGAGTGGGCGCCATTAATTTCTGATACAAAAGTCACCCCTTCGGGACAGTTTGCCAAGCAACCACAAAAGTATATAAGGGTATATCAGTTGATTGAGGTCGTAGGGTGCAGATTATTAGGTAACTAATTAATTTTCGTAACCTATAAATATAACCTCAATATGGTCTTTTTGGGGAGGGTCGTGGCCCTATTTTTCGCCCCCTTTGTCTTTTTTTGTCGAGGTGTCTACCTCGATCTCCCGATCTTCATGATCTCGCCCTCGAAGTCTTTATTCTCCACGAGGGACTTATTTTTCACCCGTGTCTTGTAGGTGTTGATCGTATTGACAGAGTAATTGAGGAAGTGTGCCACCTGCTCCGTCTTGGAGACCCCGACACGGATCAGTGCGAAGATCCTCATCTCGGGGGTTAGCGGGTCACCGGGGAGGAGGGTCTGCTGCTCCTCAGGGGGGAAGAGGGCGTTGTACTCGGTGACAAAAGTGGGGAAGAGGTGGGTAAAGGTCTCGTCGAAGTCGGCGTACATATCTTTTCGCTCTCTCGTCACCTCACTCTGGCGGATCCGCTTCCGGATCGCATCGTACTGCTTGCTCTCTAAGCGCTGTCTGAGGAAGCGGTAGAGCTCCTCTTGCTCGTGGAAGTAAGCGCCCTGCCTGTAGAAGGAGGATCCGATGTATTCGTCCTTGATCGCATTGGCCTCCTCAAGTCGCTCATTGGAGAGCCGAAGGGCGCCATTGGCCTCCTCTATCTGTCTCGTCGCACGGCGTAGGTGGCGCATCTGGAGGATGATCACCACGATTGCTGCGACCAGCAGCAGACAGAGCAGTGAGGCCACTAAGGTGTAGGTGGTCATCTGACGTCGTCGTAGGTCAATCTGATGCATCCTGCTCTGCTCGATCAGTGGGCGAATGTCACCTACGGCTACCTTTCGGTGCTTTGCGTCATAGTAATTGGCGTCCTCCATGGCGAGGTCGATGTACCTTGCTGCTCGGTCAATGTCGCCCATACGATAAAGCTCGCTTGCAAGACGGGCAAGCGAAGTGGTCTCGTGCGTACCGGTGATTAGGTCATACACGGCAGATTGAGCCAGAGCTTCTACCGCTGCCATATCATCGTCCATAAGTGTGGCGGCTGTTCCCTTCAGTGACAGGAGTATGGCTCGGTCACGGTCCGTGATCGACGACTGCCGGAGCAGCTCATCGATCGTCGAGAGTGCCTCACGGTACTGATGTAGGTGTAGCTGCTTATGGATCAGCGCATAGTAGTGGTCGTGAGATCCCTCAGGGGTAAGGGTGATCACCTCATCTGCCTCCTGAAGACCGGCAGAGCGGTACCTATGCGCCATCTCGTCATTGTGGTCGTTGTAGTCAGCGAGGTCGAGGAAGTACTTCATCCGGAGGAGATGGATGGCGATGGTCTCCTCCCCGTCCGGTGTGCTGTCGGGAGCTATCGCATCGATGGTCTCGCGTGCCTCGAGGAAGAGTCCTGCTGAGAGATAGCAGTAGGCGACCTCTATGCCGGCGCGACGTGAGGCACTCAAGTCCTTGAGCTGATGCCCCAGCTCCAGTGCCTTACGAGAGAAGTAAAGAGCGGAGTCAAAGCGGAAAGGTCTATACTCCTGTGCGAGCTCCAACGTGCTGCGATAGCGCTGCTCTAAGGGCACCTCCTCCTGCTCGGTGGTCTCTAATCTTGCGCGCAGCTCACCGAGACGCTCCTCCTTGAGCTCCATATAGTGAGAGCGTTGCTCAATCACTCGATCGAGGCTGTCAAGGGCAGAGATCGCAAACCGATCAACACCCTCAGACCGATGGCAAGCCACCGAGAGGGAGAGGACCGCAAGGATCCCCACCAGACCGATCACTATGGCTCTCAGCTTCTTCATACGCTCTTACAAATATAGAGTTTTCTTAACACCAATGAAAATTCCCCGATACACCTCAATTCCGCATGAGGGTTGTCAGGTCTCACACAGGTAATAGGATTGCCCCATTCATACGTATGCCTTTCGGGGGGGG
>NZ_KV793784.1:99987-100375 GCF_001808555.1 Porphyromonas sp. HMSC065F10
GGGGGGGGTAGACATCCTCACCTGTCATTACCCCAAGGACAAAATGGGATCCCCATTGGGTCGATCTAATACCGGTAAAAGAATTCACTAATACCGATATTAGTGATCTCTAATATCGGTATTAGAATTGTCTCAGAGCGGATCGGCATAAAGCATTAGGGAACAGTCAGTCCTGCAGCAGTCATAGAGGGGGTGCCCGATGCCAATGGAGCGAGTACCCTACTGGGTGCCTGAGGGTCAGTCTATTATGGATCTCTATAGGATCGTAATGTGTCTTCCTTGGTTTGCCGTGTCAGGGTAGGCGGCTTCTGGATTTTTCTGAGTATATTGCGACAGCAATGCGATCATATGTCTTAGTCATAGACTCCTTCAAGGGGTGCCTTACTTC
>NZ_KV793785.1 GCF_001808555.1 Porphyromonas sp. HMSC065F10
TTCACCCACCATTTTGACCTATACGCCTAATATGATCTAGTTCATTGCCCGTAAGGACCTCGGGTGAAACAGGGTTCTTCCCCTTATTCCAAATAGAGTCTTCGGGAAAAGTACGTAGCTTGAGTATAATCCACGAAAGCGTCCCATCTTTGGAAATTAATCGCTCTGCTACGTGAGGTTTCATATAAGCCTTGCGACGAATCTCTTCCAATTGCTTGGGATCCGTAGGGATCGTATCGGGGACTATCTGCTCAATGGCGATACCATCTTCGCCTCCCATCATAAACTCGATGTCAGTAAGAGAGGTTATTTTGTCGGCGTACGAAAGGCTGTCCACCATCTCGTTCGTTAGTTCACGGATCAGCTCCAGATTGTCTTTTGTAAACGAATTGTCACACCTAGTCAGCACGGCTGCGAAGTTGTCATTCCCGAATATCTCCTTGAATTCTTCGGTCTTGACAAGCATCGGGTCGTCTTCGAGAAAGTAGTCTTCCCATGAGGCACTTACCTTGAAGTATCTAAGTCCCGATACGCCAATGGCAAGGATCAGGATAAACCCTCCTAGCACTACCCAGCGATTACGCATCATTCTTTTGCTGCATAAGGCAAACCAATTGTTAATTCTTTCTACTTTCATATCGTTTCATGTTATATTGATTTTGAAGTGTCTTTACTCATAAGTGGCAATAGTCCAAAAGAGAACGGGAAGACGTTTTGTTCAAAAACAAAGCGAGCCGCCTCTGTAGGCGACTCGCTCGATAGGATGATTTCCTAAAATGAAATCTCTTATACCGCAGAACTCCAGAATAAATTCCCCCGCTACTTTGTATTTGGATAGTCTGTATCATTGATTTCATTCTTTATTGTCATTGACGACTCGTTCCAAACTTTAGTGCAATAGACATTGCCACGGCTTTGCCCACAATTATCAGCATCAAAGTGAGAAAGCCCATCAACGCCCTCTTCAAAGAGTAATTCTTTCATTGCTAGTAATATCTGTAATGCTCACAATCCGCTCTGATGATCTACCTTCATAAGTCGCTTCCACCCACCTGTACTGAAGTGGATGTATTCACCGATAAAGCATTCGATATCCTCGGAGGAGAGCTCCTCGTGCAATACAATCTCTCTCACCATACTGATCCACCAAGAGCTGATGAAGTGTATGAAAAAAGGGGAAACATTAGTATCTAGCCCCGGATATAATTCTTTCATCCTTTCTAAATACTCGATTCCAGTTATCGTGCTTTTATCAATCCATCGCTCCCAAAAGTCTTCAAATCGTGTATCTCGAGTATCGAGAAATAGCAACCTAAACTCCTTGCGATAACGAGTAATCACACCCATTACCTCTTGCATAGATTGACGGTGATACTCTTCTGAGGTAAAGATCTCAAGTGAAAGGTTATTATCACAATTGTGGTTTTCCAGCATGTTAGTCATCGCCTCCAAAACTGGACGCAAGACGATTGCCAGCAAATCATCCTTGCAAGGATAATAATTGTATATGTTGCTTAGCCCAACACCAGACAGCTTGGAAATCTCACGCATAGACACCGCCTTGAAGCCTTTCCTCAGAAACGCTTCTCGAGCTGTATCTTGCAATAGTCTGCGTGTATGTTCCTTCGTCGTCTGCATAATAACAACTTTATCCTATCTTCTGCGAGCAAAGTTCGCAAGGTTTTCCAGGACACACAATACCTAAAAATAGGGATTTTCCGATCGGCCTTCTTGTTATTTATGACACGATAGAACTGCGAGATGAATGATTATTAATACTTCCAACTAGTTCATTCCTCTCGTAATCCCTAGATTCCGAGGGCTGCGATCGGGGCAAAAATGAAGGGTGAGAAATCGCACCTTAATTCCGCAAGAAAAAGATAAGGGGTGAAAAAGGGGCAAAGAATTCCGCTGAATTCATTGCCCCTTAGGTGTAATTTGTGTATCTTTATATACCATAAAACACTGATACACTTATGGGTTACATAGCAAATATACGAGTAAAAAGTGGATATCCCATACAATCGTTTGGGGATTGAATTTCTTCTTCTCTGATCCGCTCTTTGCGTCCCTCGCAAAGTCGCTTGATAGTGTCCTGGGGTCTCGTGAGCGCCAGGGGGTCGTTTACCGCCACTCGGATATTCTGGGTGCACTCATGTACAGAGTCCTCTGCGGGGGATCCTGCATTGAGGACGTGAATAGATGCCGCTCCGAGATCCGCCAGATCCCGGGCAAGTCAAGGATTCCCTCTTAGGATACCACTCTGAGGTACCTCGAAGAGCTGTCCGCAGAGAACAGTGACTTCTCCCACCCCGCCTCCCAAATATCCTACAACTTCAATATCAATAGTAAACTCAACAACCTGCTGATGCAGTCAGTATTGAGGTGCTTTGACCTGAGAAAGGACGGAGAGTGGGTAGATTTTGACTATGATAACGTGCTGATAAAGACAGAGAAGCAGGATGCGAAGTACACCTTTGAGGAGTGCCGAGGCTACTTCCCCGGTGTGGCTTTCGTCAACGGACATCCCTTCTACATCGAGAACAGGGATGGAAACGCCCCGCCCACTTACCGACAGGCAGACACGCTCAAGCGTGCTTTCGAGTTGCTTGAGAAGCATGGTCTGAGGGTGCGAAATGCCGTCATGGACTGCGGCAGCTACACAAAAGAGATCCTCAAGGAGGTCTCCAAGCACGCAAGTCGAGTGTTTATCAGAGCCGCCAATACGGAGTACTACAGGAGCCTGGCCAATGAATCCACCGCCGGATGGCATCCCGTCAGGCTGGAGGGAGGGAGAAGACTGGAGTCGAGACGAGTGGTCTTCGACAATTTTCCCGGCTTCAGTGAGAAAGGCTATGAGATTGTCCTCTATCTGCAGATCGACTCAAGCTACGATGGGACGCTGTTTGAGAAGAAGCAGTACAAGTGCTTTGTCATCCTGACTAACGCTAAAGAGCTCAGTGACAAAGAGGTGATCAAGACCTACAACGCCAGAGGTGCCGTAGAGCGCAATTTTGATCAGCTCAAAAACGACTTCAATTGGTCTCGCCTCCCCTCCTCTGAAATGAAGTCCAATACAGTCTTTATGATCCTAATAGCCATTCTTCGCAACCTCTATACCGCATTTGTGGAGGGGCTCTCGAGGATCACCTCTCTACCTCGGATGTCAAGGCTCAAGGCATTCATATACAACTTTGTAACCTGTCCCGCCCAGTGGGTCAGGGAAAAATCCGGCTGGTACCTCGACCTTTACTCCCCACCTGATGTCTTACTTCAATATGTACGAAGACGAAAAGTACGAGTCTGAAGCAAAGACGTTTTCACCTGAAGGAGCAGTACGGCAGCGATCTGCTCCAGCCACCCCATACCCTAAGCACCCTAAAGGGGTGAAAAATAAGGGTAAAAGCTCATACACAGCGTCTTTTTTCGCACAATACACCCGGTCTGAAGACCAAAAAACGGAACTATGAGCTAAACTTACCACCATAAGTCCTCAAAAAAGTGTCCTGACGCCACTTTTCTCACCGCATCAACTTTCGTGCGGAATTGAGGTAGGTGGGTGAATTTGCATACAATAAGAAAAACACGTATCTTTGAGGCAGTAAATGAACATTGCAAGAGATGAAAGACAGTGGTAAATATGAGTGTTAACCCCGGAGAAAGAAAAGCGGCACTTTCGGAAAAGAGAAGGAACCTTCTTTTGGTCGTTTTCGAATCAATCGTAGGAATTTTTCTTGCTGCGTCTGTTATACTTTCCATGTATTCCGGTACGTATGAGGGTGCCGGACTAATCGCTCTACTTGGGATACTCTTCTTTTTCTTGGCTGGAAAGCGGAGGAAACTGAGTGCAGACATAAAATCTGTACAAGGCCAAAGAGGAGAATCCTTGTAACAAGTAGCATATCGTCTAGAACAAATCTTTCGTGGTATTGTAGCCTCGGAAGATTTGTTGTGCGTCTGGTCTAGTGCTACAGAGGTGAAGCATTTGATAATAATCCAAGGATGCCTGTTCGCTATAGCATCAGTAGAAGCACGAGGTGGCGAAGACAGATGTTGGTGAGTACGTGTCGGGTCCCAAACTCTTATGAGTATCCTAAGCGAATGAGAAGCACGTCGTTTTCTTATTGTTCTACCCCGCAATAGTCGTACTTTCATAGACGGTAACTGCACCACGGTGTATGCGGATTAGTAGGGGTTGTGCGACACTTGCCCCGGGGCTTTAGGACTATGAAGCGGTCACCCGCTATGGTGCTTCATTCCCGCCTCTACATATAGAGCTGAATAGTATTTGTACCTCATATCCCGTCATCATCGGTATGGGGATCCGGGTTTTCCTAGGGCAAGACATTCTCGCTATATTGTGATCGCAATGAGAAGCTATCTATTGGTCATAGACTCCTTCAAGGGGTGCCTTACTTC
>NZ_KV793786.1:0-4215 GCF_001808555.1 Porphyromonas sp. HMSC065F10
TCATGGATGGCGTAGGTGGTAGGAAGCCCCCGTGGAGCTGCAAAGGAGAAGGTGATCTTCTCGGCAGAGGGATTGTACGTCTCCCCGCCAGCATTCACCTCCTGCCGGCTGTTCAGGCTGCAGGAGCAGAGCCCCATACCCGCAAGCAACGCCAGCGTCAGCATTCCGATAATCGTTTTCTTCATATCTATATTAAGAATTAAGTGAGTAAACAAAATGAACTTTGCGAAGTGTAGTCACATATATCAGCATAGCCTGCATCTGTGAAAACAATTATGATCCGGCTAGGTCACCCGAGATCGACCCTCCATCCTGCCAGTCGACGACCCGACTGCCGGTCCAGAGGAAGATGAGGATGTTGTCCTTATTGATCTGAACCACAATCTTGTAGTCCTGTACCGGATCTTGATCCGGCTTTAAACCCTGATCCCGGAAGAAACGCGTGAGGTCGAGCTCCTTGCGGTAGAGCTGACCATTGTAGTAGATCCGTAGCGTTGGGATCTGCTCCTCTGTGTAGCGCAGGGAGCGGAAGGTGTGTCGCAGCTCGTGGCCGAAGAGGGTCACCGGTGCCACGATGCGACCAGAAGCTCCCCGATTGGAGGGAAACTCGTGGTACGAGCGCTCCTTGGAGGATCCGGAGAGGGCGGGATCAGCACCCGGTCCCTGCCACGTGTAGAGACCATTGCGGACCGGACGATGCAGATTGTACGTCTCAGGGAGTAGATCCAGCTCCAGCCTGTAGTCCCCTTCGCCCGGCGGAAAGATGTCTCCCCAGACAACCCGCACCAATAGGTGACAATGGATATTGGAGAGGTCACAGTAGTAAGTGGTGTGGGCAAAGCGCTCTGAGACGATCTCGCGGATGTTCCAGTAGAGCGGATCGCCATCCTTGGGTTCCTTATAGGTGTCGTAGAGCGCGGTGATACTAAGATCTGACAACTTGGTCTCTCCCTCGACCATCTCCGGGAAGTTGCTGAATCGGTCACTCCGATTGGCCAGCGTTAGCACCGTGTACCTGCCTACCGGAAGAGCTCGCAGCACGATCTGCTGAGAGTGCGGGGAGGTCTGTCGCAGCTCACGGACATAGCGCCCCTCCCCGTCAAAGAGGTAGTGGTGGATCTCTCGGATGTGATCCGGGTACTCATCCTCCCTACCGGGGATGTAGCGGTAGATCAGCCGTATCTCCTCACAACACTCGTCGCGCTCATCCAGAGTGCTGCAGGAGGTGAGGAGAAAGAAGAGTCCAGCCCCTCCCGCCACGCTGACCGCCACGAGGAGCCACCTGAGAGTTCGCTTGAACCCTCTCGCCCTCTCCTGCATAACCTCCGACAGGGGTTGTAGCGTGCGCTGGGGCGTAAAGTATTGCTTTCCTCTACTCATGGCTCTACGGCTTACCGAGGTCACCGCATCTGCTTCACTGCAACGTGAAGTCGCTTCAGGTTCCTATTCGCCTCGTCTCGGGTGTCCGGGACGCGAGTGGCGCGACGGAGGTAGTCCTCAGCCTTTGCTCCATCGCCTATGCCCCAGTAGTAGAGTCCGAGATTGTTGTAGGCAAGCGGCTCTTCCTTGATCCGGCTGAGGTATTGCCAGGCGAGGGGGTAGTCGCCTCGGACGAGGGCAGCGGAGGAGGCATTGAGATTGGCGATCAGATCCTCGCTGAAGTACTGTGCCGCTATGTCAAACTCCTTACCATAGCTCCTCCGATCGCTACCGTCTCGGTGGCGCTCCGCCACACGGTAGATCTCCTCCTGACTCAGCTCTTGCGGACGGCTATCGATCAGCTGCTCTGCCTCCTCCGTGGAATAGTCGCGTACCTTGTACTGCAACTCCATCTCCATACGGCGTAGCGGGGGGTAGAGGACATCGAGGAGGTAGCGGTAGGCACTCATCCCGGCGAGACGCTTGATCTCCGCCTCCCTCCGGTCGAGGTCATACACATTGTCCATGACGGAGAGGACGGTCCATCGATTGGGGACATTGTAGTCCTGCTCCACAGCTCTACGAAGTCCGACCCAATCCTCACCCATACCTCGGGCGGGGAAGTTGGCAAGTGAGAGACCATATCGACTCTGCAGGTAGCTACGGAAGCTGATGGCGCGCTTCCGAGAGAGGTCGAGATTAAAGGGCTCCGTCGCCTCGGGGGAGGCGTACCCACTGATGGATGCGGAGAGAAGTGTTACATCGGCTCCTCGCAGGAGGGGGCGCATCACCGACTCCACCTTCTGAAGCTCGCGGTAGTTGCCGGCATAGTCGGGGAGGATGTCCCACTTGCCGACACGGAACTGGATCCGCACCGTATGGTTCTCCCGTCGCTCCTTAACCACCTCGCGCTGGGGACGATAGAAGCGGACATCGCTCTCCCGGACCTCCGGTGCAGGCAACTGAGCCTTCGCCTCCGGAAGCGAGGGCTTTGCCTCAGGGGGAGTCGACTCCCCCTCTCGCAGATCCCGCTTGTCCGCCACGCTTCCGGCGTTGTACTCTGCCACCTGTCGGAGATCACAGCAACCTTGGATGAATTGGTAGATCTTCACCTCCCCTTTTCGGGTGACGCTGCTCGGCAGGGTGAGCATCTGACGATAGGTGACCCACTCATCGGTTCGCTTCCCCTCCAGCACCACCACCTGTGCCGGGCGGTGGCTGACGTAGACATCCCTGTCCAGCAAGGCAGTCTCACGTCGGTAGTAGCTGTTGCGCGTCGGATCATTGACCAAAATGATGGGGAAGGTGAAGACGGCACCTTCCTCCTCGTAGCAGGGAACGATGTGGAGAGCCTCATCGTGCCCCACCACCTTACCCACCACATGGACGCGGAAGGAGATCTCCAAGTGACGGTCACCGACCCAAGACATAGAAATGCCCTCAAAATTGAGCTCCGGACCTATCTCTCGCATCTGCGGAGCGACCCCCACTCCCCTCTTCGTCTCGAAGTATTGAGCTCTCGCTGTGAGACTATTCCCTACAAAGAGGAGAACAGCGACCGCTACGACCAGTATGTTTCTGCATCTACTCATAATCCCGTTGCTCTAATTGATGAAGTATACCAGAGATATCGCTGCCTTGGTCGGTCCTATATAGTCCCGCGTATATTGCCCCTGCGTGTCGCCACAGACGTAAGCATCGCAGCGGTCGTACTGCATACGGAGGTAACCCGCCCCGAGGGAGAGCTCTAACCCCCAGCGCGACCCGATCGCAAACTGGTACCCATAGGAGAGTCCGCCACCATAGATCTGACCATGATAGCGAACGGTTCGGAGCTGATCAATGAAGGGAATGCCTCCAATATTAAACTGCCCATAGATCCCGTGAAGTCCGATGAAGCTCCGCTCGTAGGTCTTGCAGAACCAGTACTTGAGCTCCGGCATCACGCCCCAGTGGATGATCTTGGGGTTGTAGGCGTTACCCTCTTCATCGGTCCACTGAGGAAAGAGGAAAGGGTTGTATGAGCCGTGAAGGCTCATACTCCAGTGATCTGCCATCCGGAAGTCAACCCCGAGATTGGGGGTGGTGGTGGCCAGATAGAGGAGGTTGCTCTTGATACCAACGGTCTGAGCCACGCCCCGCCCGCCGCCAAGGAGGAGCAGGAGGGTGACGGCAAGGAGTAGAAACCTGCCCCTATGGGCAGAAGACAAAACGAGGTCACCACACCCGCCTCTGCGATCAGAGGAAAGTGTGGTGACCTTGTTATGTATACGGAGGAGAGTCCTACTCGAACGGGCGTACAAGAGACCGGAAGACCCGGCCGTTGCCGACTCTCCGGAGATCGTGCCTAAACGGCTATCGGAGAGTGTATAGAGAGGCTCTCTCTCTCTCTCTCTCTCTAACAAAATATCTGACATATCCAAATCCTTTCCGTTAAGTAGTGCTAAGAATATATACGAATCTAGTTCGTCAGTATCACTTCGCAAATATACCATCTTTTTTTATCCTAACAACTTTTTCACGTTTAAGTGAATTTAAAAGCGCTAATCCCCTGTGTCTTGATTTCTTCCTTAAACCGCTCCACAAGCGGAAGGAATGGTAAAAACCTCTTCCAAAAAATTTCTGCTAAAAAAGACGCTAATATGTTTTCGCCCCCAGGGCTGACGCATTTGAGCGTTACAGAAGCCACTCAACTCATTGTGAAGAGTGGCGAACGAAGCACCCCGACAGGGGTGCTCGCTTCTTAGCCTCAGGTCGAGGGGCATAGCCCCGATGACCCGTGGATCAGGCATCGCA
>NZ_KV793786.1:4315-18445 GCF_001808555.1 Porphyromonas sp. HMSC065F10
GATCACGACCCCGCTAGGGCGTCGCACCGGTAACCTATCCCGCTAAGTGCGACACCCCGGCGGGGTCGCCGGAAGGGGGGATTTCTGCTCGGCGACCCACAAGGGGTCGAGGGGGTAGGGGCAGGTCTCGGTACATCGGTCACCGCTTCGCGGATGACCGATGCCTTTGGAGCGAGCACCCTTCGGGTGCCTCCCGGATGCCCCCCTTGGTATATGATTACCCTAATGCCTAAATGCGTCAGCCCTGTTTTCGTCCTCTATCGATCATCGAGCGATGGCACGCCTCCAGGCGGTCTTGTCGTACGCGCGATTGAGCTGCGGATAGGCGGAGGTGGGCAGATAGATCGTCATCCCGGAGTGATGATTCAGTGGGAGGTGGCCCATAAAGGTCTCAGTATGCCACTCGTAAAGTACTGCCCGCTGCAGGCAGTCCTCTGCTTTCTCACGATGTAACGTCTCCTGCAGAGTGATCACCTGTCCTAAGTCGTAGAAGAGCGGTGCCCCACCCCCGCGATCAAAGCGCTGCAACCCGCCAAGATCCGACGGCAGGGTCATCCCCTGCATCGCCTCAGCGAGCTCGTCCAGCGGGGCAGTGCTGACTAAGGACAGGGTACCGGAGCGGCGAAGATCGGTCTGTTGCTCGACAAGCGATGCATAGTCCCTCGCCCACTTCTTCAGACCCTCAGGCTGTGGTTCGTAAAGGAACCATAGTGAGGAGCGGTAGAGAGGGGTGAAGCCGGGACTCACCATCTCCGCCGATGAGACAAGCAGGAGAGGAACACGCTGCCGAAGGGCATAGGCAACCTCCACACCGGCAGTGAAGCACATATCAAAGAGAAGATAATCGACCCGGTCCGCCGGCAGGATCTCTCCCAGCAGCTCCGGACTCATCTCTCGTCCATTATCAGAGAGCAGCCCACGTGGCTCAGCAAGCATTCCCTCAGGAAGCCAGCCGGTGCCGTGACTAAAGAGCACTATACCCATATGGGCTGCCGGATGAGACTGTCGCATCACGTCGGCAAGAACCGTCCGCCACAGTTCCTCTGAGGTGGTGTCGGTCAAGTATGGATAGGAGGCGAGCGTGCGGTAGTGCTTTCCACCCACTTCGTCACAGGTGAGACGGAGAAGTCGTGGAGCCTCGATCGATGCGCGATCCTCAAGGACAAAGAGAGGACCCATCGCAGGCGTCCATCCCTGCTTAAGGGCATCTAAGCGCCAGCCCACCTCCTCCGATAGGTCATTGTCTCCTGCCAGTACCACCAGCACTACACGCTTAGGCGGAACAGAATCCGGCAAACGCTCCGCCGGTCCGACACAACCAGCGAGCGCCAAGAGGATGACAAACAATAGATGCCGAGATCTGCACATAGACTGATACGAGTGGTCCAATCCACCTATCCGCCACAAAGTTAAGAAAATCCTCCGGTAGGGGTAGCCGTGATACTCACTGCTTCGCCCGGATGCAACAGGTGCGTCTGCCCCCCCGGAGGGGTGCTCTCTATTATATAAATGCCTCCATCGCCAACGATCGCCTGGTGACACTACCGCTATCCGACTTGTCCTATGCCGGCGGGGGATCTCAGGGGAGGGCGTCGTAGATCACCGACTGGATGCGGGTTCGGATGTTGAGCGAGGAGAGCTTGCGATTCCAGCGCTGTGGCGCAACCCTATTGCTGAGGAAGATGTAGACAATCTGATTGGTCGGGTCGATCCAGAAGCAGGTGCCGGTGAAGCCTGTATGGCCATAGGTGTTCATCGGAGCCTCCTCGCAGGTGTTTCCACGCCCACCACCCCTCTGCCGGTCGAAGCCGAGCGCATAGGGCGAGGGGCGGTGGCGGTAGGTGGTGTAGTGACGGATCGTCTCCTCATCGATGAGCGTCCGCCCGCCATACCGCCCGCCATTGAGGAGCATCTGGCAAACCACGGCACAGCTCTCGGCGTTGCCAAAGAGCCCCGCATTGCCACTCACGCCGCCCAGCATAGCTGCCGCCTCATCGTCCACGTCCCCTCGTAGCGTCTGATGGCGGAGGAAGTCGTCCCGCTGCCCTTCGGCCATCTCCTTGGGGCCAAAGTGCTGCAGCGGTCTATAGCAGAGGCGCGAGAGCCCGAGAGGTGCAGCGATCCGGTCGCTGAAGAGCGTGTCCAGCCCCCGCCGGTAGGAGTGCTCCAGCACCTCCTGCAGGAGTAGGAAGTCGATGTCGCTGTAGCGGTAGCCCCCACTGCGGCGGTTGCACTCCTTCATCTCCCGACGCATCATCTCCCGCACCTCGGGGGAGAGGTAGAGCCCCTTGCAGAAGCGCTGCGAGTAGACTGCCGTCGAGTCGCTGCTGACCATCGAGCTCTTATAGCGAAATCCCGATCTTGCCCAGGCATTTTGATCCATCTGCGTTGGGTAGCCCGCGGTGCGACGAAAGGCGATCAGCGGCGGGTCGTAGCTGGCATCGTTGATCATCTCTTCATAGAAGCGGATCACCGCCGGCATACCCCCACAGTGCTGTAGGAGCTGCGAGATCCTCACATCGCTCTTATTGCTCCAGCGGAGGTAGTCGATATGCTTATCAATCCGGTCGCTGAGCCGTAGTCTGCCCTCGTCGTCCGCCATCATCACCAGAGGCATGGTCGCCAGCGCCTTCGTCATCGAGGCGAGGTCGTAGAGCGTCTCGGTACTATTGGGCTCCTTTCGTCTCGCATCCTTGTAGCCAAAAGCCTTGCTGTAGACCACATACCCATCCTTGGCGACCAGCACCTGGCAGCCGGGGTAGGCACCCGCTCTAAGCCCCTCCTCCGCGATGCGATCGATCCGAGCGAGGACACGCCCATCGAGGTCTACATCCTCGGGCAAGGCGGTCGCAAGACGGGTCTTAGTGGTCGTGAGACCGGCCCCATTGGGGAAAAGGGTCGGATTGTCGTCCAGCAGTGTCCCACCGAAGGGGATCCCACCCATCAGGGCATCAGCGAGCGCACTCATCCCCTCCCTGCCCTTTGCCGAGAGAGCGATCGCATCAGCAGCGATGACGGCTGGGATATAGGCCTCCGCCGAGGGGCGGTCCACGAGGAGCAGCACGCTCTTCCTCCAACAAAGTAGCGAGTCCACCTCTCCCGGCAACGGTCGGTCGCCCCGAGTCACCACCACCACGAGCAGATCGTCAGCCGTGAGCGAGGGAGCCCTCGTCACCGAATGGACGGAGAGCCGATCCGCCGGCAGGTAACTCCCGAGTCGCTGAGCGAGAGGCTTGACAGCCTTCAGGTCGTCACTCAGCAGGGTGATGCGCCCGGTCGGACTGAGGGATAGAGGGACGAGTCCCTCTATGTTCTTCACCAGGATCACCGACCGCGACCGCTCCTCCAGCGTGGACTGAGCGTGAAGTAGCGAAGTGGGGAAAATAAGAAGTAGGAGAAGGAGGAGGATGTTATGCGATTTTCTCATCAAAAGAGGGTGTCAAAAGGCAAAAAAGGAGACTCCCCCTACCACACCGGATCGAGGAGTCTCCTTGGGATACTTGTGTGAAGCGCATCAGAAGGGCGACCCCTCCTTGCGTTCGTTGATATAGACTCGGAGCTTATTATTCTTACCATCCATCTTGATCTTAAGTGTGGATGGGAGCACCAGATTGGTCACCGAGGAGGGCGAGACCGCCCCACTCTGCTGCTGCTCAGGGGCGACATACTGCACCGGGACGACCACGACACGGAGATCCTCATCGGGCTTCTTCTCGATATGCTTACTGATCAGCGCAGAGATGTTGCCAAAAGTGTAGGTCGAGGAGCCCTGGATAGCCTGCCGACTCACGTAGGTGGTGAAGGGGGAGTCTGCATCGGTCAGCTCGCTCTCAAAGAAATGTGCCACAGAGTCCCGCGGCATCAGGACGAGGCTTGTCGGGTAGACCAGCTGATACTCGGAGAGCTGGCGATTCTCGCCCGAGATGGAGAAGGGTGCCGAGGCGAGTACACGGACAGAGCCCTTGGGGGCCTCGTCCAGCTTCTTCTTGATCTCACGGGTAGGGATCGTGATCTCCGCCAGCACACCTGCCGGAGACTTGACATAAGCGTAGTCGCTCCCCGGAGCCATCAGCTCACTCAGCCCCATATTGGCAAAGCGGGAGAGCTGCGGGACCTCGTTGGTATGAGAGAGCTCCTGTATCGCCGGCACGTAAGCGAGGGAGTCGACCTTGCCTGTAGAGCGGCGCTTGAGCATCTGCTCCTTGCGGTAGCAAAAAGTCAGCGCAGTCCGCACGACACGGATGACGCTGCCTGTACCGGCAGACACGCGGAAGTAGACGCCGGGGAAGTACTGGTCAAAAGCGGCCTGGCTCCGGAAGACCTCGCTCCCGGCGACCGACTTGTCGTAGAAGTCCTGACCGATCTCACGCGCGATCGGGACGCGGACCCAGGTTCCCTTGCCCTCGTGTGGTGTGCCGGTGACTGCCATAAAGGAGGCACGCCCCAGCTCCTTACTCACGCCCCGTGTGTAGTAGTCAGAGATACTCTCGAGAGAGTACTTGCTATTGCCGGGGAGAGGCTTATTGAGCCGATATGCCGTCACCTCCACCAGATCCTTGCCGTAGCCTGAGTAGCCATCGTAGTAGAGCGTCAGGAAGGCGGAGTCGATGCGGTTATCCACCGGCTGATCACGGAAGAGAAAGCCCTCAGGGCAGTACATCTGCGTGAGATACTCCGTCTCTATACCACCAAACTCCTGATTGGGGATCCGCCCGATGTAGCCGTAATTGGAGCTGACATACATCCTATTGTACTGCGTGCCGGAGGCACTGCTCCCACTGTCCTTCATATCGGCCGAGATGGTGCGATAGGAGAGGTCAAAGGTGGTGTCAAAGGACTTAAACTGCGTATAGTCCGGCATCATCCCCACCCCCAGTGTATTGGACCGGTCCTCGCACGAGACGAGGAGGAGACACACGCCCACGAGGAGGGAGGCGAGAGGCAGGCTAAGCTTATGAGTCATCTTGATCATGAGTGATGGCATATAGTGTATCAGGAGCCAAGTGAGACCGCAGTGGTCCCTATCTTGCTCCTGCAAAGGTGACAATTTTATATCAAAGAGAGGGCGGCAGGGGTCACCTTAACTCATTTTTTACTCAGCAGCCGGTCATAGAAGGCATCCACCGCCTCGATAGACTCCTCCATATTGTCGTAGTCCATCACCGGCAGACTGAGCTTACTAGCCGCCTCGCGCGTCTCGTCACTCACATCGGACGTGGCGAAGAGGAGACCATCAACGTAGCTGAAGATCAACTTGTAGAGATCGTCACGCCGCAGCGAGGTGCCATCAAGAAGCTCGTGCCGTATATCATCGTACTCCAGCACCTGGGTAAGCTCCTCACCGAAGGGCGTCTGTGGGGTCATGTCGTAGATCGAGAAGACCACCTTGGCACCCGATAGTGCGGGATCGTCCTTGTAGAGCGTGCTGAGATAGAGCGGTGCGAGGCCGGAGAACCAGCCCTGGCAGTGGATAATGTCCGGGACCCAGCGGAGCTTCTTCACGGTCTCGAAGACACCGCGGATAAAGAAGACTGAGCGCTCGCAATTGTCAGCATAGAGGGTACCCTCCTTATCGGTCACCGTCCCCTTGCGGGAGAAGAAGTCGTCATTGTCGATGAAGTAGACCTGCATCCTCTGTGGGAGAAGCGACGCCACCTTGACCACCAGCTGGTGCACCTTATCATTGACCGTGAGATTGACATCCGAGAGACGGATCACCTCATGGAGCTGATTGCGCCGCTCGTTGATGGTGCCGTAGTTGGGCATAAACGTGCGGATATCGTGACCACGGGCGAGCATGCCGAGAGGTAGGATCTTGGACTGATCACTCACATTCTCCTCCACATAGGGTGAGATCTCCTGAGCGATGTACAGTATCTTCTTTTTATTCATAAATTCTGATGTTCTTTTCCGAGCTACACCAAAGATACCAATTTTTCAGCTCTTTTCAAAAGTTTACCTTTATGAATCCACCCTGCCAGGCCTCCCCCCTCACCCTGCAGTATACCCTGCAAACTAATACCGATATTAGGTAACTCTAATACCGATATTAGTGATTTCTTTTACCGGTATTAGAGTTACCTAATATCGGTATTAGATTTCTGCCCAAAATGCATACTGAGGTCCAGGTTATTGCGAGAGCACACTCTCAGCCCGGCTGATGCGACCGATCACCAGCGGGAGGGAGGTCACTCGACGCCGGTCTCCTTGGGGTACTTGCGGATCAGCTCCGTCAGGTAGGCCTCGTTGCCCTTGGGAGCTATGAAGAGCATATCCGGGGTATCGACGATGAGGAAGTCCTCGAGGCCATTGACCACCACCTTCTTCCCCTTAGTGGTCTCGCGAACAAAGGTCCCCTCGCTCCCGTCGAGGAAGAGGGTCTGCTCGTCGCCGCCGGTCTCACGGTGCTCCTTCATATACCGCTCAAGCCCCGACCAGGTGCCGATGTCGTCCCAGCCGAAGCTACCGGGGAGGACGACGACGTTGTCGGCTTTCTCCAGCACACCATAGTCGATGGAGATGGAGGGGCAGCAGCGGTAGGCAGCGGCAGCATCCTCCGCCTCACCCGGCTCGCCATAGGTACTGATCTCGGCAAAGTGGACCGCCACATCGGGGAGATACTTCTCGAGCGCATTGATGATGTCGATCGCCTTCCAGACAAAGATCCCGGCATTCCAGAGGTGATTGCCCCGAGCGATCAGGCGCTCTGCCTCCTCCAGCTCAGGCTTCTCCTTGAAGCGCGCCACGCGGTAGACCCCCTCGTCAGGCTCACCGGTGAGCTCGATGTAGCCGTACCCGGTCGCCGGATAGGTGGGTTCGATGCCGATGGTCATGAGGACGTCGTGCTCCGCCACATAGGTGATCGCCTGATGGAGCACCCTTTGGTAGGCGACCGCATCATCGATGTGGTGGTCGGAGGGGCAGACCACCATGATCGCCTCGGGATCCTCAGCGTAGATCCGGTAGGCGGCATAGGCGATGCAGGGAGCGGTATTGCGCCCCACAGGCTCCGTCAGCACCTGCGACGGATGGAGGTAGGGGAGCTGCCGCAGCACCTCGTCCTGATAGAGCTGACCGGTCACCACGTAGAAGTGGCTCGCCGGGGCTACCGCCTCTAAGCGGAAGGCGGTGGAGCGGATCATCGTCCGCCCCTCATCGAGGATGTCGAGGAATTGCTTGGGCTGCTCACGACGGCTCATCGGCCAGAAGCGCGAGCCTATGCCACCTGCCATCAGCACCCCGTAGGCGTGCGCGTGTACCATGTCTATCATAGTCAGGGACGAGGAAAGTCACGAAATATCGATGCGCTGTCTCGAGGGATGGCCACCGCCGCCCACGCATCGGGGACATAGGTCCACGAGGAGATGATGTGTGGCGTGTAGGGATCGTGTCGCCGGAAGAAGTCCGTCAGGTAGTACCTCAGGTCGTGATCGGTGGTGCGGACCACCCGCCCGGGGAGGTCCCCCATGGGGATGCCGGCGCCGTGGGTCAGCAGACCGCCCCCGCCCTGTGCCCGATACGAGCTCATCACAACGAGATACTCCGCCTCGGGATCAAAGGGTCTCCCCTTCCCTACCCCGGTGATCTCGATGCGGTCTCCGGAGGGGCGGGTCACATCGACCAGGTAGCTGATGCCTGCAGCGGTGTCGAAATTGAAGGATGGACCCTCCAGCGGCAGATAAGGTCCGCCTCTCCTCGACTCATCGATCCGATAGAGCGGGTCCTCGGGCGAGGTCATCGTCCGGATGATCCGGTCGTAGCTCTCCTCGAGGTGAGCCTTGAGCTCCGACCCTCGGAGTCGCATCAGGTAGGCGTAGTTCTCGTACTTATAGAGGTTGAAGAGATCTGCCACCCGGATCGGACCGGCAGGGATGACGAGGTTCTCCACCAAGGGGGCGGTCAAAGAGACCTCCGCCTCAGGGAAGAGCTCCAGCTGCAATTGGTGGATGAGGTCGGTGAAGGGCGCCGGGCGGAAGAAGACACACCTCGAGTCCATCGGGGCAGTGAGTCGCCCCACAGGCTGTGCAGCATAGTCCCGCACCTGCTGCTCCACCGGAGCAAAGTGCTCCATGAAGTCGCTATCCGGCTCATACGCAGAGAGGTCGATCAGCTCAGGCGTGACCCGGACGACCGGCTTGCCACTCCCGCTCACCCCGAGAGAGATCTCGCAGTGAGAGAGCATCCGCCCGTCAGCTCCCGCATCGAGGATATAGGTGTAGCCGCCCGCCTCGCGAGGGATAGAGTCGAGGGCTGCCCGATGGTCGTGAGCACAGAGGACGATATCCGCCTCCGGGATCGCCCGTGCCAGGTCATAGCCGACATTGGCAGCCATAGGTCTAGGATCCCCCTCCTTCTTCCCCGGACCGCTGTGCATGAGGCAGATCAGGAGATCCGGCTTCTGTCCGAGGATCTCCGGCAGGTAGGCCCGGGCGGTCTCCACCTGGTCTCTAAACTCGAGCCCGCTCCAGAGATGGGGCGGGAGGTTTTCTGTGAGGGTCGGCATAGTGAGGCCGAGGATGGCAATCTTCTTGCCCCCCTTCTCCACCACCACATAGGGCTTGAAGTAAGGCTTACCGGTAGCAGTATCCACCACGTTGGCCCCGAGGACGGGGAAGTTCGCCTCACGCACGAAGCGGTCATAGACACTGTGACCAGTCTCAATGTCGTGGTTGCCGACCGTCATCGCATCATAGCCGAGGTAGTTGTACATCTCTGCCACCGCATGGGGGGAGGTGGTATCTACCACGTTATAGTAATAGGTGAGTGGCTGCCCCTGCAGGAGGTCTCCCGCATCGAGGAGCAGCACAGGTCGCGCCTCGGGACGCTCGCGGTACGAGCGGACGACCGCAGCCACACGAGCCACGCCGCCACCGGTATCAGCGCCCTCCAATATGCTCTCCGGGAAGAGCGATCCGTGTATGTCACCGGTCTCGAAGAGATCGATCGTCACCACCTCGCTCCGCTCCCGACAGCCGACGAGGCTCAGAGAGAGGAGGAGGGAGAAGAGAAGAATAAGTCGCTTCATACGCAGTCTATCAAGCCTCAGCCACATCGCCCTGCCACGCCACATAGGGGTGGCGGGCAAGGGACCCATTAGTATACCGCTTGTCATCGGTCACCTCGCGACCGATCCACTCCGGCAGGGGGAGTGAGGTCTCCAGGGAGGGGAGCTCCACCTCAGCGACGATGAGCCCCTCATTCTCCTCCTCAAAGAAGTCCACCTCCCACTTCCGCTCTCCCACCTCGATCACGTGCCGCTGCTTGACGATGGGGGTGGTCGATGCCACCGACATCATCTCCAGTGCCTCCTCAATGGGGATCTCATACTCATACTCGGTCCGCACGGAGAGGGTCTCCTCATGCGAGATCTTGATCCCGAGGATCGCACGCTCCTCATCGATGATACGGACCCGGACCACCAGCGCATCGTCAGAGACGAGGTAACACTGTCGGATGTTCTCCACGTGATCCGAGGAGGGAAGTGTCATACCGGGACGCAGGAGAAACTTTCGCTCTATCTCAAGTGCCATATAAATATTGTCTATAGGAAAATAAGTGGACGGGAGCTTACCTCACCTTGACCTGCGTCGCCCCAAAGCCATACTCCGCAAAGGAGGCATCCTGTGTGGAGCTACGCGGGTACTCTCTCGAGATCAGGTCGAGGACCGCCTTGCGGAGCACCCCCTCGCCCTTACCATGGATCAGGATCACGGTCGTGCCCTTGAGCTTGGGCTGGCGATACTTCTCCATCACCTGCCGCACGTAGTCGAGCTGATAGTCGAGGATATCCTTGGGCGACATCCCGGCGGTGGTCTCGATGATACTGTCGATGTGGAGGTCGACCACGACCGGCTCCTCCTTAGAGATCGGTCGCTCCTCCTGTGGTCGGGGATGAGGAGCATCGGTGCGTTTCTTCTTGGCAATCATCGCCTCGGCGAGCTTTTCCCCATCCACCTTATTCCTCCTGTAGGGCTGATCGTCCTTCACCGCATGGTAGACGATTGCGCCGTCGTCAAAGAAGTCATTGGGAACAAATGCGCCCTCGCGGAAAAACTTCGTCCCATCAACCTTCAGCTCCGCCACCATCGGCTCGCGCGGTGCGTAAAGGGTCCCCCGCTTCATCGGCACCACCGTCAGCTGCACATGTGCCCGATCACTCACCTCCGAGGGGAGGAAGCTCTCGAGGAACTCGGAGCTGTCGAAGGGGACCACCCCCTCGTAGCGAACCTCCTGCAGCGCCCCCCGACCGGAGGTGTAGAGGACGAGGAGATCAAAATTGGAGTCATTGACGAGATAAGTCTCAAAGGGAGAGGTCCCCAGCTGTTCCGGATCCTCAGGAAGGTAGCAGAGGTAGGCGTTGATCCGGTCGTGGTCGCTATCCACCGGGCGCTTGCGATGCTCCTCGATCGGGCGTGTCGGCTCCACCGGTGGCTGAGAGGCGACCTCAGGCTCCCGGACCGGTTTCGGGACGACCGGCTTGGGAGCTATGGTACTCCCCTCGGTGACCGGGACCACGTCAGCGGCACGGGTCGGCAGCTCAAAGCCCGACTCATCCCGCACATAGATCACTCCCTCCCGACTGACACGGGTCACCTCGCCGCCTCCTGTCGCATCGAGGAAGCGAACTCGGTCACCCACTTTTATCGTATTACTCATATATTTCGTTGCTCATGCTTCACAAATGTACCCATTTTGCCGGTACCGACACATCAGCACATCGAGACGAATGCGTCACCCCTCAGCCCTTTTTGCAAAGATAAAAGAGGAAATAGCCTATATTTGTCTCACTAAGGAGACAACACTTCAGTCAAACCACTCTATGGACGTACAACGCAGTAACCTCAAGGATCTCGTCGCAAAGAACGTGACCTCATTTTACATTCCACCCTACCAGCGGGCATACGCATGGAAGAAGGCGGAGATCACTCGATTCTTCAGAGACCTATGCAGGATCATAGAGTCGGAGCTGGACAAGGAGTGCAGGGATAAGCTGGAGCACTTCTTTGGCACCTTGGTAGTCAAGAACGAGCCTGTGGGGATCGCAGGAACGCGCACCATCATCATCGATGGTCAGCAGCGCGTCACCACCGGCCTGATCCTACTGATGGCGGTGAGGGACTTGATCACCGACCCGAAGAGTCAGAAGCTGATCACCGACACCTACCTCGTCAATCCCTCATCCACCTTTGAGGACAAGATAAAGCTCAAGCAGGTGACCAAGGACTGGGACGCCTACCGGGCACTTGTGCTGGGACACCCGATGATCCCGGGAGCAGTGACGGAGGCCTACAAGACCTTCCGGAGACTCCTCAGCGACTACTGCGCTGAGGACGAGCGAGTCTCTCTCAAGCACTTCATCCTGGCACTGGGACGGGTGAACGTGGCGGTGATTATCCTGGACGAGAGAGCCTATAAAGGAGAGGATCCGCAGATCATCTTTGAGACCCTCAACTCTCTCGGCAGACCCCTGACCTTCTCAGACCTGATCCGCAACTTCATCCTCCTCAATATGAGTAGCCAAAAGCAGACAGAGGCGTATGAGAAGGTCTGGTACCCGAAGATCGAGGAGCCGCTCGGGGAGAGCACATCCAGCTTCCTGAGAGACTACCTGCAACTCAAGCTTGCCACATCGCTTAAGAGCATCAGCGACAGCAATACGAAGGAGTTGTACCAGCAGTTTAAGGACTACGCCACGGACAATTGGGAGAGCCGGGACGAACTAATGACCGACATCGTGGACTACATCGACTGCTACCGATTCATCATCGACCCGGACTTTACCGGATCCGTCTCCACCGACCCACGAGTCAAGGAGCTGACCCGAAACATCTTCCAGGACATCGGCACAGAGGCCTTTAAGCCCCTTGTGCTTGGGCTCCTGCACCACCACTGCCACTCAGGACACAACGAGGCTCAGCTGATCAGCCTGCTGACCACCATCAGGACCTACCTGATCCGCCGACGAGTCCTCAAGCTGACCAAGGCAGAGAATAAGGCCATCCCCCGCCTTTGCAAAAGGATCGAAGAGATCTACAGCGGCAATATCAGCCTGATCGACCTGCTGTCCTCCCAGATGTATCAACTCAGGATGCCTAACGACATCGAGATAAGGAGTATGCTGGAGAGCCTCAACTTCTATAAGGAACTCACAAGGTACGCCAAGCTTATCCTCGGGAAGATCGAGGAGCATCGGGCAAAGGTGGCGGTCGACTTCCGCGACCCCAAGATCACGATCGAGCACATCATGCCGCAGACCATCACCACCGCATGGAGAGATGAGCTGGGAGAGGAGGCTGACGAGATACACGCTCGATATCTGCACAACATCGGCAATCTGATCCTGACAGAGTTCAATGTCGAGATGAGCAACACCTCCTTTGAAAATAAGAAGAACCGTCTCGCCACCTCTTCCCTTGCCTACCGCCTTGACATTATGGATAAGGAGAGGTGGTCGCTGGAGAGCATCCTGTCGCATCAGAAGGTAATGATCAATGCCTTTATCGACACCTTCTCCCTGCCGGATGAGTATCAGAGAGCGGAAAACTGGAAGCAGCGCGTCACAGAAGGCTACACGGACTTTTCCCCACTCGATGACGGCATCCATAGGCTACTGGCCGGGGAGAAGCCCGTCAGCATCCGACTGGATGACGTCACTGCCCCGGTACACTCGTGGCAGGAGGTATTTCTCAATTTCATCAAGTTAGTGACCCAAAAGAGGACGACCCTGCAGTACCTCAAGGGCAATCAGAAACCACTCTTCAATAAGGATAATGCTCTACTCACCTGGCGGGAGCTGCAGCAGGATCCCGGCTTGGTGCAGAAAAGATACTACAAAAACCTCGCCGGAGAGTTTCCCTTCCAGGCTGTCGAGCCGAGTGACGATGACGAATTCGTACACATTGACATCTCGTCAAGTACCTGCATCTGCCGGATAGCAAAGACAATGGCAGACCTCGGGATGAGCAAAGACTGCGTCTCCATCGCCATCCAGAAGAAACAGTCCAGCGAGAGCGAGACGCCCACCCCGTCTCTCCCTCTCTTGCCAAACAGCTGACAGAGCCTCTCTCAGAGGGGATGCGCAGTCTGCTCCTTGGTTGACTGCAAAGGAATTAGTAAATTTGCGGTCTGAATAGAGCAGGAAGCCATGGATAGGAGGAAGGATGCCTATATGATCGACTTTAAGGAGCCTCTCAGAGGTCCCGAGTCGCTCGCATACCACTTTGACGACGACTTCTTCTCCGAGCAGGGAGACGAAGAGATCCTTGGCGGCGATGTGGATCTGGATCTGGAGATCCGGCCCACTTCAAGCCACTCGTACCAGCTACTCTTCCACTACGAGGGGGCGGTCACCGTACCATGCGACCGCTGCCTGGCGCCCTTGGAGGTGGAGGTGGACACGGACGATGAGATTACCGTCGAGCTAGGTGAGGCACTGGATGAGGAGAATGACGAAGCCCTCATCCTGGACGCTGCAGACCCCCGATATGACTTCAGCTTTATCTTCTACGAGCTCATCAAGGTGAGCCTCCCGATCGTACACTCGCATGAGGAGATCGAGGAGTGCGACCCCTCAGTGGTCAGCTTCCTTATGGAGAGTGATGCGCCTGAGGAGATGCCCGAGGATCCCCGCTGGGAGAGTCTTCGCAAGAAGATCTCCGAGGAGGACGACACCGAGCCTCGTAAGAAGTAAGTCAAGACAGAAAAGTAACACTCATATAATAGAAGTACATCATCATGGCACATCCTAAAAGACGTCAGTCCCACACCAGGACCAGAAAGCGTAGGACCCACGACGTAGCCAAGACCCCCGCGCTGACACGCTGTCCCAACTGCGGCTCCTGGCACGTCTATCACACCGTCTGCAACACCTGCGGCTACTACCGCGGTCAGATCGCTGTAGAGGTGGAGGAGTAAGACCCGGTCATCTTACAAGACCTCGTCCCTGCTCGATCGTATGATTGAGTGGGGACGAGGTCTTTTTGTCATAGCATCTTTATTACTTCTGGGGGATGCAAGACATTTGCATAAGGTTCTCCTCTCAGACAATAGGTAATCCCCACCGTCTCCTCAGACGATGGGGATTACCTGTCTTGTTATATATAAAAGACCTTTGCAAAATGGTCTTTCACC
>NZ_KV793786.1:18545-33512 GCF_001808555.1 Porphyromonas sp. HMSC065F10
CAGATGGGGTATTATGCAAAGGTCTCTATAAGAGAGAATTAGTACTCCTCTTGATGCTGGAGGCGTACCATGCGAGCGAAGTCACCGTCACGGCGTACCAGCTCGTCAGGAGATCCCTCCTCGGCTACACGACCATCCTTAAGGAGCACAACGTGATCGGCATTGCGAATCGTACGCATACGATGAGCAATGACAAGGACGGTCTTATCCCGCGTCAGCTCCGAGATACCTAACTGGATCTTCGTTTCATTCTCTGCATCAAGGCTCGCCGTTGCCTCGTCAAGAAGGATAATGGGAGCGTCCTTAAGGAGTGCCCGTGCGATGGAGAGACGTTGCCGCTCCCCGCCGGAGAGTGTTTCGCCATTCTCCCCTATGATCGAGTCGTACCCCTCCGGCATCCGGCGGATGAAGTCCTCACACTGAGCCAGCCGTGCGACACGCTTCACTTCCTCATCGGTGGCGTCCGGCTTCCCTATGCGGATATTGTCTGCTATGGAGGAGTGGAAAAGAACTACGTCCTGAAAGACGATCGCAAAATCCCGCAGCAGAGTCTCGGGGTCTATCCCGGCAATGTCCTTACCTCCGATGAGGACCTCGCCTCCATCCACATCCCAGAAGCGGGCAGCCAGCTTGGCGCATGTGCTCTTTCCCCCACCCGATGGTCCTACAAGTGCCGTCACTTCACCCTCCCGAGCGGTGAAGGAGACATCCTCGAGCACCTGCTTCCCTTCCTCGTAGGAGAAGGAGACATGATGGAATTCTATGTCGTGATTGGGAAGGTCACACTCCTCACTACCCCCTTGCATCGGCATCGACTCAATCCCACGCATACGATTCAGCCGCACATCGAGGAAGGAGAGCAGGGCGAGATTGTTGCAGACCTCCTGCACAGGATTGTAGACCATTGCCGAAGCGAGAAGGAAGGCCAGGTAGACGAAGAGCGACACTGTCCCGGTCGTCAGGAGCCAAGCCCCTACAAGGAGGACGGTAGGCATGCCAAGCTTCAAGAGGACGGCGGCAGAATTGACAGCAGCAGAGGAGCCCAGCTCCACATCGACTAGTTCCCGCTCATAGTCTTTCAGCTCCTCATCCAGCCGGGTCCTGTACTCCTCCTCTCCGGAGTAGGACTTGATCTCCTGCACGCACTCCAGTCCCTCCTGTATCGTCTCGGTGACACGGCGCTTCACGGTGTAGTGATCCTTAAACTCATGCGAGAGACGGTGTCTGCTTAGGAGAAGAACCGCTACGGCAACAGGTACGACCCAGAATAGTGCCAAGCTCAGACGCCAATCGTAGCAAAACATACCGATGGCCACGATCAACACGCTCAGGAAGGAGGCGAAGAGCTGCGGGACAGCGTGGGAGAAGGTCTGCTCTAGCTGCGTGCAGTCCTCCATAACAGTCGATGTAAGATCAGAGAGATTTCGCTCAGCAAAAAATGCGAGTGGCAGCCGGCGCAGCTTCTCCGCCAGCGTGATCCGTCGCCGTGCACTCTCTCCAAAGACAGTGGTGTAGGTGCTATCGTACTGGAAGCGATTGATGACGTACATCACGATCATCAGCCCCAGCGCAAGGAGGATGTAAAAGGTGAGACTGTGTGGCTCTCCTCCTCTCGCCGGATCAAGATTCTCGGTGAGGAAGTAGAATAGGTAGCAGATCGGGAACATGAGCCCGACATTCTGCAGGGTGGAGAAAATGATTCCCCGCTTGAGATCACGGGCTCCCTTCTCGGAGAGGACAAAGCGCTCTTGTAGATATTTTGTAATCATAATTTTCATTCTCTTCTTTGTAGGAAAGGTAGTAACGTCACGGAAGACCTTTGCAGAGACCATCACAACTTCCAGGCGACAGCCCTCTGGTACTCGTCCCACATCAAGCGGTAGGTGCCATTTCGCTCCATAAGCTCATCGTGTGTCCCCTCCTCCACGATCGTTCCCTCCTTCATCACCACAATGCTGTCGGCGTGGCGTACCGTCGTGAGGCGGTGGGCGATCATCAGCACGGTTTTCCCTCTCGTGAGTCGGGCGAGAGCCTGGCGGATCAGATACTCGTTCTCCGGGTCGGCAAAGGCTGTCGCCTCATCAAGCACAACGATCGGAGCGTCCTTAAGAATAGCTCGCGCAAGCACGATGCGTTGCATCTCGCCGCCTGAGAGATAAGTTCCTTCGGCACCGATGAGCGTATTGAGTCCCTCAGGAAGTCGGTCGAGGATCTCTCGGCTCTGAGAGAGGTCAATAGCCCGGTTGACCTCCTCGAGTGTCGCATCGGGCGAACCGTACCTGACGTTTTCGAGAATGGTGGTCTTGAAGAGGCGAGTGTTCTGGAAGACGAAGGAGATGCTTTTCATCAGTTTCTCCGGCGACATCTTCCTCACGTCTACACCGCCGACTAACACCCGTCCTCCGGTCGTGTCCCAGAAACGCGGTATCAGCCGTGCAAGGGTGGTCTTACCACTTCCAGATGGTCCCACGAGGGCAATTGTCTTCCCCTCCGGGACGCTGAGGGTGACGTGGCTGACAGCGTCCTCCTTTGCGCCCTCATAGCGGAAGGAGACATCCTCCAGAGACACGCTGTACCCCATAGGCTCCAGAGTCGTCTCTACGGTAGGAAGTGGAGACGTCTCCGTCAGTCCCTCCAAGCGGCGGATCGCCTCTCCGCAGAGGAAGAAGTCCTGCGACAGATAGGCGCAGCGCATAATACTGAGAGCGATGACCGGTGTGATCAGGACGTAGAGAAACATATCCGAGATTACCACCACAGGATCTCCTCCGTGACCAATGAGGATGATTGCCACCGGGACAAGGACGAAAGCGAAGGCGCTCGTCAGCACCGTATAGAGTGACATCGGGCGGCGACAGAGGTGCGAATACTTCGTCACGAGATCCCTATAGTCGATGATGCTGGCGTAGAAGCGCTTGAAGGAGAAGACCGTCTGCTGGAAGACCTTCACTACCGGGATCCCCCGGACATACTCGACTGCCTCGGCGCTCATACGCTCCTGGGCATCGAGGTACTGCCTCTGAAAACCTCCCCTCTCAGCACCCATCATGTATCCCATCAGGCCATAAGAAAGAAGTATCGGGACAAGGGCAGCAAGCCCCAGCTGCCAGTCCACCACGAAGAGGAGTACAAGGATCCCCAATGGGGCGACAACGCTGCTCGCGACATCCGGCAGGAGGTGTGCCACAAGCGTGTGCGTCATACTCGAGTCCTCATCGATGATCTTCCGCATCCGCCCGGTATCCTGACGGTCAAAGAATCCAAGTGGCGTACGTAAAAGGCGATCCATGGCAAATCGACGCATATTCGTCTCCACCCTAAACGCAGCCAGGTGAGAGAGCATTAGAGCACCGAAGTAGAGCAGCACAGTAGCAACAGAGACGACAAATGCCCACAGGGCATACGATCTGATGGGTGTCTCCGCAATGTCTCCACCTGCCGTAAGAAGGGTGCGCACCACCAGCCAGACGAGGACGAAAGGCACCAGCGATAGCAATCCATTGAGCGCCGAGAGGACGATGGAGAGCGGTATGAGGAGCTTACGCTTACCCATATACTCTCCCAGTTTCTTAAATGTATTCATAACTACTTATGTATTAATGGTTTCAAATGGCTTCAACAGCTCCGTCCACCCCGCCATACTGTAGCGGGAGTATTGATTGAGAGCAAGGTCGATCTCCTCATCCGTATATTCATCGTGCTCCACCAGTTCGGCAAAGATGTGCGCCCAGGATGAGCAGAGGATATGGATAAGGAAGGGCGATATATTGACCTCCAGATGAGGGTAGCGCTCCTTCATCAGACGCAAATACTCATTCCCTATCTCCGTCTGAGTGGCAATGATCCGATCCATGAAGTGCTCCAGCGATGACCCCTCGCAGTGGAAAAGCAGAAGGCGAAGCTCCGGGCGGTAAGCCTTGATAAGCTCCTTCATCCTCAGCTGATGGTCGAGGGAGAGCTCCGGCATCCGGAATACCCTCAGATCAAGGAAATCCTTGTCGTTGTGCGCTGAGAGATACCTGTCCAGCTCCTTGAGCAACGGGGTAAGGACAGCACGGAATAGGGCATCCTTATCAGTAAAGTACCTGTAAATCGTGCCCACCGCCACGCCAGACCGCTTCGCTATGGTGCGAATGGAAGTCTCTCGCACGCCGTGCTCGATGAATTCCTCGCGCGCGACCGTCACAATGAGTCGACGGACCTCTTCCTTCAGATACTGCATCTCAGTGGGTGTCTCAGAAGTGAATGTTGCTCGTCTTTGTTCACAAAAAAAGCGCACCGTTCGTCGAGCGAATGGTGCGCCTTCTCAGAGGTGATTACGGGGAGTGCCCGCATAGGAATTCTTCTTTTCATTAGTCTCTATTATAATCGGTACGAAGGTACCACGGCTTACTTCTCCCGCCAATACTCTTTTTCTATGATTTTGGAGTATCACGGGAAAGTCCACCGCACGCCGACGGACTGCAAGAAAGCAAGGACGAGACTTGTACCATATACTCACTTTTAGGTATATTTGCGCAGTAAGACATTATTATGAGGACGCAAAGTCGAAACATTTATCACAACAGTTTTATATAAAATGGACAAGAAAAGTATCAAGGGCACTGAGACGGAGAAGAACCTGCTGAAGGCATTCGCAGGCGAGTCTCAGGCACGTAACCGCTACCACTTCTCTGAGAGCGTTGCTCGCGAGGAGGGCTATGGTCAGATCGCAGACTTCTTCAAGCAGACAGCTGACCAGGAGCGTATGCACGCTAAGATGCTCTTCTCTCACCTCGAGGGTGGGGATGTAGAGATCACTGCCTCCTACCCCGGTGGCAAGATCGGCACCACGCGTGAGAACCTCCAGCTCGCCATCGCCGGTGAGCACGAGGAGTGGACCGACATGTACCCCACCATGGCCGACAAGGCTGAGGAGGAGGGCTTCAAGGAGATTGCCACTCTGATGCGCAACATCGTCAAGTCAGAGAAGGAGCACGAGCGCATCTACCAGCTCTTCCTCGATCGACTCGAGAAGGAGAACCTCCTGAAGGAGGAGGAAGAGGTGGAGTGGAAGTGCCGTGTCTGTGGCTTTGTCTTCAAGGGCAAGGTACCTCCTACGAAGTGCCCCATCTGCAGGCATCCGCAGGGCTACTTCGAGCGCATCTCTGACGCTCCGGTGATCTGATAAGCGGGCTCTGCTGAGCCCCGAGCGACATCACCTGCAGCACCATAGGTCTCCCGACCTGTGGTGCTGCTTCTATTTCACCCCACCAGTTGACTAAGATGGGTGGAGGGGTGGTTAGGTCTCTCCGTTTTCGTTACTTTTGCAGGTGCGGGGAGTGTATGACCCCGGGCTTTATCAGTGAAGAATTTTACCATAAACAAGGCCTCCTCCCCCGACAGCAAGAGCGGGGAGCCAACGGCAAAGCGTAGCAGTAGACGTAGCCAGGGGAAGGGAAGCTTCCTCCAGCAGATACTCCCGCAGAGGGGAGTACCTGGTGATCTGTGGCGCTTCATCGCCGGGGTCACCCTATTCTTCCTTGGGCTTTTCTTAGTCTACAACTTCTTCTCCTACTTCGTCACCGGAGCGGAGAATCAGAGTCTCCTCCTGGGGCAGGATATAACCGCAGAGGAGGCGGCACAGCGGATACAGGGTCACGGCGGGATCACCGGCTTTGCGCTGATGAATACGCTGGTGAACGAGTGGATCGGACTCGGGCTGATCTTCCTCCTGTACCTCATCTTGATGATGGGGGTGTGGATCACGCTGGTGATGCGGGTCTCGTGGATCCGCAAGATCTGTCTCTGCATCAGTGCGGCTCTCTGGACCTCGGTCACCCTCGGCCTCATGCCGGCGGAGTGGACGGACGGGTGGTTTTTCCTCCCGGGAGGGGTCTTCGGGCACGAGGCGGCAAACTTCCTCACGCTCCATATAGGCCTGGTGGGGGCGCTCTTGCTGATGAGCTTCCTCCTGATCCTGCTCGTGGTGATCTCCTTTGGCTCCCTGATGCGGCGCTACAGCGCTTTCTCCAAGCATCGTAAGGCGAAAAACGCCCTCCTCGATGAGGAGGAGCGGGCGCAGGTGGCTGAGGAGGTGATCCCGGAAGCAGAGGAGGAGGTGGTGGTGCCTGAGACGGAGGAGAGCAACGAGGAGGTTGTGGACGATGACCCGACTCCGGTAGAGCCGATCCCCGACCCTCCTCTCGAGCCAAGGGTAAGCGCCAACCCCAACTCGCCTACGGCTGGGGCAGAGGTGGGCGACATCGAAGTACATGACGCACGGCGGACGGAGGACGAGCCGGCAGACCCCTCTCTCACCACGGCACAGCAGCTGGTGCGCGCCCAGGGCGAGTACGACCCGACACGCGACCTCGCAGACTACCACTACCCCACCCTCGACCTGCTCAAGGACTACAGCAACGACGACGGGGAGATTGACATGGAGGAGATCAACGCGAATAAGCAGCTGATCCTCGACACACTCAAGAGCTTCCGGATCGAGGTCAATAAGATCTCCGCTACCGTCGGACCGGCAATCACACTCTACGAGATCGTCCCGGCGGCCGGGATCCATATCTCCCGCATCCGTAGCCTGGAGGATAATATATCGATGAGCCTCTCCGCTCTCGGCATCCGCATCATCGCCCCCATCCCCGGCAAGGGAACCATCGGCATGGAGGTGCCTAATAAGCGACCGCAGATCGTCAGTATGCGGGGCGTGCTTGCCTCGCCCGCCTACCGAGAGACGACGATGGAGCTCCCGGTGGCCCTCGGGCGCACGATCACAAATGATGTGCTGCTCTTTGACCTCGCTAAGGTGCCTCACCTCCTCGTGGCGGGTGCCACGGGACAGGGAAAGTCGGTCGGGCTGAATGCGATCATCATGTCCCTGCTCTACAAGAAGCATCCCTCGGAGCTGAAGTTTGTGATGATCGACCCGAAGATGGTCGAGTTTAGCATGTACTCCCGGGTGGAGAAGCTCTTCATGGCAAAGATCCCTGACGAGGATCAGGTGATCATCACCGACACGAAGCGCGCCGCCGACACCCTTACCTCCCTCTGTCAAGAGATGGACGATCGGTATGAGCTGCTGGCGGCCGCCTCCTGCCGAAATATCGTGGAGTATAATAAGCGCTTCAGGAACAGAGAGCTAAACCCCGAGAATGGTCACCGCTTCCTGCCCTACATCGTCCTGATCATCGATGAGTACGGCGACCTGCTGCTGACTGCGGGGAAGGAGATTGAGCTGCCAATCACACGCTTGGCTCAGAAGGCGCGCGCCATCGGCATCCACGCCATCATCGCGACGCAGCGACCGACGGCAAGCATCATCACCGGTGCGATCAAGGCGAATTTCCCCGGGCGTCTCGCCTTCCGCGTCACATCGCAAGTGGACTCCCGCATCATCCTCGATGCGAGCGGAGCCAATAGGCTGGTCGGTAAGGGAGATGCGCTCTACCAGTCCGGTACAAAGCTGACCCGTGTGCAGTGCGCCTTTGTCGACACTCCTGAGGTGAATGGGGTGGTAGACTTCATCGGTGCGCAGCGGGGCTATCCCACTGCCTACGAGCTGCCGGAGGTGAGCCAGGAGGGTGATGGCGCTGCTGCCGGTGGGGACGGATCGATCGACCCCAATGAGCGGGACAACCTCTTCGATGTGGTGGCAGAGCGTATCGTGGCGGAGGGACGGGTCTCTATCTCGCTGATCCAGCAACTCTTTGCCATTGGATACAACCGTGCTGCCCGGCTCTGCAACCAGCTGGAGGCGGCAGGCATCATCAGTAAGCCGGACGGACGCGGCACGCGCGATCTCCTTGTGACGACACAGGAGCAGCTCGAGCGGATCCTTCATCCGGAGAGCTAAGACACAGTACATATTATGTCATATTCATCAACCCGCATACTCTTTTGGCTCCTCTTCATCGTGTTCTGCGTCACCACAGCAAGAGCACAGACAAGAGACCTACTCGATAAGACGATAAGTCGGCTCGAGGCGAAGGAGGGGCTACAAGTAGACTTCCGGATGACCCTCGAGGACGTGACGACAGACTGCAAGTACTACGCCGAGGGACGACGCTTTTACTACGACTCCGAGGAGGTAAAGGCGTGGTACGACGGGACGGACCTGTGGGTCTACATCCGGCAGAGTGGAGAGGTCAATCTCTCCACCCCGCACAAGGAGGACCTGCTGGAGATCAACCCGCTGCTCAATCTTGAGAGCGTCAGGAAGAACGCCTTCTCTATTACGAAAAAGAAGGAGGGAAAGAATACTCGGATCACTGCGGTGCCTCGCAAAAAGGGAAAAGACCGATACGATGGTCCGCTCGCCCGTCTGGAGGCTCTGATCGCCCCCGATGGTCTCCCGATCTCCCTCCGACTGGAGGAGAATGGACTCATGGAGCCGATCCTGATAGAGGTGACACGTTTTGAGGAGGGAGAGTTTAAGGAACTGAAGGACAAATCATTTTTTAGATACACCCCCGACAAAGTTAAGGGAGCAAAGCTGATAGACTTAAGATAACACCGATATGAGTACAGATAAGAATACCCGGACAGACATCCTGATCATCGGCTCCGGCCCTGCGGGATATACCGCTGCCATCTACGCCGCTCGCGCCAACCGCTCCCCCATCGTCCTGGAGGGACTGCAGCCGGGCGGACAGCTGACGGAGACAACTTCAATAGAGAACTTCCCCGGCTACCCCGAGGGCGTGGGAGGCTTTGAGATGATGGATGACCTGCGCAAGCAGGCTGAGCGCTATGGAGCAGAGGTCCGCTCCGGACTGGTCTCACAGGTGGACCTCAGCAAGCGACCCTTTGTCGCTACTGTGGATGGTGAGTATACCATCACAGCCAAGACGGTCATCATAGCCACCGGTGCCTCAGCCAAGATGCTCGGACTGCCGGAGGAGAAGAAGTATATGGGTGCCGGCGTAAGCGCCTGCGCCACCTGCGACGGATTTTTCTACAAAGGGAAGACCGTTGCCGTCGTTGGGGGTGGAGATACCGCCTGCGGCGATGCGATCTATCTCTCCAGCCTGGCGAAGAAGGTCTACCTCATCGTCCGTCGAGACGAGCTTCGTGCCAGCCAAGTGATGCAGGATCGGGTCCAAGAGACGGAGAATATCGAGGTGCTCTGGAAGCATCAGACAGAGGGGCTCTTCGGGGAGCCTACCGTACAGGGAGCGAAGCTTGTGATCAATAAGGGCGAAGCAGACGAGCATCACACCGAAATCGCGATCGACGGATTCTTTGAGGCAATCGGTCATAAGCCCAATACCGACTTCCTGAATGGCCAGCTGAAGCTCGACGAGCATGGATTTATCCTCACTAAGGATAGTGGCGACCCGGCGACAGAGATCGAGGGGGTCTATGCCGCAGGCGATGTGGCCGACCCGGTCTATCGTCAGGCTGTATCTGCCGCCGGCATCGGCTGTCGTGCCGCCATTGCCGCGGATAGGTTTCTCAAGATGAGAGGAGAGTGATGAAGATCATAGGGAATATTATCTGGTGGATCTTCGGGGGACTGGAGACCGCCATCGGCTATATGACAGCGGGGCTCGTGCTCTGCCTGACGATCGTGGGGATCCCCTTTGGCTTTCAGCTCTTCAAGATCGCCGCTGTAATGGTTTTCCCCTTCGGAAGCAAGGTGAGCGAGTCACAGGGAGGGCTGGGGAGTACGATCCTCAATATCCTCTGGTTTATCCTCGGTGGTATCTGGATCGCCCTCACGCACTTCATCTTCGGGATACTCCTCTGCATCACAATCATCGGGATTCCCTTCGGGAAACAGCACTTCAAGTTTGCCGGCATAGCGCTTCACCCCTTCGGGCGTGACATAGAGGTAGGCATATGACGATAGGCAGGACACCGACACCCTTCCCCTTTATGGAGGCTCCGATAGGGGTCTTCGACTCAGGCTATGGTGGGCTGACGATCCTTCGCTACCTGCGCAAGTTGCTGCCGGAGTATGACTTCCTCTACCTCGGTGACAATGCCCGAGCCCCCTATGGGAAGCACTCCCTCACGACGATATACGAGTACGCACGTGAGGCGGTGTCGCATCTCTTTGCTTGTGGCTGTCCGATGGTGATCATCGCCTGCAATACGGTCTCCGCCCATGCACTCAGGCTGCTACAGCAGATCGATCTCCCCAGGAGCAGCGACCCCACTCGGCGTATCCTCGGTGTCATCCGCCCGACAGTGGAGCGCCTCGGGGAGCTTACCCGAAACGGCCATGTGGGTATTCTCGCTACACCGGCAACGGTGAGGAGCAATACCTACCTGCTGGAGGTGAATCGGCTCCACCCCGAGATACAGCTTACACAGCAGGCACCCAAGATGTGGGTCTCTCTCATCGAGGGGGGCGAGTATCAGGCCAATGAGGGGGTCAATTACTTCGTGCGGCGTAATATCGAGGAGCTGCTGCGCAAGGACCCAAGGATCGACACCATCCAGCTCGCCTGCACGCACTACCCGGTCCTGCTTCCTCGCATACGGGAGTTTGTCCGCGACGACATTGTGATCGCAGAGCAGGGTATGATCGTGGCCGAGTCTACTCAGAATTACCTGCAGCGTCACCCGGAGATGGAGCGGCGACTGAGCAAGAATGGGATCTCGCACTTCCTCACGACAGAGGAGGATGGCGAATTTGCGGAGATGGCCGGGCTCTTCCTCCACGCACGACTGGCGGAGGATATGATCGACCAGGTACAGCTAAGGTGAGCGCAGACATCAGGACGACCCTCCGGCGACTCCTCAAGGAGTATGGCCTCTTCGGGAGCATCCTCTTGGGTATCATCGCCTACCGACCCTTGTCGGTCCTCAGCCCAATGATCCCCTACGTGCTGATGACCATGCTCTTCTTCACCTTCTCACGGATCGCACCGCAAGACATTCGCCCAAGACCGATTCACCTGACCCTCATCGTGACGCAGATTGCGCTGGCTCTTGGTGGTTACTTCCTTGTGCGATACCTGCCGGTGCCTTTTGCTGAGATCTACGCCCAGGCGGTGCTGATGTGCTTCCTCTGCCCTGTGGCGGCAGCAGCACCCGTGATCGTGGGGCTCCTCGGGGGCTCCATCGCCATCGTCACCTCGTATGTGGTGATCAATTGCCTGAGCATCATCATCACCGGACCTCTGATCCTCGGCTGGCTGGGGCATCCCCAGGGGACTCTCCTGCAGTCGATGGCACACGTATTGGTGGGTGTGCTGCCGATAGTGATGATCCCTCTGCTGACTGCCTTTGGGATCCGCTGGAGGCTCCCCTCACTGCACGCCAAGATACGCTCCCTCTCCTCCGCCTCCCTCTATATATGGATCTTCCTCCTCTCGCTCGTCATCGCCAATACCGTCCACTTTGTTGCGCAAGAGCGTCAAGGCGTGGCCACGATGATCATCGTGCTGGTGCTGATAGGTCTCGTCACCTGCATCATCCAATACTCTGTCGGTAAGGCGATGAGCAAAAAGGTACTTGGCGAGAGCGTCACCATCGGGCAGGCACTGGGGCAGAAAAACTCCTCCATCAGCATCTGGATGATCCAGTCGTACCTCAATCCGATCGCCTCCGTCTCGCAAGCGGCCTACTCCATCTTCCAAAACATCTTCAATGCCCTCCAGGTGATACACCACGATCGGCAGCAGGTCCGCGACCAGCGACGCAATCATAAAACAGTGGCGTGAATCCCCAATGGTGCTAAAAAGTGCTTAAATCACCGGGAAAACGAGAGATCCTTTGTGCCAAGCTAAGAAATAATTTGTACCTTGCGCCATGTAAGAGTTCACTCTTTGGGAGACTGTTGTCCGTGTGAGCCACTCGTAAGCGTATGGGGCCACTGTGGCGATGAGCTTTCATAGTCAAGAAACGAGAGAGCCCTTGCTGAACATTGTGTTTTATATCTTCTCCTGGTTCCTCCTCCGGAGTTGACTTGGTCTTGGCGCCCCGTCTGTGTAGATGTGGACGATGAGAGCACGCCAAAGCTTGAGGGTGTCTGAGGAGAGGATGTCAACCTTCTTTATTTACAGAATGAGTACACCCAACTCACTACTTCGGAGAGTGGTGGCTGTCGGAGCATTACTCGTCACCTGTGCCCTTGGCTATGCACAGAAGAGTAACGAGACGACTAATCACCACAACCGGAAGTCCACTGAGGTCGTCACTAAGGACGCGGACAAGAAGAGCGGAGCAGCCGCACAGCTACTTGCTTCTAACCTCAATTATAGAGACACCACCCTGGTCACCAGCTTCGCTAAGGCGATCAACGAGTCTCTCAATCTGGACGAACTGACCGAGGAGGATCTCCTATATCCCTCTGTCGATCTCTATGGCGAGGAGTCATGGAATAACTCCCTCAATCCCCTTCGCGGGGCTTCTGCAGCCATTCCCTCTCGCTACGAGATCAGTCTCAAGGAATTTGTCTACCCGCTGGACGGCATCCGCCGCATCAATAGCGGCTACGGCTATCGTCGTCGCTTCCGTCGCATGCACTATGGTGTTGACATTGACCTCAATCGCGGGGATACCGTCCGTGCCACCTTCTCCGGTCGCGTGCGACTGGTAGATGTTGATGGTCGTGGCTACGGTAAGTATGTGGTGATCCGTCACCCCAATGGTCTTGAGACCCTCTACGGGCACCTCTCCAGACAGCTCGTGAAGGAGAATGCCGTCGTCCACGCCGGCGATGCGATCGGTCTCGGTGGTAGCACCGGACGCTCCACAGGTCCACACCTCCACTATGAGACACGATTTATGGGCATTGCGCTCAATCCTCAGCAGCTGATCGACTTCGCAAGCGGTGCACCTCACAAGGAGATGTACGTCTACGCCAAGGGGCGCTCCACACGAAGCAACTCATCAAGCCAATACAGAGCGAGCAACACCAAGACAAGGGACAATTCCTTCAAGACCTATCGTGTCCGCAAGGGAGATACACTCTCGCACATTGCTGCGAAGACCGGCACCTCTGTCACCAAGATACGCCAGCTCAATCCGAAGCTCCGCAGGAGTAATATGATCCGTCCTGGGGACGTGATCCGCATCGGGGCTTAAGAGAATAGTCCCCACAAGAGCACAATACATATATCATTAGAGACTTTCGGTGTGTTACACACTGAGAGTCTCTTTTTATAGGTGGATCCGCATATAGCCATACGACAAGGCAGAGCATAATCATAGGATCACGAGACAGAGGTGATTCGTTTGAGGCGGGAGGAAGTGATTCAGAGAACCTTTCAGCTCCTTGTGAAGATGCTGAAAAGAAGCGCCACTTGCAATCCACACCATCAGCCTACTGACATACACTCCTATGGGTCACCTCATATAGTCCGAAATACCCAACAGAAGATGTAGAATCCACCAAGCAGGAGAAGCAGAGACAAACTACATCCCCCGGCTGATTGGCGATCGCCTCACTTAACCTGGAACATCAGGGGTGCAAATATAGCACCTGCACCGGGAGGAGCGGTCTCTTAGAGACTCCCTGTGTCTCCTACTCTCACATCCTGACTAAAACAGCTTCTTCTGCGGTCATCGCCATCTCTCTTCTCGATCTGTACAGCTCAAGATCAATAAACCCTCTGAAGCACCGTCCAGCACGGGATCTGTAGGAGAAGCATCTATAGGCCAACCGGTAGCAGGATCGCACCTGGTATGGGTGTCCATACCTTAGCTGAAGCGTCCAAATACATCACCTTTGGATCACGTAACTCAATAGATGGACAATGCGCCTTTATAGGTACCTTTGTGATGGCAAACCATTACAATGGTATAAACATCGTGCTTGACTTTCTCGTAAATTACGGCTATATAGGCGTCTTCATAGCTGCATTCTTAGCCGCGACCGTACTTCCCTTCAGCTCCGAAGTTGTCTTTGCCGGGGTCTTGGCAAGTGGGGCGACCTACTCTACCCTGATTATTGCGGCAACCATCGGCAACAGCCTGGGAGGGATGACCTGCTACTGGCTCGGCTCGCTCGGTAAGCTCGAGTGGCTGGAGAAATACTTCAGGATGAGAGAGGAGCAGATCCAGAAATGGGTAACTAAGATTCAAGGTCGAGGATCTTGGGTATCAATATTTGTAGCACTACCGGGCGTAGGCGACTTTATCGCTGTAGCAATGGGGTACCTACGAGCCAACGCCTGGGGCGTATTATTCTGGATGACCTTGGGGAAATTTATCCGCTACGTTGTGGTAGGAGAGGCCGCAAAGGCAGCTCTCAGCGCATTGTAAAGTGAGAAAGCACCCCTGTCGGGGTGCCATTCCGCCTGCCGATCCCGCAGGGGCGCAGCCCGGGAGGGATCATCGCTTTTTAGACCGGGTGTCGAGCCACGAAGTGGCGAAGACCCCGGGAAGGAAGACGCTCATTAAGATGCACGACCCCGCTAGGGTGTCGCTGGGATAGAGCCCCATCGTAACCCGGAGTCTTCGGGGCTGCGCCCCTCGACATCCGGGCTAAAAAACGGGCACCCCTGTCGGGGTGCCTTGCTGCCTTATCGGACGGGTCGGACGGGTCAGACGGGTCGGACAGCGCAGGAGACGCCTGGTATACGCCAAGGAAGTCCAGCCCGTCTGACGATCCCGTCTACCAATCCCGCAGTGATCATCACTTCTTATCCTGCGTGTCAAGGGACGAAGTGCCGAAGGCCGCAGAATACTCAAGAGACGCCTTATATAAACGTCGCTCCCTCCTTTGCGACCTCATACCGAGCAACGGCCCACCGGAGTCGCTCCAAGTGACCCTCTTCTTCGGCGACCCACAAGGGGTCGAGGGTTTAGGGTTTGGAGCCATACATCGGTCACCGCCATGCGGATGACCGATGCCTATGGAGCGAGCACCCCGGCAGGGGTGCCTTGCCACTGACTGTACTCTCTAATCGGACGTCTCGGACGGTGCAATCGACACCTACTTCTAACATAGAAAGGGCAACAAAAAAGGAGAGGAGAGACCGGACACTTGAGTGTCTGATCTCTCCTCTCAAAAAGACG
>NZ_KV793787.1 GCF_001808555.1 Porphyromonas sp. HMSC065F10
ATACGACCGGCGACGGGATGGATGGCAAAGCGTACGTGTGCGCCATTGCGGGTCAGCGCATCGGCAAGGTGCTTCACCTCGTGCTGCGCCTGTGCGAGTGCCATACCGTAGCCGGGGACGATGATCACCTCCTTAGCCTCGTGGAGGAGCTTGGCGGTATCGTCGGGAGCGGCATCCGCCTTGGCAGGTGCCTGAGTAGCGGCACTGACGAGGTCAGCCACCGTCTCCTTGGCATCACCGAGGCACATCGTCACGCCCTCCTTGCGGGTGTAGAGCGGGTTCTCCACTCCGGCATA
>NZ_KV793788.1 GCF_001808555.1 Porphyromonas sp. HMSC065F10
GTAATGTAGGTGATGTCGCTGACCCAAAGCTCATTGGGGCTTGTCGGCACCACTCCCTTAGCAAGGAATTTGTACTTACGAAAGCGGTGGTTGCTATTGGTCGTGGACTTCCCTTTACGTCGCTTGTTGATAAGACCATACTCCCGTATGAGGGCGTGATAGCGATCTCTGCCCGGCACCTCCATATCGGGAAACATCGTCTGCGACACCAGCCGGAGCTTCTCCGTGCCGATGCCGGGGTAAAGAGCCTTTATGTCTCTGGCTATCTGTATCATATCCTTTGCCAGTGCGGTCTCCTTAGTGCCTCTTCTCAGCCCCTGATAATACGCTTGTCGCGTGTAACCAAAGGTTGTGTAGAGATCCTTTTTGGTGTACAAAGCTGACTGTCGGCAACCCATTTTCACCGCTTTGATCCAAAGTTTTTTTTTAGATCAAAGCCGTATGTTTCATCGGCTACCTGTATGAGTGTGTCGAGGGCAAAAGCTTTGAGTTTAGCTTTGTGGGCTTGCTCCCTTGACTTCTC
>NZ_KV793789.1:0-21852 GCF_001808555.1 Porphyromonas sp. HMSC065F10
TTTGCTCCTAACTCAGCTTGCGGAATCTAGGCTTGGTCTGAGGTGGTGGATAGGTGGGCTATTTGTCGTATCTTTGTGATCAGTGGTGTGGCATCGCTACCGGCTTGCCGGGAGCTGTCGCCACCCTGACTTTTACCCTATTAAGAGCCTTGTATGAGCGAGATAGTAGAACCAGTAAAAAGCGGCGAGGAGAAGTCGCTCAACTTTATACAGCAGATCGTGGAGCGCGACCTCAGGGAGGGACTCCACAACGGACGCATCCAGACCCGCTTCCCACCGGAGCCTAATGGCTACCTCCACATCGGCCACGCCAAGGCGGTTTGTATGGACTTCGGCATCGCCGAGAAGTATGACGGTGTCTGCAACATCCGCTTCGATGACACTAATCCTGTCAAGGAGGATCAAGAGTATGTCGATGCGATCCTGCGGGATATTGAGTGGCTCGGCTTCCATTGGGGCAACGTCTACCACGCCAGTGACTACTTTGATAAGCTCTACGACTTTGCCATCGACCTGATCAAGCGGGGTCTCGCCTACGTCGATGAGCAGACGTCCGAGCAGATCGCAGCTCAGAAGGGGACGCTCACTGAGCCGGGGACAGCCAGCCCTTACCGGGATCGCCCGGTGGAGGAAAATCTCCGGCTCTTCGAGGAGATGCGTCACGGCAAGCACGCTGAGGGGTCGATGACCCTCCGGGCGAAGTTTGATATGGCCCACCCCAATCTCCTCTTCCGCGATCCGATCATCTACCGCATCATCAAGAAGCCGCACGCTCGCACCGGGACCGACTGGTCGGTCTACCCGATGTACGACTTTGCACATGGGCAGAGTGACTACTTCGAGGGAGTGACCCACTCGATCTGTACGCTCGAGTTTGTCCCCCACCGCCCCCTTTACGACTACTTCATTGACCTCCTCAAGCCTGAGGATAGCGAGTATCGCCCGCGCCAGTATGAGTTTAATAGGCTCAATCTCACCCACACGGTGATGAGTAAGCGGAAGCTGCTGGAGTTGGTGCAGCGCGGTCTCGTCCACGGCTGGGATGACCCCCGGATGCCCACCCTCGTCGGTATGCGCCGGAGGGGCTACACCCCTCAGAGCATCCGAAACTTCATCGGAGCCATTGGCTACACGAAGTACGATGGCACCATCGAGGAGGAGCACCTGGAGCACTATGTCCGGGAGGATCTGAATAAGGTAGCCACCCGTGCCGCTGTGGTCCTCGACCCGATCAAGCTGGTGATCACCAATTACCCCGAGGGAGAGACGGAGGAGATGGAGTGCGTCAATAATCCGGAGGACCCGGATGCCGGTACACACACGCAGACCTTCGGTCGAGAGCTCTGGATCGAGCGGGAGGACTTTATGGAGGATGCGCCCAAGAAGTACTTCCGTCTCACGCCCGGGCGCGAGACTCGACTCCGCTCCGCCTACATCGTCACCTGCACCGGCTGTGAGAAGGACTCCACCGGACAGGTCACCACGGTCTATGCCGAGTACGACCCGGAGAGCAAGACCGGTGGTGCCACCGCCGATCGCAAGGTGAAGGGGACCATCCACTGGGTCTATGCTGCCGGAGCACAGCCGGTCGAGGTCCGTATGTACGACCACCTCTTCTCTGCCGAGGATCCGATGGCGGAGGAGTACGAGGACATCAGCGAGCTGATCAATCCTCAGAGCGAGACGATCCTCTACCCCTGCTATGCTGAGAAGTTTATCACGGAGGCTCAGGTGGAGGACCACTACCAATTTGTCCGCAAGGGCTACTTCACCAAGGACAAGGACAGCACAGACGAGCTGCCGGTATTCAATCAGACTGTCTCCCTCCGCGACTCGTGGAAGAAGATGGTCAGTAACGACAAAGCCAATAAGTAATAGGTCATGCTAATGAGTACGCAACCCCATACCCGGTCCCACCAGCGGCAGATCCTGAGTGCCCTCTGCCTGCTCTTCCTCGCACCGCTCACGATGCTCGCCCAGAGCCGCAAGAATGTGGTGGATGAGGTGGCCTGGGTCGTGGGTGATGAGCCGATCCTGCTCTCCGACATCGAGCGGCAGAGGATGTACTACGAGAGCATGGGGCAACCCTTCCATGGAGATCCTCGCTGCATCATCCCCGAGCAGATGGCGATCTCTAAGCTCTTCCTCAATCAAGCTAAGATTGACAGCATCGAGCCCAATCAGCAGATGATCAATGCCAACGTCAATCAGTGGCTGGAGCAGGTGACCAATCAGCTGGGGAGCAAGGAGAAGCTCGAGGAGTACCTCGGTCAGAAGTACTCTCAGATACGGGATGAGCGCCGTAAGGTGGTGGCTGAGCAGTACACCGTCATGCAGATGCAGCAGAAGATCGTCGGCGAGGTGATGGTCGCTCCATCGGAGGTCAATCGCTTCTATGAGCAGATCAATAAGGACTCCCTGCCCTTTGTCCCCACGACGGTGGAGGTGCAGATACTCACCCTGCAGCCCAAGATCTCGGTCAAGGAGGTCGATGCGGTGAAGCAGCGCTTGGTTGACTTCACAGAGCAGATTAATAGTGGCAAGTCTGACTTTGAGACCCTGGCTCGCCTCTACTCCAAGGACAATGAGACCGCCCTTAGGGGTGGCGAGATCGGCTTTGTCGGTCGTGCGGAGCTGGAGCCGGAGTTTGCCAACGTCGCCTTTAGCCTCAATGACCCGAAGAAAGTGTCCCGCATCGTGGAGACGAAGCGCGGCTACCACATCATCCAGCTGATCGAGAAGCGCGGTGACCTGATCAATGTCCGGCACATTATGCTCAGTCCGGAGGTCAATCAGGAGGAGCTCCTCGCAACGAATAGCCGGATGGACTCCATCGCCGGCATCATCACGAGGGACAGTGTCCCCTTTGCCACCGCTGCGCTCTACTACTCCTCGGATGAGGATACCCGGCTGAGTAATGGACAGATGGTGAATGCCAATCAGCAGAGCTCTCTCTTCGGCACCTCTCGCTTCCAGATGTCTGACCTACCGCAGGAGATGTCCCCTCTCGTGGCAGAGCTGAGTGAGGGCGAGATCACCAAGCCCTTTACCATGACGGACAAGAATAACCACCTCGTCGTGGCGATTGCTCGCCTCAAGAGCCGCAAGCCGGGTCACCGCGCCAATGTCGTTGATGACTATCAGGTGATCAAGGATATGGTGGAGGGGAAGAAGCGTGAGGAGCTTCTTGACGAGTGGATCCGCGAGAAGCAGAAGACCACCTACGTCAGCATCGCTCCCGCCTATCGTCAGTGCACCTTTCAGTACCCGGGCTGGGTGCTTCGTGAGGGTACGGAGAAGGAGTGAGCTTGTCCCAAAACCGGAAGAGTAGGCCCCTATGAACGAAGGTGACTCTCGTCATCCCATTCTCATAGCTCTGGCACTGACGCTCCTGTCGGTGGCAGGGCTTCTGGCTACTCAGGCACGGTCATCTGCGCCGGGTACTGCCGGCTTGCTCTCCTCCCTACAGAAGGCGCCTGCCGACACGACCGGCAAGGAGCGGATCATCATAGAGCACGTGGACCTGTGGCGCTTTGATAAGGAGGTCAATCCCGATGCGCAGATCCTGACGGGGAACGTTGTCTTCAAGCACGACAACGCACTGATGTACTGCGACAGTGCGCTCCTCTATAGGGAGACCAACCGCTTTGAGGCTTTTGGTAACGTCCACATCCACCAGGCTCAGGATACGGTCGATATCTACTGCAACTACTTGGACTACGACGGCTATACGAAGCTGGCACGACTCCGAGAGCTGGTACAGATGGAGCAGGGGGAGAATACCCTCCTCACCGACAGTCTGGACTACGACCGTATGTCGGGGATCGCTTACTACTTCGACTACGGCTCGGTCGCCGACAGCCTCAATGTGCTCTCGAGCGTCTATGCGGAGTACTCTACGGTGGATAAGACGGCGGTCTTCTACAACGACGTCGTGCTGCAGAATGACAACTTCACCCTCTACTCCGATACACTGCACTACGACACCAATACCAAGATCGCTACCATCCTCGGTCCCACTACGATCGAGGGCGACAGCGGTATCATCTACGCTACTCGTGGCATCTACCGGACGGAGGAGGACGTGGCGACACTCCTTGACCGGGCCGAGATCGTCTCCGGCAGCCGGTGGATGACGGGTGACTCCCTCATCTACGATCGCCCCGCACACTTTGCCGACCTCTATGGTAGTGTCATCCTCAGGGATACGGCTGAGAGAATGGAGCTGAGGGGCAATCATGTGATGTACAACGACTCCACGGAGTGTGGTGAGGCGATAGACCATGCCTACATCTACGAGTACTCCGACTCCGACCACCTCTTTACCAGTGCGGATCGGATGCAGCTGATCAAGGTCGACTCTGTCAATAATATCGCTAAGGGAATAGGCAATGTACGTACCTGGCGTAGGGACGCACAGGCAGTCGCCGACTCTATGGTCTACCTCACTCGGGACTCGGTGATGAAGATGTACGGTCGCCCCTTCGTCTGGAGCGGTCTCTCACAGGTCACCGGAGACTCGATCCGCCTTTTTATGAAAAATGGTGCCGTCGAGCGTGCCCTGATAGGAGAGAATGCCTACATGGCCCAGCATCTGCGGAAAAAGTACTACAATCAGATGCGAGGACGGGAGGTGGAGGCCTACTTCCACGAGGGTGAGATGGACTCCGTATGGACGCGGGGCAATGCGGAGACGATCTACTTCAGCGAGAATAAGGACTCCATCCAGACCGAGCAGACACACACGCAGAGCAGCGAGATACTGACGCAGCTGGAGAATCGCGAGGTGGTGCGGATCCTCCTCCTCGGACAGACGAAGGGACGTACCAAGCCGATCTTCCTCGTCGAGGAGAGCGATCTGGTCTATCCCGACTTTGTCTGGTTTCCTGAGGGACGTCCGGTCGACTCGCTGGATATCTTCCGCCGCACCCCGACACCGGGCGAGGGTGGAGGCGACCTGGTACCGCGCCCACCGACGACCGGTCTCCTACAGGATCTCCCGACGCCTAAGGAGGAGCAGCCACGGCAAGCGGCACAGTCCACTCTCCCCTCTGACTCGCTCGTGACGGCACTGACCGACTCGATCATCCGGACGATGGCAGACACCACCGGCATCTCCATCGACTCGATCAGGAGCCACGTGATGGACTCCCTTGCAGTCTCCCTGCCCCAGGCTGGTCGTGAGATCCTGCAGGGCGCAGCCGACAGCACTCTCAGAGCCACCTCCGGGCAGCGGCTCACTGAGTTCCTTGACGGGAGACAGCGCCCCGCCGAGGTGACCGACTCCCTCCGCCGTGTGGGGGCTGCTCAGCTTGACTCCCTCGGGCTGACCCCTAAGTCAGTGACCGATGGGGCTGAGACGATGGCGCGTCAGGCGATCACGGGACTCAAGAAGGAGGCGCAGCAAGCCACGATCCGTAAGGAGGACGAAGCGACAGAACCTAAGAAGAAGTGACCGTACTATGGGATGGGGAAGTTTTTATAAGTCTAAGAAGCCAAGAGGATTCAGGTACACCTACCTCACCTTTGACCCAAAGAAGAAGGAACTGGAGCGCAAGATCCGGCTCTCCAAGCATAGGGTCGACCCGGAGGCGAATCCCCTCACGGAGGAGGACTTGAAGGAAAACCTCAGAGGACGCTTACGGCGCAACTCCGAGCGCCTTGCCAAGTATGGCGACCCGGAGGACTTCTCGGAGAGCATCGGGAAGAAGAATAGGCAGCTTGTCTTTGTCCTCGCCATTCTTTTCGCCTTCACCTACTGGATCTTTGAGAGTTTAGGCATCACCACCTGGGCTGACTTCGCACAGCTTTTCATCTTCTGGTAAGTCATCGCGTGGATAGCAGAGTACATCTATTACCGGATAATATTGCCAATCAGATCGCTGCCGGTGAGGTGATCCAGCGCCCCGCTTCTGTCGTCAAGGAGCTGGTTGAGAATGCCATTGACGCCGGAGCCACCGACATCCAGATCATCATCAAGGATGCCGGTAAGACCTTGATTCAGATCATCGACAACGGATCCGGCATGGGAGCTATCGATGCCCGGATGGCCTTTGAGCGGCATGCGACGAGCAAGATCCGCGAGGCGGCAGACCTCTTCTCCATCGTCACCATGGGCTTCCGGGGAGAGGCGCTTCCCTCCATCGCTGCAGTGGCACACGTGTCCCTCCAGACGCGTATGGAAGATGCGGAGCAGGGGACGAAGCTTGAGATAGAGGGCTCCAAGGTGATCTCTCAAGAGCCGATCGCCTGCCCTGTGGGGTCCAATTTCCAGATCCGTCATCTTTTCTTCAATGTCCCGGCGCGGCGGAAGTTCCTCAAGGCGGATACAACCGAGTTTGCCCACATCCTCACCGAGCTGCAGAATATTGCCGCAGTACGGCACCGGGTCGCCTTTACCCTTGTCCACAATGACAAGATCCAGCTCCAGCTCTCTGCCGCACCGCAGAAGCAGCGGCTCCTCGACCTCTTTGGCAGCCGGCTCTCCAAGCACCTCCTTCCACTTCATATCGAGACGCCCTTGGTGACCATCGAGGGCTTTGTCACAGAGACGAGGTATACCCGCAAGCGAGGAGCGTGTCAGTACTTCTTCGTCAACGATCGCTTCATGCGGCACCCCTACTTCCACCGGATGGTGCTCAATGCCTATGGTGAGATGATACCTAAGGGGGAGAAGCCGGAGTACTTTCTCTTCCTCTCCTGCGACCCCGGCTCCATAGATGTCAATATTTCGCCCACGAAGACGGAGGTCAAGTTTGAGGCCGAGAATGACATCGGCACCATCCTCTTCTCCGCCATCCGTGAGGTGCTGATGAAGGGGGCAGCCATGCCGACGCTTGACTTCGACGAGGATCGTATGGAGATCCCCATCGCTGATACCAGCAGACGCGATGCCCCCGAGCCGCCGACGTCGGGCAACTTCTTTGAGGTGGGGAGTCGGCTCAATGACAGTGACGAACTGATGCTGACGCCCAAGATCGGCGACACCTTCCCTGCCGTGGGGGGTGAGACGGCTATGCCCGATATAGCAGACTGGGATAGCTTCTACGAGGACTTCCAGAAGAGTCGTGAGCAAATGCCGAGGCAGGTTCCTCTCTCCGATAGTGAGGATCCTGTGCAGACCATGCCCTCCTCGCTCACAGGGGAGATGCCCGAGGTGAGATCCGGGTACGATGTCCCACCGCTCATCTATGGCGACTATGGCATCGCTCTACGTCCTGAGGGCATCGCCGTGGTCAGTCTCTCACGGGCAAGGGAGAGGGTCCTCTTCGAGCAGTACATGACCTCCTTTAGGAGCGGGCATGTGGTCTCTTCGCGCCTGCTCTTCCCGGCACTCCTTGAGCTCTCTTCCGAGGACACTGCTCTCCTGAGGGAGTACCGTCAGGATCTGACCGGGATAGGCTTTGACATCTCCGATATGGGGCAAAATGCGATCGGTATCAACGCTGTACCCGAGGGGCTTCCCGCAGGCGGAGAGGAGGAGATCCTGCATGAACTCCTTCGTGAGTGCGAGCAGACCGGTCGCTCAGGTGGGGAGGTCTTGTCGAATAGGCTTGTGCGGACCATCACCACCTCGCGCCTACGGTCCCTCCCTCGCCAGATGACCCCGGCGCAGGCGCAGCAACTCCTCGAGCAGCTCTTTGCTCTACCAGAGTATCGGGTCACCCCCTCCGGCCGCCAGATCCTCTTCTTCCTCACCCCTCGAGAGCTCGCCAAGCACCTTCCCTGATACAAAAAAAGAAGTCCCGCCTCACATCGTGAGGCGGGACTTCTTTTTCTCTCAGACTGATATCTCCCAGCTGTATCAGTTACTTAGCCACTCCACCCGCAGGTCGGAGAGGGAGCCGGTGAAGCGGCCAGTTCGCTCCAGCGGGAAGACCAGCGTCTGTACCCAGTAGCGAGGTCCCTTCAGCTCCCGGTCCTCCGGGTGGACGATGATGCCGAGCGTCTCCTGCAGCCGACCATCGATGTAGAGCCGGGTCTCCCGATTGGTCCCCTCTATCGTCACCTTCGTCTCGCGACCTATCGGCAGGCGGTAGTCCCAGTGGTATCGGTATCCGTCACGCTCAAAGCCCAGCAGCCCCTCCTCCGGTGTGGATAGGTAGACCACTGCATCCTTTGAGGAAAAGAGGACCGTGCCGCGTGGATTTTCTCCCGGGGTGATGCGGAAGGAGACCCGGTAGTCGTACCCAATCTCCGTGATCGGCAGCCCCAGCGGGGAGTCCGCCTTAGGCGATGAGACGACGTAGGAGCGCCTGTCTTTCTCCGGTCTCGCAAGCAGGTTTACTCCCGGTGCCTCAGATAGACCTCGACGCTTTTGGTCAAAGGTGTCGTAGGGCACCGTTCCGCTCCTTCCCTGCCAAGTCTTGGCTGCAAGAGTATGCACGGCGGGGAAGATCCGGTGGTAGACATCCTGCTGACTGATTCCGTTTCCGCAGTGGTCGTTCCAGACAGCGAACATCCCTCCCTTGATCTGCGGATGATGTTCCTCCAGAGTCTCGCTATTCATCGTCGCCGGGGTCCACTCCTTGTAGAGCTTCTCAATATCGAGGTAGTCGTAGTAATAGCCGGCTGCCGGCACGATATAGACCCACCGGTCCGGCATGCTCACCACATCGTACCCCATATCGATCATCTCTCTTGCGAGCGAGTAGTCCATACTCCAGCAGTAGAGCAAAACATCGTCCACCTTCACCGGTGTCTTACCTCGTGCATGGGAGAGCGATCCCCAGACGGCAGCGCGCTTCCCATACGACTCCACTTTGCGGATGTAGCGGTCGGTGAAGGCTCTGAATTGCTCCACCACTCTCTGGTCTTTATTGCTGTACTCGTCCGTCCCGATATGGACGTAGGGGGAGATGAAGGTGGGGTCGGCCGGGTCCAGATACTCCCCGAGCAGATCGTCCAGCACGCGATAGGTGTCGGGACTGAAGAGATCCATATGGTCTGCGCCATACTCCTTGCTCCCTATCGAGGGCATATAGTGGGTAAAGGCAAGCGTATGCGCCGGCACATCGATCTCCGGGATGATCGTCACCCCGAGCGATGCCGCCTCCAGCTGCAGCTGCCTAAAGTCAGCCTTGCTGTAGTGCCCGTCCGTTGCTGTCAGCCCGGGGTGGGTCTCGCTCTCGAGACGGAAGGCCGCATAGGTCTTGTCCCAGTCATCGCTGTAGAATTTCTTGAAGCCGTTGTCGTTGAGATGGATGTGGAAGGCATTCATCTTGTAGTACGCCATCAGCTTCACAGTGGCGCGGAGGAAGTTGAGGGAGAAAAACTTTCGTCCCACATCCAGCATAAAACCGCGTATCGGGTAGTCCGGGTAGTCCTCTATCACGCCGCAGGAGAGCTCCCGTCCCTGCTCAAGCAGTTGGAGGAGCGTCCTTGTCGCCCAGTAAAGTCCCTGACGGGAGTTGCCCGTGAGGGAGATGCGATCCGGTAGGATCTCTATCCGATAGGCTTCGCTCCCCTTGTCGGAGAGTAGGGTGGGGCGGATCGCAAGAGAAATTGTTCCCGCAGATCCTGCCTTGGTGGTGTCGCCTAATAGCTCTCGGAGGTCCTGCCTAAGCAAAACAGCGACCTCCGTCGCCTCCTTCCCCTTGGGAGTGAGACGACAGAGGTCGCTGTAGTGGAAGGATCCCTCCGCCCCGCTCCAGCTCTTGACCTCAGGGATGGTGAATGGCTTGTCGCTCTGAGCGAGCCCTCGCACCGGGCTGAGGAGGATAGAGAGAAGAAGGGGGATTAGGAGTCCATGCTTCATTTAGAGTGCTGCGATAGCCTTGTCGTAATTAGGCTCGTGGGTGATCTCCTCCACCTGCTCGGTGTAGAGTACCTTTCCCTCCTCATCGAGGACGATGACGCAGCGGGACATCAGCCCCTTCAGTACACCGGAGGTCAGCAGGCAGCCGTAGTCCTTGCCGAAGTCAGGGCTCTTGAAGGTGGAGAGCGTCACGACGTTCTCCAGACCCTCAGCACCGCAGAAGCGTCCCTGCGCAAAGGGAAGGTCTGCGCTGATGCAGAGGACGACGGTATTGTCGAGCGAGGAAGCCTTCTTATTGAAGGTCCTGACGCTCTGAGCGCAGACGCCCGTATCGATCGAGGGGAAGATATTCAGCACGACCCGCTTACCCTTGTAGTCGGATAGCTTTGCATCTGACAGGTCGCCCTTCGTCAGGCAGAAGTCAGGTGCCTTGCTGCCCACCTCAGGCAGCTTACCGATCGTCTCTACAGTCTCTCCCGAAAACTTTACTTTAGCCATAGTTTCTTGTGATTGTTGTTGTATGTGATATATGAAAAAATAGATTTGTCTCTTACTCACCCCTGCGGATCGTCAGTGACCCTCCGGCACTATTGCCCGCATACTCCGGAGCGTAGAAGCTCTGCACCTCGGCAGGACCGTAGCTGAAGTGTCCCGCCACGTTGGCGGTAGCCTCTAGTTCGATCACGTGCTTCCCCCTCTGGAGGTAGTCAATGAAGATGTAGTCGGCCGTCTCTCGTCGGCTGTAGCCGTACCACGTGCGGTCCGACATGCCGTAGCCGGCAAAGTCATATCCCGGCTCGGCGCCCGCCGCCCGGTCATCCCGTATCGTCACGAGGCTCAGGTCCTGCTTCGTCTCGATCAGGTAGCGCACTACCAGCTGCTCGCCGGCCACCGCCTCCCGCTCATCCGTCAGCCGAACGAGTGACGAGGTGCCGTTGATGATACGCCGGGCGTAGACCTCCTTACCGATCGTCAGCTTCTCACCTGTGGGTGTCGCCTTTGCCGCCGGCTCCGTCACCCGATACCGGATGCCACCGAAGGCAAAGTCCGTCGTCACTCCCTCCCACCGGATCACCATCTTGCTCTCCGGCTCCGGCAGGCCGAGGACGACGTGTCCCGTCGCCTTATCAAGTGCCGTGGGGCGGTAGGTCACCTCTCCGAGATGGAGCGTCGCATCGGGCGCAAAGCGCGTCGGCGTCACCGTGCGCAGCAGAGGCTCCACCGCCTCTAGCGTCATCGGGTTGCGCCACAGCGTCCCCTGCTTGAGGCTTAGCATAAAGCGTGTCACCTCTGGCGAGAGCGCCTCGTCCTGCTGATCGTGGTGGAGGAAGAGGGTCAGCGCCAGCAGCTCAGCATCGCTCTGAGTGTAGCTGCTTCGGTCGCGGATGAAGTCCCGCACCTCGCTGTACGCCGCCTTGGTGTCAAAGGCACGCGAGTACTCCCCAAAGTTGAGCAGGTATGAGGTCGATGCCGTTCGGTAGCTCTCTCGAGCGCCCTTCACCTGCTTCTCGAGCAGCTCCTTCACCTCTCCGGTGAGGGAGGGATCCTTTCGTCCCAGCTTATGGACCAGTAGGCGATACTCCATCGCAGCCTTGTAGTAGCTCCGCTCCTTGGCGAGCTGACCCTGTAGGTACTTCAGCGACCGGTCGATCGCATCATCCAGCTTTGCCGACCGTGTGGGGGTAAAGGTAAGATTCTCCAGCACCACATGGGTCAGCCAGGGAGAGGGCTCCGGCAGTAGGGCATCGTAGCGGAAGCCTCCGGAGGGGAAGGTAAAGGCAAGGATCCTCTTCTCCAGCCCGCCCAGCAAGTCGCTCATCCGCTCCTCGCTCAGGAGCAGGTCGTAGAAGTCTGCCAGCGTCCTCGGATCGGCCTGTCTATTGAAGGATGACCTCGGCTCCGACTCCCGATCACGTATCGCAGCCCGCAGTTGTGTGCGAGACATGGAGAGGCTCCGTTTCAGCTCCGGTGTGGAGGCGATCAGCGCCCTCAGGCGACTGTAGACCGCATACTTCGTGCTAGCCTCAAGGAGAGAGAGCTCCTCTGCCGGTGCCTCTGTGGCGTAGGTGTCAGCGAGGGTGGTGAGGAGGAGGTGGATCGGGGAGAAGTAGATCTCCGCCACTGCCTGGCTCCCACCGAGGTCTGCCTTGGGCAGTGTCAGGCTCACTTGCGACTGCTTATAGGAAGAGAAGGGGACCGCCACCGTATACTCCGTCAGGTCGCTCCGGAGAGGGATCACCCGCTCCAGCGCATCGGTATAGTGCGCCCCCGCTGCCGTGGCACGCAGTGTCAGCGAGTCGCCATCGGTACGCTTCGCCTCCACGACGAAGGGCATCGTGCCTGTCTGACTACCGGCTACCGACAGCTCCGCCTCGGATAGCTGCGCCTGACCCTCCGTGACAGTTGCTCGGATGGTCGCGGGCGACTGCTCCGCATTCTGCACCCGAGCGAGTCCCTCCAGCCGGTCGCCCCATCTCAGGTATCGGGGCAATGACAGCTCCACGGAGAGCGGGGCAAAGACGCTGAAGCTATGGTCCTCCAGCAGCTCCTCCTCAAAGTCGGGGGCAAAGGAGTAGACCTTCAGCACATACTCCGTCTGGGTATCGGGCAGCTTAAAGTCCAGCTGCACCTGTCCCTCCCTGTCGCTCCTGAGGAGCGCGCTGAAGTATGCGGTCTCGGCAAAGTTTTGCCTCAGCCTCGGCTGCCCGTCTGATCCGGCACCCTCAGCCACAACCATTACCTCATCATTGACGACGTTGCTCTGCTTCATCATCGCCCTTGGGGATGCCACTGCACTCTCCATCAGGACAGCGCCATACAGATTGCCACCCAGAGCTTGGTATAGTACCGGTGAGTCGCCGATCTTGCTCCAGTGCTGCTCGTTGCCCGAGGCCTCGGTGAGGGCCTTGTCAAAGACCGCCACAAGTACCGGCACCTCAGAGAGTGGCTTGCCTGCGCGACTCACGATGGTGAATCGTCGAGAGAAATCCGCTCCCGGCACGAAGCGACCCTCTCCCTCCTTCATCTCCAGTCCATCGGTGTGGGTCTTCTCCTTATCGCCCGACTCCTCACCATACTCTGTCAGGTCAATGCGTCTGGAGGTCTCCTCTCCTCTGTAGTAGGCGGAGAGTACCACGGATAGCGTCCCCTCCATCGGGCGTAGGCGATAGAGCTTACCCGGCTCCACCGAGAGGAACTGGTGCACACTTCCCTTTCTCTCTCGGACCATCAGCAGAGAGAGCGTCCCGCCATGGCTTGAGCCGTAGAGGATCTCTCCCTCCTTCGTCATAGTGGCAAAGAGGGGTACCTCGCCCTGGAGCCGGTCATCGGTCGGGCTGTAGAGGTAGAGTGGGTCGCTCTCGTCCCTCACCACCTGACCCCAGTAGTCGGTCGTCTCTATCCTCAGTCGGTAGCTCCCGCTGGGCAGACTTGCCAGGCTCAGCTTCCGCTTCCCCTTCATCGGTAGCTTGATCGACTCTCCGACCTGCTTTCCCTTCGCATCGATCCAGGTGGCTGTGAGCTGGTACCTCGACAGATCCCCCAGTCTCATCCGCTGGTAGGGCTGGCTCTCAGTGCTCAGCGTCAGGTCGAGGCGATTGAGTATATGCTTACCGCCCAGCAGTAGGTTGGCCGACAGGGGGAGGTTGGTCGTATCCTTCTCCATCGCCAGAGACTCATCCGCTACATCTCCTATCGCATCAGCGGCAGAGAGAGTGAGCGGGTGATTCCAGTAGTAGCCGCCCGTTGCAGACTTCGTCAGCGGCTCCGTCTCCAGCACAAAGTGTCCATCCGAGCCGCTCCGACCCGTCATCCGCTTCCCGTCCACATCGTACTGGAGTGTTAGTCGTGCCGCCACGGGGTGACCATTCAGATCCTCTGTCCTACCATAGATCCGCATCGGTCGACCGGAGACATAGCCGGTCGGTATGCTGTCGATGGTAAGCGACAGGTGCATCAGCTTATAGTCCTCTACTCGTAGAGACTCATCGCCATAGGGCGTGTCGAGGGTAAAGTCCGATAGATGCTCGTCCTTGGGGAGGGTAAAAGTGGTCTCCGCCACCCCATGATCGTCGGTGGTGATCGTCTGCGTCTCGATCACCTCCTCCACGCCATCCCTCAGGGCGGTCAGCTTCACCTTCTGAAGCGTATTTGGCTCAGCCTTCACCACCTCCCCCTTGCGGGTAACGGTGACGATGCCGACCTTCACCGTCTGACCCCTCTTGTAGATCGGTCTATCGGTGTAGAAGTGTGTCTCTGCCTGTCTCTTCGGATTAGCTGTCCCGGCAGGCCACTTTTGCGCCCCGTAAATGGTGAAGAACCGCTCCTCAAGCATTCGGGGATCCTTGACGCTGATGAAGAGGTACCCCCCTCTCGGCGGGGTCTGGCGAACCACCACCTCGCCCCCTTCACCGGTGTAGAGGGTGGCGATGGGGCGTCTCCGCTCATCACCGCGGAAGACCTTCACCTCCACGCCGGAGACCGGACTGCCGTCTTGTCGGTCGAGGGCGTAGATGATCGGATCGTACTGATGCACCGTGATCTTGTCCAGCAGAGCATTGCCCTGACGGACCACCCCCTCGCGCTCGTTGTAGAGCGCCAGCTTATAGTACCCCACTCTCGGCAGGCGGAGGGATACCTTGTCGCTGATCCAGCGCGCCTTGCCTTCCTCAACTGTGTAGGAGGCCAACTTCGTCGCACGACCCTTGCGGATCTGCTGCTCCACCCTACGGTCACCGCTGATGAGGTAGAGGTCGAGCGCCTGTCGCGTCGGACCCTCAATCTCGACGGTCGCCTCCCCCGTGTGGAGGTCAATGTAGGTTACATCGCCGATGGAGGGGCTATGCCCAAAGAGCTGCTTGCCCATCTCCCTCAGCCGCTTCTCGTAGGGGTTCCCGGTTATTGACGGCTCTATCCTGAGGTACTCGGCGTAGAGCTTACCCTCCTCACGGATCCACTCCTCAGTCTTGTGCGCCGACTTGAGGGGGTCGAGCAGGCGTGAGCTCCGCTCCCGGAGGTCCAGCATCCGGACCACCGGCTGCTCGGGGCGACCGGCAAAGCGCTCTATATAGGTCGGGTAGATATTCTCCTCCGACCGTCTTGCTTCCCACTCCAGCATGGAGAGGGCTTGGTCGCTGTAGCCTGCCTCCAGAGCTTGCCCCAGCTCCCGCTGATGAAGCTCGCGGAGAGCATCAAAGCCCTTGTCCGCCAGCTGCTCCATCAGCTGAGCCAGCAGGGAGTAGCCGTTTCCCTCAGAGGGCACACCCAGCCTCCAGCGGCGGACCTGCCACTGATAGCGAAGTCCGCTCAGGTCGGTGGTGGCGCGCCACAGCTCCCGTCGCTCCAGCTCTCGGGAGATCATCCGGACCAGCTCCTCCTCGGTCCGCTCCTTGCTCCAGAGGAGTGTGTCGGGCGACTCGTCGGAGGTGTCGTACTCCTCGATGGTGCGACCGGCATTGGCTGCCAGTCGGCTTAGGTGATCGAGGAGAGAGAGCATCTCCTCCTCGGGGATCTTCTGTTCCTCTGCCATGGCTACTTTATCTATGGATCGGTGACCGGCGATACCGGTCCCTGTCAGCAGACCTGCACCGACAAGTGCCGGCAGTAGCAGTGCTGCGAGTCGGGTCCCGAGGGCCGTATGAGTGTTATGCTTCATGGTATTTTATTTATGATTTTTTTCTTGATCTGATATGCTTCCTCCCTTGCTTGTGCCCCCATAGAGGGTGTCGCTCCCGCCGCTACCGCACGAGCGAAGTCTCTCTCTGTCTCCTCTTCCTCCCCATAGAGCAGCCAGATCTCCCCCCTTAGGAGATACTCCTCCGCATCGACCCGCTCGCCGCTGCGGCGGATGATCTCCCGCACGTCGGCAAGGGCGTCCGACTTACGCCCCTGACGCATCAGGAGCCGAGCCCTCGCCCGGTAGGCCGGTGCCATCGCCGGCTGCTGCTCGATGAGGTAGCTCAGCAGCTTCTCTGCCTCATGAGGGCGTCCCTCCCGCTCATACACCTCGGCGAGCTTGACTCGAGGGAGGTAGGCGTCTGGGTTATGCGCAAGGATCCGCTTCAGGTCCTCCTCGGCGGCACTCCAGAGCCTCAGTTTCTCGTAGGTCAGTACCCGCTTATACCGGTAGATCTCGCTCGAGGGGGTCAGGGAGACCAGCTCATCATAGTCGGTGAGGGCGCTCTGCAGTTGCCCCAGGTCGCTGAGCAGGTCTGCCCGTCGCTCTCTCAGCTCCGGCACAGCCGGCTGACGGCTCAGCGCCTCGGAGAGGAGCTCCACCGCCTCGAGAGAGTCGCCTCGCGCCACCACCAGCTCCGCCAGATTGCCGAGGAGGAGGAAGTTTCCCTCCGCCTCCGGACTCAGCTCCAGAGCCTGCCTAAGCATAAGCTCAGCGCTGTCTGGTTTGCCTGCCTCGTAGTAGTCAAAGTAGCGCTCCACGCAGCCGGCATATGCCACCTCTGGCTCCCTGTCCGACTGAGCGGAAGCAAGAAGCAGGGGCATCAGGGCTACGATGATCGCTGCTAAGGGTCTGACGAGGACATTCATTGGTGTACTTCTTCCATGCTTTAGATTATGAAAGGTACCCATTTTCCCCCACCTGACCAATCCCGATTGTTAAAGAATGTGGAGACCTCAGCTCCGTAGATTATTGGGGAAAAAAGGAAGAGACGACTCGTCCTGCCTCCGAAGTGCAGGGGGAGACTCCGCAGTCTCACCATACTTGGCCGAACCTGGATGACAATGGCGGATATCCGAAGGACGCGAACAGAACTGTATACGAGTCGTCTCAGTAAAGATTCTTGCGACAAAGATACGACAATCCCAAGACCCCGCTGTCTCTTATCTGCACCATCCCAGAGCTTACGAATTTGAGAAGTTCGGCTAAGAAGCAATGATCCCCCTAAGGCTTCACCCCCTGCAGTATTGACACAGGGTGGGAGTACCTCCTAAGAGAGTATCAGGTATCTCTTGTGCTGTCCGACTCGTCCGATATGATGGCGCAGTTAGCGGTGTGGCACCCCGGCAGGGGCGCTCGCTCCATAGGCATCGGTTATCCGCAATGCGGTGACCGATGTGCCGAGACCCGCCCCTACCCCATCGACCCCTTGCGGGTCGCCGAGTAGGGTCTCCCTCCCACCACCCCGCAAGGGTGTCGCACTACCAAGCCTGCCGGATGGATATACCCTGCCGGCTTGTATCTATCGGGACTGAGTCTATATAGAAAGGTGGGGCCGACTATAAGTGGCTCTGAACCTGCGAGCGATGCACTAACCGACCCCACCATCGCGCTTTAGTCACCCAAGCGCAACTATGCAAATGTACGCAATGCTCGGACAGGAGTCAAGGGGGGCGATCAAGTGATGTGAGCCCTCAGTCTGATGTGAGTGTCCGGCAGAGTTGGTCGTAGTCCTCGCGCATCTCCTCGACTGTGTGCTGGACACGATTACGAGGACGTACCGGTTGATTGCTTAAGTCTACACCATTGATGTAGTCCTCCACGATGCAGGACTGGAGGCGGTTGTAGGAGTCAAGCCTGAGGGCGGGCCATTCCTCCATCTCGCAGTAGGAGTCGTCCGTTTCAGTCACAAAGAGTCCCAGCAGTCCGAGATAGAGCGATCGCATGAGTTGTCTCTTTAGACACCATCCGTAGAGTGTTGGGAGCTGGATGAACTCATCCGGGTGAATTGCTATCCATGAGATCCTTTCTCCCTTCCTGTGTAGCCTTACATCGCGGTACGAGTCGACTATCGTTGAGGGAGAGTCTTCATAAAATAGTTCGATCTCCGAAACCTCCAGCCGCTTGATGCAGTAAGTCTCCATCTGACTTCTGATCACATCATAGTTTGTCGACCAATCGGAGAGGTATGATCTGTACTCTCTCTTGCCGATTCGGATCACGTAGGGTGTGTCGCACGAGTAGGGCTCTTCGAAGTGGAAGCTGAAGGGCTCAATGCTGATATCCTCCCTTGAGAGAGGGCAACGCTCTGTTATTGTAGGAAGACTATCCAGCCCTATGAGGAGCTGCTCTGCTGTTGCAGTGACAAAGCCTTCATAGAGACACTCCCCTCCATTGATCACATGCTGAGAGAGCTCTTTGAGGGCAACGATGGCAGACTCTAAATACGAGGAAGTGTCATACTTTTCTATATAATGTCCGAAGTCATAATCAAAGTAGATGCACAAGATCTCGTCCCGTGATATCCAAATGGAGGCTTGCACATCTCTCCCGAATGGAGCCTTCTCCTTCACATTCTCCCAGAGTACAGCATAGAGCTCAAGGGGATAGATGGGGATCTCCCTCCCGTGGAGCTCCATCCAGATGCCGGGGGCGCTCTACCCTGCCATAGTCTTATAGTCAAGTAGTCTCATAGATCTCACTCTTGTCTTGGCACGATCAGGCTTGGTAGCTCACCGTTGTAAAATCGATGTCTGAAGGGGAGTATCGGGTCATAGCTCTGATAGAAGATATCTACCCGGTCGGGCAACTGCTTCCGGACCTCCCTTGATAGCTCCCAGCCCATCGTCCAGAGCTCCTCAGGTGTGTGGGTGCCGTCCGCTCTGTCGCATAGGTCGCTCCACTCCTCGAGCCCCGGCACATGGAGCTCGTGGTCCTCATAGCCCACACCTTCTCCGTAGATTATCTCGGAATTACCTGTCCCACACTTCTCTGTGTCCCAGAAGATACAGTCCTGACAGTCCTGGTAGATGACGTAGGTCTCGTCCACAAAGGTCATCCCCTCATCGGTCGTGGGACCCTCTCCTGTGATGTAGTGCTCGATGACGAAGGACTTGACATCGTTGTAGGGTACCCAGAGGCGATGACGCTCCTCGCCCGTGGGATAGGGTTCAGCTATCCCGTAGAGGAAAAACCCAAGCTGGCTAAGGAGAGTCAGATAGAGTCCCTTGACGAAGACCTTCGTATCTACATAGGCAAGCAGCTGTAGGCTGTTGGTCTCAACCTCCTCTACACTAAGTAGTCCTACGGGACTCTCCTGCCCCAGGATGTCTCTGTGGAGGAATAGCTTGTGATGACCCACGCACAGGGGCTTGTAGGGATCCCTCCCCTCTGCGATACCCTTAAGCCAGTCTCTCACGGACTTGAGCTCGCTGTGAGGGATGGCTATCTTCACCTCCCACTCGTGACAGCCGATCCGTATGATCACCTGCCCCTCCCCTTGCTCGCCGGTGATGCCAAGGTGCTCTACCGGTGGCGTAGGGGTGCGCTGTGCGGCTTGGTCGGCGGAGGATAGGTAGTCGATCACCCTCATCCCCTCATCGTTAATCACGATAGGGTCGTAGGGTAAGGTCCCGCTCCAGTCCTCGTAGGGGGCGCAATAGATCAGGGTATAGCTTGCCGGTAGCTGTCGTCTAAGCTCTCTCGCAAAGCCGAGCCCCTCAAGGTGCCACTGCCTCCAGTCAAAGGGCCAATAGGCTGCCGAGGGTCCGAAGCAACCCTTCTCATAGCGCTTGTGCCACGCCTCAATCCCGGGGAGGACTACCTTAAAGGGCGGCCCGATGGAGAGGTTTTCTCTGCTGATCTCGTCAAACTCGCAGGAGGCACAGGTCCCCATGCTGTCTTGGTAGACCACATCGGCGTCCGGACTTATATAGAGTGCATACTTCTTCTCCATCATCGTACTCTTATTCGGTAGGAGTGATGCGTCGAGACTCACTGAGATACATTATGTGGTGTCTCTTGCACCAGGGGAACCACTGTATCTCTTGTATCTCTATGTCATCTCCGTAGGGGTAGTGCAGGGCAACGGTCTCGGGAAGCACTCTCGCCACCTCTCGAGCAAGGGCAAGGCCGCGCCTATTCCACTCGTCTCGGTCAAAGTTCTCCTCCTCGCAGCAGCTGCGGTACTCTGCGTGCCACTGCCTCAGCCCCTTGATAGCCTCAAGGCTGATGGTGGTCTGGTGAAGCGTCTCATCCTCTATCGTGAGGTGATCCGCATCGCCTATGCCCCAGCCGCTGTTGTCAAAGAATAGGTTCTCCTCATCCTCGTCCGGCTCCATCCGCACGTAGTATCGACCGATATGGATCCGCCGCTGGGGGTCGTAGTCCCAGTCGTACAGGCGACCACCATAGGCGCGTATCATCTCGGCCACCTCCTTATCATCCTTGTATACTCCGTAGCTCTCGCCCCAGTCTACGCTGATAAAGTTAAGAATGGTGCATCTGGTGGAGTCCTCCGACTCATAGGGTACATCGTCAGACCGGTAGCTATTGTAATTGGGGTCTGACCCCAGCTCCAGCAGGTGCTTTATCATGGTCGGGCTGTGCTCGAAGTAGGCACAGGTGATGGGCTGCCTCCCCTCAACCCCGAAGAGGTCTACATCTGCTCCATGGCTGACAAGCAGGTCCACGATCGTACGAGACCTCTCATACGCTGCATCGGTGATCCTTGTCCTCTCCTCGTCGCTGTATCTCTTGTCTATCTCAATACCGTAGAAGGAGAAGTCCTCCACCGCCTTCTGTAGGGCAGACTCGCCTTTCTTGTCCAGAGCGTTGACATTTGCACCCCTACTGATGGCGAATTTTACCCCCTGGATATCAAGGGCGTTACAGGCCCGGAAGAGATCCTCATCAATATCCGTATGCTTATGGAGTAGCTCAAGATTCATAAGGCTGAGTTGCTTGAGCGAGAGCTCGGTGAAGAGGTCTCGGATCTCCTCCCAGCGGTATGACCTTGGCTCCCGGTTGTAGGGGTAGCCCATGACGTCGCTGATTTCATCAAAGCAGCCTTTCGCTTCATCCCGATCGAGGACGACATCAAAGGCTATCAATGGGCTCTCTGTGATGCCAAGGCCGTCCAAGCCTTTATTGATGAGACTGTACCCCTCGCAGACCTTGACTGAGCCGGAGTTGGCGATGGTCTCTAAGAGGTCCCAGAAGTAGGAGGCAAGCACCTCGGGCGTCACCCCGTCCGGAAGGTCCACATAGGCAAGCTCCCTGAAGGAGGTCTCGTTGTCGCGGTAGTGTAGACTCCAGTAGCCATATAGGGCATCATCGTTGCCGCTTGACACAAGCATAGCTCTGGTCCACACCTGAGTGGCGTAAGCTAACTTTAGTGTCCGGATGGTGACGAGTGCGGTATCTGCGCTTTCGTCGCCAGTCACGTCGGTATGGACCGAGTCGTGATGCTTCGGTGCAGAGAGACAGATGGGCGAGAGTCCACAGCAAAAGGTCTCCTGCGCCTCGTACGCCCTCTTGTAGTCCTCGAAGGAGTAGAGATCCTGAAAGTTTGGGTACTTCTTTATCCTCTTGCTCATAGCGTGTGCATTTCTTTGTATCCGGGAGCCCCCCCCCAAGGGCGAGACCCTGCCACCATCCATCCGACTGTATAAGAATAGAGAGACTGTCACGTCTTTACCCGCATTAGGACATACCATAGTCACCGGTGGTATGGAGTTGAGCGCATAACAATGGGTGACAGCAGGAGCGGGAACTCTCCGTAGACAATCTCTCTGAGACAAAGGTAGCAAATGTTTAGACAATAGCAACCTCTCTATTCACAATCAGTCAATAGCTTAACCTTGGTGTTGTGTATCTGATCGGAAAGGGAGAGGTGTGTCTTCTTAGTCAAGAATGAAGAAGAGACTCTCCGAGCGTGAGGGCGGGCAACTCCTCATACTGCCTCCGGAGGCAGAGGCTGTCTCCGGAGAGGATGGTGCCCTTTCCATCCGTACGCCCGGATCGTCTCTTCAACCCAAAGGTATGAAAAGTCTGGAGTGCGACCATAGCCTCACTCTAGAGAACCCAACACTCTGCCCCCTCCCGGCATCGGAGCTCTCCCAGGGATCGTCAGTTGAGTGTAACCTTTCCCAAGTAGTGTTTGTCTTGGTCATGTCTATGGGGGAAGGTGTCCTCGGGGATGCGTATGGCGGTGCCTGATGGATTTCTAATGCTGCCACCAATAGACCTGGAGACGACATCCTGGGACTGCTGACTGTTTCTTGTGAATCCCTTCTGCGTCTCTCCCACCCAAACATTGCCCTTCCAACGGGGGTGCTCTCGGATAATTCTTTTACCGATATTAGAGAAGTCTAATACCGGTAAAAGAAATCTCTAATATCGGTATTAGACAACTCTAATA
>NZ_KV793789.1:21952-22284 GCF_001808555.1 Porphyromonas sp. HMSC065F10
TCGGTATTAGACAACTCTAATATCGGTATTAGATTAGGGGGTCCGCATCGCACTGATAGACCTACCTTTGCGAGGCGCTCGTAATTGGGATCGTGCGTGACACATATTCTACGGGTCGTCGGAGTTGCGACCTGTTGGCTATCTGGCAATTACGCAGACATCTGTGACGGGTGATTCTTAGCCAAGCTCTTCTCGGTCGTCCGAGGAGTTGCTGTACGATCCTCATACAACACCCACACCATTTATGGAGGGGAAAATGTCTAAATAAATGGATAGCTTTGGCTATGTATGGATACCCGATAGAACTAATCTATAGAGATGTGTTATGAGAG
>NZ_KV793789.1:22384-31566 GCF_001808555.1 Porphyromonas sp. HMSC065F10
GTGTTATGAGAGACTTTGCCGCAATAGACTTTGAGACCGCCAATAATCAGCGCTCTTCCATCTGCTCCGTAGGCGTCGTTGTGGTCCGAGGAGGCGAGATCGTTGACTCCTTTTACTCTCTCGTACACCCGGAGCCAAATTACTACAACTACTGGTGCTCTCAGGTGCATGGTCTGTGTCACCGAGATACGGACGAGGCTGAACTCTTTCCCCACGTGTGGTCACAGGTGGAGCCCCTGATAGAGGGCCTGCCACTGGTGGCTCACAATAAATCCTTCGACGAGAGTTGCCTGAGGGCTGCCTTCAGGACCTACCGCATGGAGTATCCGGACTATGACTTTTACGATACCTTCTGCGTCGCTAAGCGTGTACTCCCCTGCTTAGAGAACCACCAGCTGCAGACTGTGGCTGAGGCGTGTGGGTATCACTTGAGAGATCATCACCATGCCCTGGCTGATGCGGAGGCGTGTGCCTGGATCGCAAGAGAGATACTGTGATGAGACCTTTGCATAATACCCCATCTGCAGCGTCACATTCGAGATTCGGGCTTGGTCATGTGCGTAAGCACACTCCCTTCGCCCTCACTCTCAGTCCCTTGCATCTGGGGCATTCTGCAAGGCCCCTGCCGAAAAAGCGGTGCTTTTTTCGGCGAAAGACCATTTTGCAAAGGTCTTTTGATGCCATCTGTCGACCAGCCAGATTATCGGTCGGAGGGAATGAAAAAAGGGCTGACCCCGTACCACGGAGTCAGCCCTTGCTTTAGTTCTTGCCCTGAAAGTCTACAGCTCGAGGGTGATGCTGCCGTAGACGCCTATGCCGGGGCTGTAGTAGTGGCTCCAGCGCTGGATCTTCTGATTGAGAAGATTCTCCACCGTGAGCGAGAGCCCAAGGTTCTTCAGTACCTTATAGGAGACCTGGGCATCGAGCTTGGTGATGAAGGGTAGGGTGTAGACCATCTCCTCTCCCTCACGGACAACGTCCCTCGGGAGCAGCTGCTGCATCTTGATCCCTCCCAGGCCGAGGAAGTTGGCGCTCAGTGTCAGGTCCTTGATCGGACTGTAGGTGAGGTCTGCCGTCAGCTCGAGAGTGGGTCTGCCGAGGATGCTCTCCATCAGCTCGTGATCCGGCTGTGTGCTCTCCTCCGCTGTGAGCGCCGGGCGGGCGAAGTGATTGTACTTCACGCCGAGCGAACCGCTTAGCCCCTCTGCTCCCATATAGCGGGCGCCGAGGCTAGCGTAGCCGTGACGGACCGTGCCGAGATTGCGGAGGTCAAAGAGTGCCACCGCAGCATAGGGCTCTCCCTCGTAGCCCTCCGGTGTGGGGGTGGAGGCACTCTTGCTTGCAAAGTCGTAGAAGTCCCTGTAGTCGGCATACCCGCCCTTGAGGTCGAGGGCAAAGCCGTTCCAAGAGCCCAGCTCCAGCCCGAGGGCGACATCGTAGGTGGAGGACTCGATGCCAAGCGCCATGCTCATCGGGTCGGCATACCTATTGATCCGGTAGAGGTCGCGCATCGAGAGCATCGACATGCCTCCGGTAGCGGAGAGTAGGAGCGAAACCTTGTCGTGCATCCTCCAGCGGAGCCGCGCATCGGGCGTGATCAGCAGCTGCTTGGCACCCATGGTGGGGAGCTGCACCTTTACCCCCGCCCGCACCTGGAGCGAAGGGATGATGTAGTCAAAGTGGGGGATGAGGGTGATGATCTGGGACGCCTTGCCTCCTGATACTTCCTTATCAAGAGAGAAGCGATTGATCTCGTAGCCGGCGTCGACGCCAAACCTGAAGTCATTGATCTTAGCACCATAGGTGAGGCTCCCCATCACTCCGGCGTGAAGCGCATCGCCCCGTCCGGAGATGAATACCCCGATCGGCTCACCCTCCCGATGGGCGTTGACGTCGGCATTGCGATTGCCGTAGTCGACCGTAGCGCTCAGGCTATACTCCCAGGTGGAGAGGGCGCTGATGGGTGCCGGTGAGAGGGAGACGCTAAGTCCCGTGCCATAGTAGCTCATCAGCTCGGGCTTCTCGGGCGTAGCGGTGATGAAGTGGTACGGCAGCTCGCCTGACTTCACCGAGCTCAGCGGGTGACCATAGAGCGAGTGGGCGTGCCCAAAGCCGAAGCCCTCGATCTCCAGCATTCGGTCGCTGTCGGGTAGCTTCTGAGCGTATCTCACCAGCCCCTCCGTGTCGTGGGTCTCATTGATCGGAGCTGTATCCAGCTTGCCCATCTCGCCCGTGGCGTGGCGAGAGGTGTGGTCGAGGGCTACAGTGATCGTCCCGTAGTCTCCTACCCTGAAGTGAGCCCCGATATTTCCTCCCGCCTTGACCGGATAACCGCCAAAGAGTCGGGCGTAGAAGTGGTGGCTTCCGTACTCCGGCAGGTATAGGTTCTCGCTCGGGGTGAAGAGACGGGGCCTTGCCTTCATACTCAGGCTGTAGCTATTGCGGGCAAAGTCCAGTGGGTGGAGCTGTCGGGGTGTCTGATTGGCGAGGGGATTGAAAAATTCCTTCTTCGCCTGACCTGTCTCCGGTATGTAGGCTCTCTGCAGGGTCATCGACCGGCGGGGTGTGTCTGCCGGCGTCTGGGCGCTCAAGCCAAGGAGCATGGACGATGCTGCGAGCGTGACTAAGAGTTGTCTGATCTTCATTATATGGTGGTAGGATCTTTCTTTAGATAAAAATGAGTGTGGCGAAGTCAGAGACGTGAGAGACGCTCGTCGATCTGATCAATGATGCCATCCTGCTGCTCCTTGTACCCGGACCGCAGGCTCTCGAGGTAGGTCTTGGCTGTGCTCTTGTCACCGAGACGGGCGTAGCTGTCGCTCAGGAGGAGGATGGCTCGTGCAAGCCAGTAGCGGCTGTCGGACTGTCCGCCGACCACCTTCTCCATCCGGTCACGGACGGTCTGGAACTGGCCCTGGTCATACAGCTCCTCTGCCGCCAGCACGCGGGCTGCCGTCGTCTGGGCAGAGACGGGCAGCTGAAGTACCGCCCGGGCATAGAGTCGCGCCATGTCCTTCTTCCCCACTTGGTCGTACCGTGTGGCGGCTGCCGTCATCACCTCAGAGCGGGTCTGCGGTGTGAGGTCCCACTTGCTCCGAGAGACATCATCGGCAAGGGCGAGGAGGAAGTCGAAGCTCTCGCTCTTCTGCGCATGGGTCGCTGCGGCGGAGATGTAGCGACTTCGGTCGGCCTGAGTACTGCTCTCGTTGGCGAGCTGAAGGGCGACCTCTGCCGCACGGGCGGAGTTGCCACTTCGCTCATAATTCTCCAGAAGTAGCAGCCGCACATCGTGACTCATCGTGGGCTCGAGCTGCATCGATGCGAGACGCTCGAGGATCGGTGTCGCCTCCCTGTGCCGCTTATTAGAGGAGAGGATCAGCGCCTTGCTGTAGAGGGCCTTGTCGAGGTACGCTCCGGCAGGGAAGCGGGTCAGGTAGTTGTCCAGTGCCTTGACCGCCTCGGCGGGCTTGCCCTCGGAGACGACCTTATCCGCTGCGAGATAGGTCATCTCGTCCATCTCGTGGTCGGAGATCGCACCGGCGCCACCGATGGAGCGGACCAAGCTATTGTACTCATCCACGCGATTGAGCTGGATGCTGAGTGCCTTAAGGTTCTCCAGCGCCGTCTTGGCCGCATCGGACTTGGGGTAGCTGCGGATCACCGCCACATAGGCATCCGCTGCCTGTGAGAAGCTCTCCTCGCTCATATAGGTGAGAGCCCTCTGTACTGCGGCAGAGGGGGCAAGCTCGTGGCGGGGGTAATTGGTAACCACACGGTCGTACGCCTGTCGGGCGAGGGACTGTCTATTGAGTATGCTGTAGGTCTGTCCCAGCTCGTAGAAGCCCTCCGGCAGGAGTGAGGAGGAGGGGAAGGTCTGCTGCATGCGGGAGAGGAGGCTGATCTTGCCCTCGTAGTCCTTCTGCAGCCCGAGGACAATACCACGGTGGAGGAAGCCGTAGTCTGACTCCTCTCCACCGGCTCGCGCTGCCTGGTCGTAGTAGTCGGCCGCCTCGCTGAGTCGGCGCTCCTGCACAGAGATGTCGCCGAGGCGGTTGAGTACCGCAGTGCGCTCGTTGGTCGATGGGGTGGACTGAGAGAGGTAGGACCGGAAGGCGCTCTTCGCCTGGTCGTAGCTCTTATTATTGAAGTAGGCGTATCCTAAGGTGTAGTAAGCCTGAGGATTGAGCTTAAGGCTCTCGGGACGGTTGTCGAGATAGGCACGGGTGTCGCTGATGGCGCCGGTGTAGTCTCCCTTGCGGTATGCCGCCTCTCCACGCCAGAGATAAGCCTCGGCGACGCTCTCCGGGTCTTCGTTCTTCCCGATGATACGCCCGTACTGCTCGGTTGCCTTCCGGAGGTCGCCTCCCGCGAGTGACTGATTGGCCTCCCCGAGCTTCACCTTCTCCCTCACCCTCCTCAGCTCAGGAGGAAGCGGGCTGATAGTGGAGATCTCCCGCAGTACATCGGCTCGCTTGGGGTCATTGAGGAAGGCGTCACTGAGGTAGGTGATCACCTTGGGTCGATAGGCTCCGGTGGGATAGCGCCTGAGATAGGAAGCGAAGCGCTTCGTACCGGCACCGAGACGTCCCTGATGCCCCGCATAGGCAGCGAGGGCGCCATTGAATTGTGCATCCTCAGTCAGCGGGGCGTAGACATCAATCTCAGACGCCCGGTCAAAGGAGGCAAGGGCACTGCTGCTCTTTCCGCTGCTCAGATTAGTGAGCCCGAGATAGTAGTGAGAGAGCTGAGACATAAAGTCGGGAGTGCCGTCATCGACCCGCGTGAGGTAGCCGATGGCCTCCGTCTCGTGGCCAAGCTCGTAGAGGTTTTTCCCGAGGACAAGTAGGTCAATCCGCCCCGGTTGCTCTGCCTGCCTCATATATTGTCTCAGGTAGTCTGTGGAGAGGTCAATCCGCCCGGTCATCGCTGCGGCAAGGCCTGCGGTATGGAGGAGGGAGTGACGGGCACTGCTCTCGGAGGCATCCCTCTTGAGCCCCCTCTGTGCCAGTGTCAGTGCTCCCTCAAAGTCCTCCTGAGAGAGTCGAGACTCAGCCACATAGGCGAGTGCCTCGGTGCCGTAGGTGGTATTGCTGTAGAGTCCCGAGAGTAGCCTCTCTCCCTCGCTTGCCCGGTCGGACTTGAGGAGGAGGTAGCCGCCGTAGAAGGCTGCAGCGTTGTGGAAGTCTCGGGAGTAGGTCAGCGGGAGGAAAAGCTTGAGCGCCGCCTCCTCGGAGCCGGTCTTCATCAGAGAGTAGGCGTGGTAGTAGTCGATCGCCTGCGCTCTCTCCTCCGGCAGGGCCGACACATCGGTCCGCTCCAGCCAGTAGACCGCTCCGGAGTAGTCTCCCCGCACGTAGTACCACTCTCCGAGTCGACTCTGAGCATAGGGCAGGAGGGCGCTATGAGGATGCTGCTCAATGAAGTGGAGGAGCTTGAGGTCCGCCTCCTCAGCGCCCATACAGCTGCGGGCAATGGCATCGAGGTAAAGTGCCTCCTCGCCCATGATGGGCATACTCCAGGTCTCCTTATATAGCGGTGCCAAGCTCTCCACCACACCGGTGTAGGCCTGTAGCGACATCGCCTGACGAGCGTGCAGGAGGTGCGTCAGCGGTGAGATGGGCTCCTGACCAACGACCGTGGCAGAGAGGCCGAGGGCTGCCGTGACTAAGGCTAGTATTTTCTTATCCATAGGATCGGAAATGTCTCTTGAGATATAAGTTCTCTCAAAGGTACCAAATTCTCCATGAGCAAGGGGAAAAGCAGGCGATTATGCGTCACCCATTGGCTCTTACTGATCCCAATAGCTCAATAGGTGAGTACATAAAAGAAAGGCAGCTGCGAGAGTATCTCACAGCTGCCTTAGCTAATCTGTCTGCCCATGTGGGCAGATCTATCTATTACTCGCCGTAGTAGGGACGGATGTCAACACGGCGGGCATCAGGGTACTGAGCGGAGGTCTCCTTGATCGTGTCCTCTCCTGAGGGTACGATGTGGAGGTACTCGTCAGCGATCCCCTTTGTCCGGAGGTAGTCGGCAGCGGCATTGACGCGGCGACCGGAGAGACGGTTGTTGTAGCGCATGTTACCCTCGGGTGAGGCGTATCCTCTGAGCTCTACAGCCATCTTATTCTCCTTGATCCAGCCGGCGACGTTGTCAAGTACGACCTTTGCCTTCGCGTCCAGCTTGGAGCTGTCAAAGGCGTAGAAGACCTGGCTCAGGAAGTGATCCCAAGAGTCAGCCTTGGCACCCGGTGCGAGCGGAATCGTATTCTGCTGACCATTGGTGCCCGGCAGGACAGCCGTCGTGCTGTTGCCTGAAGTGGTTGCCGGGGTGGCAGCACCTCCGGTAAGGAGTGAGGCGAGGTCGCCATTGCCGAGGAGGTACCTCACCAGCGCGGGGTCAAGCTTCCCGCCATTTTGCTGAGCGAGAGTGATCAGGAGGAGGGTCTCAAGGCGGTCCATCCGCGCCTCGTAGTCCTTGGTGTAGACGTTCCTCAGAGCCGACTCGAGAAGCTTATTCTTCAGAGTCTCGACCTTGAAGTCGTTAAGCACCTCAGCCTCCTTGAGCTTACGCTGAGAGTCGGCTCGGCTGGCTACGATCATCTTGGTGATGAGCTCCTCAGCCTGCTTGGGCGTGATGGGGAGGATGGCACTGTCGTCCACCTTATCCCAGTCCTTGATGCCTAAAGCACCGGCATAATCCTCGGAGGACAGGACAGGAGCACCTGCTCTCGTCACGTCTACCGTGTCTGCCGGAGCGACCTGAGAGGTCTGAGCCATGGCAGGGACTGCGGTGGCAAGACCAATGGTCAGCAGGAGTGTGGTAGTTATCTTATTCATATCTAAATGGATCTACTCTTATTGAAAAAACGAAAGAGGGGATTTCTTTAGAAGATGAATCGATAGCCAACAGCGATCTGGTTATTCTTGAAAAGACTGCGTGCGGTGTAGTCAACGAACATCTCGCCATTGGTACCGAGATTGATATTGGTACCGGCGATGATGTTGGTGCCAAACTTAGTGCCCAGGCCGTGCTGGAAGATGCCAACGCCGAGACCTACATAGGGAGTGAAGCGGCTCTTGATGTCAATATTGTAGACAAAGTTACCGGCGAGATCAAAGGAGGTACCTCCCTGACGGAAGCCAAACATGATCTCAGGCATAAAGTCAAAAGAGCTGTCGCTGATCTGCATGTAACCACGCATACCGAGCGCCCAAGAGGTGGACTCACCGAGGCTGACGCCGGTGACGGCAGCGAGACGGTTGAGCTTCAGCCAGCCACCATTGGGGTGGATAGCAGCGGGACGCTCTGAGGGAGCTACATCGTAGGAGCCACGGGGAGCAGGCTGCGGAGCATTGTATCCGGTGCCGGGAGCAATGATCGTCGTGGAGGGAGCCACGCTACCATTGTTGTTGCTGCGGGCATCACGCTCGAGTGAGCCTACGCGAGCCTGAAGGTCCCTAATGGCACGATCGTCAGAGGTGACGGTCGTGGTAGAGGTGGAGGTAGAGGTGCTCTGAGAGGTAAGGGCGCGGAGGATCACGTCGGTCTCGTCAGCCGTGTAGAGGGAGGCGCGCTTGCCCTCCTCCTCGTGGATGCGAGCCATGATGCGATTTACCATCTCCTCAAACTCCTTCTTGGTCATCATCTTACCCTGGTGCTGGTGCTTCTTCACCTCAGAGCGGCAGACCTTAGAGCTGCTACTGGTGTCACGACTCTCGCGAACCTCACGACTCTCACGAGCCTCACTATCCTGACGATCACTGCGGAGCTCATTGGTGCGCTCGTTGTAGGCAACGGTCTCAGTGTCGTCCATGAGCTCGCTCTGGAGCACGGGATCACCGAGATTGATGCGGAGACCAGCGGTGTAGCCGATATTGACAGCAATGTCCTTAGGTGTGCTTACGCTCTGGATGCTCTGCTCATTGGCGGTCATCAGGAGGGCATCAGCGTTGCCGAAGAGGGCAAACCAGCGAGAGATCGGGATCTCAATACCAGCACCGAGCATACCGAAGAGGTCGTGAGACTTGAAGTTCTCCTTTGCCTGCTCCTTGTCCTTAGACTCGATGAGGTTGTTGCGGTCGAGGTAGCCGGCACCGAAGCGGAGGTATGGGACGATACCACGCGGGTAATTGAGACGTGCGATGAAGTTGGCACCGTACATCTTCAGGTCCTTATTGAAGTCAAAGCTCAGCTTATTGGGCTCCTTGGTAGCCTGGTAGTAGAAGGCGCGGAAGCCGACGAGAGAGGAGAAGTCGACACCTGCGCTCCCTCCGATGAACCACTGGTCGCTCAGACCGGTCTTGTTGCGGAAGTCTACGTACTGTACACCGGGCTCGAGGACAAACTTCATACCGCGGAAGCCGTCGCTGAAGAGGCTCGCATAGCGGTCACCCAGCTGGTGGCTGCCGGGGGCAGCGTTGCCACCGAGGTAGAAGTCGAAGGAGGCAAGTGCAGACCAGTTGCCATACTTCTTCTTGTCCAGATCCGTTATGTTGCTGTACTTATTGATGAAGGAGTTGTTGGCGTTCATGTTGAAGCCCAGGTTGCGAGCCTCCATGGAGAATGCCATGCGATCGGTGATGCGGAGCTTGATACCGGCACCGAGGGTGTAGTAGAGCTGCTTGTCCTTGACCTTAGCCTCCTCGATGATCGCATCCTTGTTCTCAACCTTGAAAGGATTGTAGTCAAGTACCTGGACACCGGCACCTGCAGTAAGGTAGGGAGTTACAGCGTAATTGCCGAGGAGATTGACCTTAGCCTCACCACCTACGCGGGAGATGGTCATATCCATGCCGTCCAGCTTCTTCAGAGCCTCCTCATTGAGGGGATTCCACTCCTTGTCCTGGAGGGCATTCTTGAGGTTGATGGACTGCTCGTAATTGGCGCGGATCTCGAAGAAAGGACCGAAGCCAAAGCCTACACGGGCTCCGACGAAGGGTGAATTCTTGAGGGCGATGTTAGAGTTCCACCAGTTGTATGAAGCGTATGGAGATACCATAACGCTCACATCGCGAACCTGTGCAGAGGCATTGCTGCCTGCAAAGGCAGCAGCCATAAGACCCGCTACGGCGAGTACCAGTTTCTTTGATTTCATAAAATGTTAAACTATGAACTTTGTATAAGTTGTGTAAATATGATGCTAATCTCAGGCGTATAGGTCAAAATGGTGGGTGAAACAG
>NZ_KV793790.1 GCF_001808555.1 Porphyromonas sp. HMSC065F10
CATCTTGGCGAGTGATGTCACTAATCCACTCTATGGTTCAAGTGGTGCGGCCTGCGTCTTTGCTCCACAAAAGGGTGCGACCCCGATGATGGTGTCGGTAATTGAGGGTAGGATGCGAGAGCTGGCATATCAAGCAGCGGACCACCTTGGCTACGATCGAAGTGGTGAGCCGGGTGCAGGAGCTGCGGGCGGACTGGGCTATGCCTTTATACAATTCCTCGGAGCGGAGTGCCGGTCAGGGATCGATCTGCTCCTGGAGTACCTACACTTTGGTGACCTCATCTGCGGTGCCGACTGTGTGATCACCGGTGAGGGGAGTGCCGATGAGCAGACGCTGATGGGGAAGTTGCCCTACGGCATCATGAGGCGTGCCCGATCCGCCGGAGTGCCTACATGGCTCGTGGCCGGCCGGGTCGGGGCGAGGGATAAGCTGCTGGCTGCCGGCTTCGATCGCGTCGCCTGCATCAATCCCCCCGGTACTCCGCCGGATGTGGCGATGAGACCGGAGGTGGCTCGGGCAAACCTTAGAGCTACGATACGCTCACTCCTTGAGACCATTCCATAGCAGGATCCTAATTACTGATTTTGGAAAAAAGAAAAAGGGCTGTGCCGACACTGGTCAGCACAGCCCTTTTTAGCTCTACTCCACGGAGTGGGAGTAGTCTATAGGATGCGATTACTTAGGCATTTGCCTTAGCCATGTACTCGCAGAGCTCGATGAGCTTATTGGAGTAGCCGATCTCGTTGTCGTACCAAGAGAGTACCTTTACGAAGGTGTCGGTGAGAGCAATACCTGCGGTGGCGTCAAAGATAGAGGTGTGGGTGTCGCCGAGGAAGTCGGAAGAAACAACAGCCTCATCAGTGTAGGCGAGGATGCCCTTCATCTCGCCCTCGCTGGCCTTCTTCATTGCCTTGCAGATCTCCTCATAGCTGGCGGGCTTCTCGAGGTTGACGGTCAGGTCAACGACAGAGACGTCCAGAGTAGGCACGCGGAGAGACATACCGGTCAGCTTGCCATTGAGAGAGGGGATCACCTTACCAACAGCCTTAGCGGCACCGGTAGAGGAGGGGATGATGTTGCCGGCGGCAGCACGACCACCGCGCCAATCCTTCTTGGAGGGACCATCAACGGTCTTCTGGGTAGCGGTGGTGGAGTGTACGGTAGTCATGAGACCATCCTTGATGCCAAAGTTGTCGTGCAGCACCTTGGCGAGGGGTGCGAGGCAGTTGGTGGTGCAGCTGGCGTTGGAGACGATCTGAGTACCCTTCTTGTAGGTGTTGTTATTAACACCCATGACGAACATAGGAGTGTCGTCCTTGGAGGGGGCGCTCATGATGACATACTTGGCACCACCTCTGAGGTGAGCCTCGCTCTTCTCCTTGGTGAGGTAGAAGCCGGTGCACTCGAGTACGTACTCGGCGCCGACCTCGTCCCACTTGCAATTAGCAGCATCGGTCTCCTGGGTGCAGCGGATCTTATTTCCATTGACGATCAGGAGGTTCTTCTCCTTATCGCAGTCCACCTCACCCTCAAACTTACCATGCATGGTGTCGTACTTCAGCATGTAAGCGAGATAGTCAACGTCCAAGAGGTCGTTAATGGCAACGATCTGGATGTTGTTGTGCTTCTGAGCTGCGCGGAAGGCGCAACGACCGATACGGCCAAAGCCGTTGATAGCTACTTTGATCATAGTGATTGTCTGTTATGTAAAATCAGTTACTAGTGTCACTGTTGTAGAGACTGCGGTATGATCCGCAATCATCAATCTTTCGATGGACAAATATAATTAAAAAAATCGGTATCCCATCCGTTTTTAGAGTTTGAAAAGGCCTTTTCCGATTCCTTTGATAAGTCCTTTAGTCAAGCCACGGAGACCACTACCGAATCCGCGAAGGGTCCCGGCGAGTAGGAGACTGCTGCCGACGGCTAATCCGGCAGGTATCACCACGTCTTGCATAAGTGAGCTCCATGAGGAGTCCTGCAGTCTGCTTACTATGGAGGGCTTACCGGTGTCCTCACCCGACGGGGTGTCTCGTAGGAGTCTGGAGACACGAGAGTACTTCCTCATCGTGCCATCCTGATCACGATCCATCCGGACTATATGGGTGCGGGATCTGTCAGAGGGGGCCTTGATCCCCAGCACGTTTCCGACCAGCTTTGCCGCTACCGGACTCTTGTCTGAGAGGGCTCTCAGTGCCTCTCCCTTGATCACCTCGGCACCATCGGTGCGGAGGTAGTCGACATTGTTGAGGATCCGCATCTTGCTCTCCTCCGATCGACTCTCTAAGCGGTGCTTCTGCGCCTCCAGCCGGCTTTTATAGTCTGGCTTATATGCTTTTGTGCTCATAGTAGTGTCCTCTATCAGAGGGATTGATGGTTAGTTGCCCTGCAGGTCGTCCTCGTCCGTAAACTGGTGAACCTCCACGACCGGGTGGTCAGGCGACTCTGTGCCGGGGATCACCGACTCGCCATGGACATCAGTCACGTCAGCGACCATAGTCACTGTGGCGGTCTCACGCCGAGCCTCTCCTGCCTCTTTCTCCTCCATATCCTCCAGCTTGTCCAGCTGAGCGGAGATGATCTTCTCCTCCAGTGTGCTGGTGATCGGCTTCTTAAGGAGAAGGAGGATGAACTCGATGAGCAACAGTAGCCCCACTAAGCACCCGAAGCCTGCTGCCAGAGCGGAGACTGTATCGTAGGCGCCCAGTAGGTCGGAAGCAAAGATCATGGCAAAAAGCAGTGCGATGACCACTTGAAGAAATAGGAGTGCCGTCAGCCCAACGACAGCCATGATAAGGTAGTACACCCCTTTGATGCCGGCAGGAACGCCTTTCTCAATTGCCTCGAGCTTCACGAGTTCGCGCTTGGCGCCCACGAAGGAGAGGGCCTCTGCCTTTACTTCATCGATGATTTGCTTGATTGTCTTAGCCATGTCTGTACCTTAATAGGTAAGGTGATACTCTCGTGGGATAAAGACAGATGGAACTGCGAAGGATCCTTGCGAGGATGCTTCGGCAATCCCATCTGTAGATAAGTGGCTCTGAGTGCGCCAAAGGGGGGGTTAGTCCTTGTTGACCTTTTTCTTGGCCTCCTCGGCGAGTCTGTCTTTCTGCTCCTTGGCCTCTGCCTTGAGGTCCTCGAGCTCCTCCTCAGTCAGGTCGGCGACCTTCTGAGCGGTGTCCTTAGCCTTATTACCCAGCTGGGAAGCGGAGTCCTTCACAGTAGAGTATATGTCCTCCGCGTCACCCTTGAGGTCATCGACGTAGTGAGAGAGGTCACGACCGGCCTTGCGTGCACGGATACGACCCTCGTAGTAAGCGTCCTTCACGTTGCTCTTCACCTTGTCGGCGGTATCTGACATATCATCAATGAGCTGGTTGCGACGGCTCTCGTCAGAGAGGTATGCGATGGCTGCTCCGATGGCTGAGCCTACGAAGAGACCCAGCATAAACTTTATTCCGGAATTATTGTTACTCATAACTCTTCCTTGTGTACTTAGTGTCTACGGTTAGTGTCAGCGATAGGGGGATTATCTCCCCTATCTTCTGTACAAATATACCTTTTTTCTAATACACAGACAATTCTGCAATCCATTGTCGCAAAAATGTCATAGCGGACTAAGGTCCCACTCGCCGGTCAAGGTAGTCCTCTACTATGGGCAGGTCCCCCGGCTCTGTCTCGTCAGGGTAGCGGAGGCGTAGCTGTGCAAGACAGATCCGAGTCAGGCAGACATTACGCCAGCCGGTAATGTCGAAGGCATCCATATCTGCAGGGCTGATCCCGGTGTACTCATTGGTCAGTGATGTGAGTGATCGGTAGTGGTGTCGCCAGTGAGGGTCAAGGGCAGCGCTCAGCACCATAGTGCAGATCGCCTCCTTGTGCTTGAGCCAAAACTCAGCTGTCGGGTGCAGCCGCCGTATCGCTCCGAGGAGGATGCTTAGGTCGAAGCGGACGTTGTGACAGACGAGGACGGTGGATCTCTTGATCAGCGGAAGGAGCAACTCAAGGAGCTCCTCCTCGCTCTTCCCCATGATCCGGAGTGTGTGGGTGTCCAAGTGGTGTACCCTCCTCGCCTCGTCGCTGCCGGCATTGTTTTGCTCCACCAGCACCACACCGTGACAGAGCTCACGGTATTGGTCGTCTAAGCCCAGCCAAGCCGCCTGCACAATGCGGTCTTCCTTGCCCTGCAAGATCGAGAGTCCTGTTGTCTGCAGGTCGAGGATCAGGTAGCGTGGGTAGAGCCCTTGCTCCTCAGCGGTCAATCTCTCCAGTTCCTCGGCGGGCACCGTGGGAGGCTGGAGTTGCTTCAGTAGCTCAGCGTAGGGGATGGAAGGTGATGACATAGGTACAGTAGGCTTCCTCTTGACGATGTGATTGCGGTACCCGGCACGTCTCAAAAGAGTATCGCCGAGGAGCAGGCAGACCAGCACCACGGCGATAAGGATAAGTAGTCCTGCTTGGCTCATCGAGCCTTGTCAATAGGAGCAGGCAAAGAGTACTCGGCGCTCGGAGGGCTTGCCGGTCAGGATGTCCTTACCCGGCTCGTCCGGCTGACCGAGTGGGATGCATCGGATCGTCGCCTTGGTCAGATCCTTGATCCGCTCCTCTGTCTCTGCAGTACCATCCCAGTGTGCCATCACGAAGCCACCGGCCTCGACCTTCTCACAGAAGTCGTCCCAGTCATCGCAGCTGTAGGTGTGTGCGGTGCGGAAGTCAAGAGCGCGCTTGTAGAGATTCTCCTGGATCTGATCCAGCAGATCCTCGACCCGCTTGCCGATGCCCTCGTAGGGGACGGTCTCCTTCTCCAGCGTATCTCGGCGCATCACCTCTATCGTTCCCTCCTCGACATCGCGGGGTCCGAGGGCAAGGCGAACCGGTACGCCCTTCATCTCGTACTCAGAGAACTTCCACCCCGGCTTCTTGTTGTCAGCGTCGTCGTACTTCACCTTGATGTCGTGATCGCGAAGCTCCTTGATGAGCGGCTCCACCAGCTCGGTGATCTGAGCACGCTCCTCATCACTCTTGTAGATCGGGACGATCACTACGTCAATCGGAGCCAAAGCAGGCGGCAGCACCAGCCCGTTGTCGTCAGAGTGGGTCATGATCAGTGCGCCCATCAGGCGAGTCGATACGCCCCATGAGGTGGCCCAGACCAGCTTCTCCTCACCATCCTTATCGGCAAAGGTGACGTCAAAGGCCTTGGCAAAGTTTTGCCCCAAGAAGTGTGACGTACCGCTCTGTAGCGCTTTCCCATCCTGCATCATCGCCTCAATGGTGTAGGTGTCGATGGCACCGGCAAAGCGCTCAGTGGGCGTCTTTACACCACGGATGACCGGCATGGCCATCTTCTTCTCGGCAAAGTCGGCATACACTCTGAGCATCTGCCGAGCTCGCTCCTGAGCCTCCTCCTCAGTGGCATGGGCTGTATGACCCTCCTGCCAGAGGAACTCGCTCGTGCGGAGGAAGAGACGGGTACGCATCTCCCAGCGCATGACGTTGCACCACTGATTGCAGAGCAGAGGGAGGTCGCGCCAGGAGTGGATCCAATTCTTGTACGTATTCCAGATCACCGTCTCCGAGGTGGGGCGGATGATCAGCTCCTCGTCGAGCTTAGCCTCGGGGTCCACGATGACAGCAGACTCGTCCTCTGTCGCCTTGAGCCGATAGTGAGTCACCACAGCGCACTCCTTGGCGAAGCCCTTGACATGCTCCGCCTCACGACTGAGGAAGGACTTAGGGATCAGAAGGGGGAAGTAGGCGTTGCTGACACCGGTCTCCTTAAAAGACTTATCGAGAAGCTCCTTCATCCGCTCCCAGATAGCGAAGCCGTATGGCTTGATGACCATACAGCCGCGGACGGCAGCATTCTCCGCCAGGTCAGCCTTCAGTACGATGTCATTGTACCACTGGGAGTAATTCTCTGACCGGGGCGTGATTGCCTTGATTTTCTTGGCCATATTCTTTGGCAATTTTATTGAAACTATGTTTAGGTAACAAAGGTACCACTTTTTGCATATCCTCAGAGGACGATCAGTCGTTCCTCCACCTCTGGAGCGGTGATAAAGGCGAGGACGAGAGAGTCCGGATAGGTGTGGTGGCTCTCGGAGAGGGCACTTAACTCGCTCCCTGACCTATAGGACACCGCTACCTCACCGAGACGATTGACGGCGAAGTGTCCCGGTGAGAGAAGAGTGATGTCCGTCTGAAAGTCCCGCACGTAGCGACTGAAGGCCTTGAAGATCGCCTCCTTGGCACTCCATAGCTCGAGTGGGCTTATCTGTGGGAAGCACGCCATAGTCCGGCGATCTGCCTCCGTGGTGTAGCGTGGGAGGATCCTCGCAGCCTGATCCGCCTTGTCCTCCACATCGATGCCCACCGGTAGTAGTCCCGAGGGAGCCACCTGGAGGGCGACGCTGCAGTGGCAGTCGGAGGAGGAGTAGAGGAGGTCGGGACGATTGGGGAAGTAGGGCGCTCCGTCTGAGTAATGCGCCACATGTGGCGGCTCCTCGTCGGTAAAGAGCCGTCGGAGTCCACGCTTCAGCGTCAGGTGGGTATCCTCACTTGAGTCAGTGCGGGGGATCACCACCACAGAGGACCGGTTTGTCATGGCCTCTTCTCTGTCTCTTGCTCCCTCACCTCGTCATCGTGAGCCTTCGCAGGGTCGGGGATGAAGAGGATCTTGCTGATGCGTCTGTTGGTGATGGAGAGCACCTTGAATTGATGCCCGTCAATAGTGATCACCTCATTGACCTGGGGAAAGTCACCCTTTACCTCCAGCAGCAGTCCCGCCAGTGTCTCCGCCTCGTCTGATACCCTTAAGATGGCATCGTAGTCCTCCACCTTGACGATGCGGAGGAAGTCAAGGATACTGATCTTGCCATCGAAGACAAAGGACCCGTCTGGAAGCTCCTTGTAGAGCTGCTCGTCCTCATCGTACTCGTCCTCGATGTCCCCGACGATCTCCTCTAATAGATCCTCCATCGTCACCAAACCACTCGTGCCACCATACTCATCCACCACGATCGCCATATGGCGACGCTCCTTACGGAAGACCTCCAGCATATGGCTTACCTTCACGTCCTCTGGTGTGTATAGTACCTCTCTCAGGAGTCCCTCCCATCGGAAGTCGGGTGCCTCGCCGAGATGCTGCAGGAGGTCCTTGGCGTACAGGATCCCCTTGATCGAGTCGATCCGCTTGTCGTAGACCGGTATGCGCGAGTAGCCGCACTCCTCCACGAAGGAGAGTACCTCCGCATAGGGTGTTGAGAGCTCCAGTGCCGCCATATCGATCCTCGGTGTCATCACCTCGGAGACTGTCTTGCGCTGGAAGAGCAGGATCTCATTCAGCACCCCCTGCTCCTCGCTGTCCTCCGTTGTCAGTTCGATTGCCTTGCTGAGGTCCTCTCGGTCGAGCTCAGACTTATTCTTTGTCAGGGACTTGCCAATCACTTCGCCCATACGGACGAGAGCCTTATTGATCCCCTTGAGGGCGCCATAGAAGGTGAAGAGCGTCGTGACATTACGACGTGCCACCCTGAGCGGATCCATCTGCGTGGAGACCTTCGGGATAATCTCGCCCACCAGCAGGATTGCGAAAGTGATGACCACCACCTGCAGTACGAAGCCGAGCGTACGTGCATGGGTGAAGTCCAGCGTCTGATTGACGACCGAGTCACTCAGCATCACGATCGCTGTATTAACAAAGTTATTGGAGATCAATATCGTGCTGAGTATATACTCCCCATGCTCCAGCAGATAGATCACCTTCTTGTCCCGCTCCTCCTTAGAGGACTTCAGCTCCTCCAGCTGCGATGGGGTGAGGGCGAAGTAGGCCACTTCCGATGAGGAGCAGAAGCCACTGTAGTAGAGACAGACTGCGATAAGTACCAGAGTAATGACCAGCGTCACGATGCCCTCCGGTCCCAGCGGGATCACGCCCACGCCCTTTAGCAGTCCGCTACTGATGTATTCGATGTCTTCCAAGGATAAAAATTACTATGCTGTCTATCATCGGGGATATCAAAAAGGTAGGCCAGACTCCGCATCCTTACTGAGCGTCTCTCTATAGTCTGCGTAAGGCGAAGTGATCGACTCCTCCTGAGGGGTCACTGACTTCTTGGGCTGAGGCTTAGAGATGAGAGCGACCTGCTCGGCGATGATCATCGCCTTGCGATTGTATTTATCCTCGCCACTTCGGTACCTCTTGTAGGTCAGTCTGCCCACGACACGCACCTTATACCCCTTACGGACGTGAGTCTCCACATAGTGGGCGGGCTCCCGGTAGCAGACGACATCATGCCAGTCTGTCACCGCTCCGCCCGGAGTGTCGGGGAGGAGGCTGTCTGTCGCCACGCTGAATGATGCCATACAGGTCCTCTCATCCAGGTAGCGGATCAGCGGGTCATGCCCCACGTTGCCTTGCAGCTCTACCCTGCAGTATGTATCGCTGTCACCCATGGCTCATGACCGGAGGAGAGCGATCAGCTCCTCGGTGGTATAGCTCTGCTGCTCACCCGACTCCATATCTTTGACGCTAATGGTATGCTGCTCGATCTCGTCATCGCCGATGAAAGCGACGTAAGGGATCGAGAGCGCATTGGCGTAGGACATCTGCTTCTTCATCTTCGCATCGTCCGGATAGACCTCCGCCGTGATCCCCTTACTGCGAAGCTCACCGAGTAGGGGAAGGATGTAGTCCAGAGCTTTCTCCCCAAAATTGATGAAGAGCAGCTGCGTCCCCGAGTGGGTTGACTCTGGATAGAGATCCAGCGCCTCCAGCACATCAAAGATCCGCTCAGCACCAAAGGAGATCCCCACACCGCTCATGCCGCTCTGGCCGAATACTCCTGTGAGATTGTCATACCGACCTCCACCGGTGATGCTCCCCATAGGCGTGTCAAGCGCTTTCACCTCAAAGATAGTCCCGGTGTAGTAGTCCAAGCCTCGTGCCAAAGAGAGGTCCAGCCGAACTTCATTCTGCAGGCGACAGTGGCGTAGCTTGTCCAGGATGTAGGTCAGCTCCTCCACCCCCTTGCGACCCACCTCGCTCTCGCGGAAGAGGTCAGCGAGCTTCTCCAGCTTCTCTTCATTGCTTCCCGAGATACCGAGGATCGGCTTTAGGCGACTGATCGCCTCCTCGCTGATGCCCTTGCCACGCAGTTCCTCCTCGACACCCTCCCAGCCGATCTTCTCCAGCTTGTCGATGGAGACGGTCAAGTCGATGATGTTCTCGATCCCCAGCTGCTCGCTGATGGCAGTGAGCAACTTCCGATTATTGAGGAGGATCACTACCCGCACGCCCAGCTTGGCGAAGACGGTGTCGATGATCTGTGTCAGCTCCACCTCATGCAGGAGAGAGTCGGAGCCGATCACGTCGGCATCGCACTGGTAAAACTCGCGGTACCGACCCTTCTGGGGGCGATCCGCACGCCATACCGGCTGTATCTGATACCGCTTGAAAGGGAGGGTGATCTCATTACGGTGCTGCACCACATACCGAGCAAAGGGGACAGTCAGGTCATACCGCAGTCCACGGTCGCAGGCTCGGGAGGCAAAGTCAGCCGGATCAATGGTCAGCAGCTCCTGACGGTCAAAGTCCTTGAGGCTGTCGCCCGAGTTGAGGATGCGAAAGATCAGCCGATCTCCCTCGTCACCATACTTCCCGAGTAGGGTGGAGAGGTTCTCCATCGCCGGTGTCTGTATCTCGCGATAGCCATAGAGCCGGTAGGTGCTGATGATCGTATTGAGTATGTAATTGCGCTTCGCCATCTCCTCGGGGGAGAAGTCGCGAGTGCCCTTGGGTATGCTTGGTTTCTGAGCCATAAGTGATGTTGCTACAGAGGGATGAGGTTAGTACGTATTATAGGAGCGGATCTTGTCCATCTTCTTCCTGGTCTTGGGTCGCATGGGGTCGTCGGAGTAACCGAGCGACACCACCAGCTGGACCGTCTTCTCCCGAGGTATCCGGAGGATGTCCTGGATCTTCTTATTATCCAGCCAGCCTATGACGCAGGTATCAAGCCCCTCGCTGCGTGCTGCCAGCGTGAGGTAACCCACGGCGATACCGATGTCGATCCGGGAGAAATGCTGTTTCTTGAGGAGGTTTCCCACTTTTGCCGCCACATTGGCTGCCTCCTCGACTACGACGATGAGCGCCGGCGCCTCCTTGGCGAAGGTGTTCATCGATGGGAGTAGGGGGGAGGTGAGGCACTTCGCGACAGCGACCTTGAGCTCCGGATCATCAACGACGATGAAGCGCCAGGGTTGCGAATTGGTGGCAGATGGTGCCAAGTGTGTCAGATCAAGTATGCGCTCGATCGCCTCACGTGGTACCGGCTTATCAAGATACTTGCGAGTACTCTGGCGCGACTGGATCAGCTCGCTGAGAGGGTTGCTGTCGGGGTCCATGGGAGAGGGTTACTGGCGGAAGGTGATAAGCTTGGCGAGGTACTTGCCGATGATGTCAAACTCGAGATTGACCCGCTTCCCCTCCGACAGGTCACCAAAGTTGGTGATCTCCTTAGTGTAGGGAATGATAGCGACCTTGAAGGTGTCTCTCTCGGAGTCCACCACGGTGAGGCTGACACCATTGATGCAGACAGAGCCCTTCTCCACAGTGGTGTAGCCACGGGCTGCCATCTCATCGGGGACACTGTAGCGGAAGGTGTAGTAGGTGCTTCCACCCACATCCTCCAGCCTGATGCACTCGGCTGTGGTATCAACATGTCCCTGGACGATATGCCCATCGAGGCGACCATCGCTCCTCATGCTCCGCTCCACATTGACCCGATCACCGGGCTTGAGGTCGCCGAGGTTGGAGCGCTCAAGGGTCTCCTGCACCGCGGTGACGGTGTAGCTCTTCTCCTCGGGATGGATTGAGACAACCGTCAGGCAGACTCCATTGTGCGCCACGCTCTGGTCTATCGCCAGCTCGTCCCAGAAGGGGACAGTCAGGGTGAGGTTCACATTGGTACTATTGTGAGGGTGATCCACTCGGAGCACCTTTGCCGTTGTCTCGACTATTCCGGAAAACATATAGAGGATTACTTACTGATAACTATCACTGATAGTGCAAATTTACCCAAAAGGCATTACCTGCCCAATTCTCCCTCCTTGATCCACTCCGTCATCATCTCCAGGGCCTCGCTCGAGAAGCCCGGCTTGAGGTGGATGTACTCGCCCGGGAGACCGGTGCTGCAGGGTAGGAAAAGGTGATTGAGCCCCGCGATCTCTTCTGTCCTCACTCCTGAGGATGCTGTCGCCAGGCGCTTGATGGTGCTGAGATTGCCTGACGCCTCCACCTGCATGTCCTTACTCCCATTAAGAGCCAGTATCGGGCAGGTGATCCGTGGAAGGAGGGTGGAGGGATCGCTCCTGAGGAACTCCTTATAGTATGGTGTGGAGGTCGCATCAAGCATCGAGCTGAAGTACCTGTCGCTGAGGACCATCGCTCTCGTGTCGGCTCGCTGCTCCTCGCGGACCAAGGGTAGCACCCTCTCGAAGTAGCCCCGCATCAGCGTAGAGTCCTCCGCTCGGGTCGTGGAGTGGTTGGCGAAATCCCTGAAGGTCTCACCGGTAATCTTGGCGAAGTCTTCCTTTGCCTCGGGGGAGATCAGGCTCGCCATCATTACTACATTCTGGTACGTGATGATCTCCACCCCTGAGGTTCCCGGGGCGGCAAGCAGCACGATGAAGTCGACCTCTGCCGGACTCTCTGCTGCGATCCTCTCGGCGATCAGTCCTCCCTCGCTGTGCCCTATGAGACCCACCCTCGAGTAGCGTCCCGTCCTACGCAGGTGCTCAAGAGCCGACTTGGCATCTGCCACGAAGTCACTCAGCATAGAGGCTCCGAAGGTACCCGTAGACTCGCCCACTCCTCGCTTGTCATACCTCAGCACGGTAATGCCCTGTCGGGTGAGGTGGTCGGCAATGTCGCGGAGGGGCTTGTGTGGTCCCAGCTTCTCGTCCCTGTCATTAGGTCCACTGCCCGCTACCAAGACCACTGCGGTAGAGCTCTTCTGCTCGCTTGGCTCCGTCAGGGTGGCGGCGAGGGTCACCTCTCCCGAGGGGATGGTAAGCTCGGTGGAGAGGTAGGGGAGGTCGTCCTTGGGCTTGCTCTTCCGGTACTCACCTCGTATCAGATCCAGCCGAGTGGTAAATCCTTGCTGAGAGAAGTCTCCCCGGATCGTATCACCCTCGAACTGCCCGCTATAGCCGGCACCGATGGTGCGGCTCTGCCAGCTGAGCGTCCGGCTATCGGGGCTAAAGCTGATCTGATCCACCGGGATCCCTTTTGCCCCCTGCTCCGGGCTGTCTAAGGTGGCGGAGTAGCCGTCGGTCCCCTCCGTGATGTGGAGCACAAGCGGCAGGCTATAGGTCGGAGTGACCTGCAGCATCCCATGCCAAGTGTCGACGATCTGAGCTCGGCAGGTGAGCGCAAGGATGGATAGCGCAAGGATAATGTAGTTTCTCATCGCTATGAATGAAGTGAGTCAATAAAACTAATTGGAGACTATTGCACGAAGGCGATCTGCTGCGTTGCTTTCGGAATTCGGTCTCGGTCACGTACGTGAGTACGCTCCTTTCGGTCTCATCCTCAGCGCCTTGCATCTCATCCTTCGTGCAAAGTCTCAGCACATTTGAAACAAATGTGCGAGAATGGCACTTCGTGCAACATTCTCAATTGACCGAAAGGTACAAAAAAAGGAGAGACCGCCACCGTCGGATGTCGGTGACCGTCTCTCCTAAAAGTGCATGGACTCGATCCGCTTCACAGAGGGTCGTCATCACTCAGTATGAATTACTAGACCACACTTGGGATAATAGTCGCTGATAGCGAGTCAAAAATTGGAAAATACAGATGGACTACATCCTTTCAGTGGCACCGCTCCAGTCCTCGGGAGCGATACAAAATGCACGTGACGGCAGGTTTTCTGGCTTGTCTCTCGGCTCGTCGCCTTCCCATACTCCTCCGAGGAGGACCACAGTGGCATCACTTCGAGCCGATCGGTTGGAGACTTACAGCAGCGGGTCTGCACAGGACTTGCACCTGTTTCCCTCTTACTCCGATGAGCGAGTGTCCATCGGATCACCGTCACTGCAAAGGTACATTTTTTTACTCATCGTTGCTCTCATTTCGCCCATTGGACTGGCTGAATTCTTTTACCGATATTAGGCGTCACTAATACCGATATTAGGCGCGCCTAATATCGGTAAAAGAAATTCCCCACATCACGAGCCACTTTCCGCTCACAATTATGCGATTCCTGGAAAAAGTACACAGTTGAT
>NZ_KV793791.1:0-2466 GCF_001808555.1 Porphyromonas sp. HMSC065F10
CTTCGGGGCTACGCCCCTCGACCGGTGGCTAAAAAGCGGGCACCCGCAAGGGGTGCTTCGCTCCACACTCTTTACAATGAGATGAATAGCTTCTGTACAACTCAAATGCGTCATCCCCTTACCCGGTGACCCGCAAAGGGTCGAGGGGTAAGACTTACACTTGCATATCGGTCATCGGCACCTCGTGCCTCGACCGATGCATAGGGAACGGACATCCTTCGGATGCAGGCTACCACCGATTGACTATTTTCACATACGTCACCCTTGGCGCCGGAGCGAAAAAAAGCTCTCGCCCCTGTCGATCGTGACAGGGGCGAGAGCTTTTCTCTCTACTTGATGACGAAAGACTTGCTGAAGTATTGCGATCCTATCCTCAGGAGTATTCTTGATCCACAGCTTTCTCATCATTCGTTAAGCATCGGCTTGACAATTCGTTGCATCCATGCCGGCATCATAGCCACATCCTCAGCCAGAGCTCTGACCTCTTTTTCCTGATTGATTAACTCACGCATCCGGGACAATATCTCCTCGTCTATATTTTGTTCACCCAAGCTTTTCAGCGCCTGGACAAGAAGGGGGATAAGCTGAGTGCTGTAGGCAAAGTTCCTGGGGACGGCTCTCTTGAGGATCACTTTTCGATCACCTAAATAGAGTGTACGTGCACTTCCTGTTGTCAGAAACGAATGGGTCATAGGGACCTGAGTGGACAGCCCAAGAGCATTCAGCGCAGTGACCCCGGACGGCAATACCTGAGCCTTATCCCGTTCGGCAATAGCCTGGACAATCTTGTCAACAGATGGCATAATCGCTCCATACTTGCTCTGCTTGGGTTTTAGGTAAACACCGGAGGCAATACGGACAAGAGCACCCTCCTCAACCAAGCCCGAAAGCGTACGACCAACGCTCTCGGGATGATATTGGGGAAAGTCGGTCCGAAAGAAAATTGAACCGTCGTTAGCAGATAGTATTTGCTGGCTGAGCGTTTTTCCTCTCATAGCAATGTTGGATATACTTCAAATAATTCCAACACCAAATTCAGGCTACATTTGCGAGAACAGCAACCATACAAACGCTATGGAGCGGGCATCCTTCGGATGCAGGTCTACCACCGACTGACGATTTCCACATACGTCACCACTGGCATTGGCGCAAAAAAAGCTCTCGCCCCTATCGATCGTGACAGGGGCGAGAGCTTGTTTACTAAGGAAACGACTCAGAGGACTAGTGTCAGATTGGCTTTGCAGGTCTTCGTGCAGCCACCTCCGTCAATGCACTCATCGGTGAATTTAAAAGCCTTTTTGGCTCCGGAGATAGTTCTCTCCACGACAATTCGCTCGCCGTCCTTTTTTCCTCCCTCACACTCAATGGCATACTTCCTGGACTTAGCCGTGCGTAATAGGATCTGTGTTGGATCCAAGTCGGGATGATCCGTCTGAAGTATAGCCTCAGCAGCAGCATAAGGGAAGAGGATGTCCTTTGGCATCTGATCATATCTCTGCAGGACGATCTGATCTACCGAGATGCGACCACTCTCTCGGTTGACCGTCAGAGTGATGTCAGCCATTGCCCGGAAGTAGAATCCCTCCGGCGGCACGACACCCACAAGCTTGCTGTCTAGGAAGTCGACAAGCTCACATAAGGTCTCCACATTCGCCTCATCCGAAAGAGAGTTCTCCACACCACCGGCAGGGAGAAGCACCCTGTCGGAAAAGCTCGGAAGGAACCCGAAGTCAGACTGTACATAGACTTGCTCCCATGTACGATGCATGAGTTGTCGGTCGTGAGACAGCTCGGCAGATCCCTGAGGATCCAGGGGACTTTGCTGATTGACACATCCTGTCATAAGGAGTGTCAGCAGACCCAGAAGTGTGGATCTGAACATGGTATTTTCCATAGGATTACATTGCTTAAGTCCTTAAATAGCGGGTGACTACTTCACCACGCAAGCAAGGTACTCTTTTCAGGCCGAACCGTGATGAAGATCGTGTAACTTTTCTGTTACTTGATGACAAAGGACTTGGCGAGGTGGGCGACGGACCTGGCGCGGGTGAGCGAGGGTGACCCTGTCCGATAACCCTAAGAAGGTCAGCGGGGAAGGCACCCCGGCAGGGGTCCCCTAAGGAGGTCAGCAGGGCACCCTTTCGGGTGCTCGCTTCCTAGCCACTGGTCGGAGGGGCGTAGCCCCGAAGACCTGTGGATCAGGCATCACAAACGATCGCGACCCCGCAAGGGTGTCGCAGAGCAGCCATCCCCTCTCCCTGCGACCCACAAGGGGTCGTGGTCAGAGCGTTGATCTGCCCACAGGTCTTCGCCGCTATTGCGGCTCGACCTGTGGCTAGGAAACCGGGATCCCTGACGGGATCCATTACCCATCGGGAGGTGGATCGTTGTGGTAAGGAGGGTAGCTCCCCGGCAGGGGCGCTCACTCCATAGGCATCCTTCGGATGCAGGCTACCACCGATTGAC
>NZ_KV793791.1:2566-58881 GCF_001808555.1 Porphyromonas sp. HMSC065F10
AGACTTGCTGAAGTATTGCGATCCTATCCTCAAGGTCTACCTTGACAATATGCTTCTCATCAACCCCACTCTGCTTCAAGTGCTCTGCGAAAAGCTTGAATAGTAGTGTCGACTTACCACATCGACGAATTCCAGTGACGATTTTAATCATCCCGTTGTGTTTCAAGGCAATAAGTCTCTTCAGATGTATGTCTCTATCAATCATACCCATTTCCTTTTTCAGCGTATTTACGCACTTTTGTGAATCAGAAATACAGACAATATACTCTGAGATCAAAAAATCTACTCCTATGGCTACTTGATGACAAAGGACTTGGCGAGGTGGGCGACGGACCTGGCGCGGGTGAGGGCGGTGTAGACCCAGCGGTAGGCCTCGCTCTTGGGCTCCTTCATGAGCCAGACCGGCAGGTCGATGAAGACCTCGGGCCACTCGCCACCCTGCGCCTTGTGGCAGGTGAGGGCGTAGCCATAGCGGCAGTGGAGTGCATTGAGGTAGGGATCCTCCCGGAGGGACTTCCGGAAGCCCCGAGAGCCGGGCTTGGTCCCCTCCTTCCGCATCCGGACAGCGAAGTCCTTGTAGAGCGCCTTGTAGTCGGCGGAGGAGAGTCCCGGGGCGTCCTGCTCCAGCAGGTCGAGGATCAGCAGGGTCTCGTACTCAGCGCTGTCATCGATATTCCGCACCCGGACGGGGACGAAGGTGACCCCACCGCGGACTCTCTTCCGTGAGAGGGAGACCTCGAGCACCTCGATGAGGTCGCCATTGGCGAGGCCGGTGGTGAGGTCGTTTTGGGTCACAAGGAGGAGGTCGTCCACCTCCACGGGCGCCATGTAGCCGTAGAGCTCCCTCGCGCGGCGGGAGACCTCGGCGCAGCGCTTATTGGAGAGAGAGATGAAGGTGCAGCGGTCGAAGTCCTTGTCGCCAATCGCCGTGAGGTAGTCGCTCACGAGCGTCTCCTGATCGTCGCAGATCACAATGTCGTCGTAGCCCTTGAGGGGAAGGGTGCCCCACTTCACCTCCGGGGGATCGAGGTAGAGGGCGCGGATCTCAGCGGCGGCGAGGACGATGCCACTCCGGCTATCCTGCCGGACGATCTCCGTGAGCTGGCAGCCTGTGGCGCGGACATCGTAGAGCATCTCCATATACTCCGGCACGAGGGCGGGCGAGTAGTCCTGCCCCACGGGTGGGAGCTGGCTGTCGTCACCGACGAAGACGAACTTCCCCTCGGGGTCGTACTTAAAGAGGTCTGCGAGGACGTTGCCGCTGCCGAAGCTGAGCATCCCGCCCTTCGTCTCCCGGTCGGAGATCATCGATGCCTCGTCGATGAAGTAGACCCGCAGCCCCCACTGCCGGTCATCGTCGGAGATGGTGGAGGCGCTGAAGAGGGAGAGCATCTCCTCCGACTCGTCCTCGTCCGGCACGGGGTGCCGCTGCTCCCCCTTCTCATCCTCGAGGAGGTCCTTGATGCTGTCGCCATAGCGGTGGAAGTGGTAGATGAGCGAGTGGAGCGTCTGTGCCTCCATACTGGTGCGGAGGGTGAGCATCTTGGCCGCACGACCGGTACTGGCGGCAAGCACATAGAGTGCACCGAGGTCGCTGACGTAGTCCACGAAGGAGCGGAGAAGGGTGGTCTTGCCGGTGCCGGCGTAGCCACGGAGGACGAAGACGGTCTCCTCGTCACTACTGATGAAGGAGCGGAAGCACTCCATCGCCTCCCGCTGTCCGGGCGTCATCCAAGAGCTGTCGGTCATGAGTCAGCGCCTTTTCTTCCCCAGTTTATTCGCCTCGTGCGCCGACCGCTCGTGGTCACGGGCGGCGATGCGCTTGGCGGCACTCCTCTCCAGCTCTGTCGCCGCCTCTGAGCCGCCCTCCTCCGCCTGTAGCTCGAAGAGGATGTCTCTCAGCTGTGCGGCGGCAACGAAGTCGAGCGCCTTGGCGGCCGCCTGCATGGCCTCGCGGGTCTTCTCGATCTTGTCGGCGAGGTTATCCGTCCTGAGGAAGTCGAGGCTCTTCTCTGCGGCTGACTCCTTGGCGTGCTCGATGCGGTACTCCCTCGGGGTGGTGGCATCGATGGTCTTGCTCGGCCCGGTCATGTCGAGGATCGAGCTGGTGGAGGACTTGATCGCCTGATGGGGCGTGATGCCGTGCTCCTCATTGTACGCCATCTGGATCTTTCGCCGCCGCTCAGTCTCGTCCATCGTCATCCGCATACTGTCGGTGATCTTATCGGCGTAAAAAATGACGAGACCATTGACATTACGTGCGGCACGACCGGCGGTCTGGGTGAGGGAGCGGTGGTTGCGGAGGAAGCCCTCCTTGTCGGCGTCAAAGATCGCGACGAGCGACACCTCCGGCAGGTCGAGTCCCTCACGGAGGAGGTTGACCCCCACGAGGACGTCGAAGTCTCCGCGCCGAAGCCCCTCCATAATCTCCACCCGGCGGATCGTCACCACCTCGCTGTGGAGGTACTCCGTCTTGATCCCGAGGTCAGCGAGGTGCTCCGCCAGCTCCTCAGCCAGCCGTTTCGTCAGCGTGGTGACGAGCACCCGCTCACTTCGCTCAATGCGGGTATTGATCTCATCGACGAGGTCATCGATCTGATTCTCAGTCGGGCGAACCTCTATCCTCGGGTCGAGGAGTCCTGTCGGGCGGATCAGCTGCTCGACGATGATGCCGTCGCTCTTCTCCAGCTCATAGTCGCCCGGCGTGGCGGAGACGTAGATCACGTCGCCCTGCATCTGCTCAAACTCGTCGAAGCGGAGCGGGCGATTGTCGATCGCCGCCGGGAGGCGGAAGCCGTAGGAGACGAGGTTTTCCTTCCGCTGCCGGTCGCCACCATACATCCCTCGCACCTGGGGGATCGTGACGTGGCTCTCATCGATGATCATCAGGTAGTCCTCGGGGAAGTAGTCGAGGAGGCAGTAGGGCCGCTCGCCCGGCTGGCGTCCATCGAAGTAGCGGGAGTAATTCTCGATGCCGGAGCAGTAGCCAAGCTCCTCGAGCATGGCGAGGTCGTTGGTGACCCGTTCGTAGAGTCGGTCAGCCTCCATCTTTTTCCCCTCCTGCTCAAAGAGGCTCGTCTGCTTGTCGAGATCCTTCTTGATCTCCGCCATTGCCCAGTCGGTCTGCTCCTTGGTGGTGACAAAGAGATTGGACGGGTAGACAAAGACCTCGTCCAGCTCCTCGATCTCCTCACCGGTGAGGGGGACAAAGGAGGAGATCCGGTCAATCTCGTCGCCCCAAAACTCGATCCTGTAGGCGATCCCCTGGTAGTCCTCCACGGCGGGGAAGAGATCGACGGTGTCGCCCTTGGAGCGGAAGGTGCCGGGCTTAAACTCCCCCTGAGCGGTCGTGTAGTAGATCTGTACCAGCTGATGAAGCAGCTCGTCCCGCTCGATCTGCTGACCGGTCCGGATGAGGATCTTCTTGGCGGCATAGTCCTTAGGATTGGCCATACCGTAGATGCAGGAGACGGAGGCGACGACGATGATGTCGCGCCGACCGGAGAGCAGCTGGGTGGTGGTGCGGAGTCGGAGCTTCTCGATCTCGTCATTGATCGACATGTCCTTGGCGATGTAGAGATCGTTGGTGGGGAGATAGGCCTCCGGCTGGTAGAAGTCGTAGTAGGAGACGAAGTACTCGACAGCGTTGTGGGGGAAGAAGCTCTTAAACTCTCCGTAGAGCTGCGCCGCCAGTGTCTTATTGTGTGACAGCACTAATGTCGGTCGCTGCACCTCGGCCACTACATTAGCCGCCGTAAAAGTCTTACCGGAGCCGGTGACGCCGAGCAGCGTCTGGAAGCGCTGCCCCCGCTCTACGCCGTGGACCAGGTCAGCGATCGCCCGAGGCTGGTCGCCGGTCGGCTTGTAGCTTGATATGAGTTCAAAGTCCATCTTGTCTCTCCTCTGTCTCTCCCGACAAAGGTACCAAAATAGCGCCCAAGGGAGCGGGGAAAGCCGGGAGGCCAGGGGTGACGCATTAGAGCGGTGCCCTCTTATCGGACGAGTCGGACAGGTCGGACGGGTCGGACGAACTGCGCCGCACCTCTCCGGGGTGCCTCGTTCTTTATTCTTCATAATAAGTCAAGTGTCTTCAGTAGCTCTCAGATGCGTCACCCCTGCCCCCTGCACTCCTTTGTGGGAGAGACTCCAATCCCGTAGGGATGGGACACATCTGCAAGAGCTTAGACCGCCATCGGCACCATAGGGTCATCACCGCACCAGGCCGACCCGCAATGCGGCAGAGTCGTCATGCGCCTATGGGCTTGTAGTCATCCTTTATGAGTATAAAGCAGGATGGGAAATACCAATAAGTAAGGATGGAGTAGCGCCAAATTAGCTCCTACCTTTGCAGCAGTGTAAAATAAATCACACTTGGTATAAAAAAGTCATAAAACCGCATTGCCTCTAACGGCAATCACCACTCGTAAGGATACATCCCCATGCACAAGTCACCACTACACAGCATCTGCAGGATCCTTGTCCCGCTGCTCCTGACGCTGTCGCTCCTGACATCGGAAGCGAGGGCGACAGAGGCGACCCCCAAGGATCTCTTGCTCGTCATCACCGTCGTGGAGGCGGACAGTGGAGAGCCCGTCGTCGGAGCCATCGTCAAGTCGCCCTCTGCTCGTCGCACCCAGGTAACCGATCCTCAGGGGCGATGCACGCTCGCCTTTGCTCCCGGGACAGGGAGAGTAAAGATCTCCGTCTCGTTTCTCGGCTTCAGACCTTACGAGAAGACGATCACACTGGGCAAGGAGGGCCAACTGACGATCCGACTGGAGGAGGATGCCACCCTATTTGACGAATTAGTCGTCGAGGGTCAGCTCAAGCACACGACCAACCTCCAACAGGCAGTGGCTGTGCAGGCGGCGACGCTCGAGAAGGGGACATCGCTCAACCTTGCCAAGCTCCTTGAGTCGGTCCCCGGAGTCAGCACCATCAGTGCCGGAAGCAGCATCTCCAAGCCGGTGATCCAGGGAATGCACAGCAGCCGCATCGTGCTGGTCAACAACGGTGTCCGCCTCGAGAGCCAGAGCTGGGGTGAGGACCACGCTCCGGAGATCGACCATACCGGTGCCTCGATCATCGAGGTGATCAAGGGGGCGGAGAGTGTCCGCTACGGTCAGGGTGCCCTCGGTGGCGTCGTGCTCTTCAATCAAGCGACCCTACCCTATGGACACAAGCGACTCTACGCACGGAGCAAGATCAACCTCGGATATGCCACCAATGGGCGAGCCTTTGATGGTGCGGGATCGGTGGAGGTCGGCTACCGAGACTGGGGGCTGCGTCTCCACGCGATGTACAATAAGTCCGGCGACTATGGGACGGCGGAGTATCTGCTCAATAACACGGGATTTAACAACATCGGCTTCTCCGCCTACGCCGGCTACGAGCATGGCCCTATCACGGCGACGCTCTTCTCAAGCCTCTACACGTCTCGCAGCGGGATCTACTTCTTCAGCTCCGTCTCCGACCTGGAGCAGCTGATGACACGCTTCGAGATCGGATGCCCGGATGAGAGCATGATCAAGCCTTTCTCTTACGAGATCAAGCCGCCCTTCCAGCAGACACAGCACTTTACCCTCAAGGGTGAGGTGGACTACCGCGTGGCGGAGGGACACAATCTGGAGCTGAAGGTATCGTATCAGGATAACCTGAGGCAGGAATTTGAGAACCGTAAGCGGGATGACCTCAGCTGGCTGCCGATGCAGGACCTCCTCCTCACCACCATGACCTCTGACCTGGCGTGGGAAGGCGACTGGAAGGTGCTCGGCATGTCAACTCAGGCGGGTCTCTGCTCCAGCTATCAGTACAACTACAATGTCCCCGGGACGAAGCAGCCCGCCTTTATCCCCAACTTTGCCGCACTGACCCTCGGTGGCTTCGTGATCCACAAGATGAAACTCGGCAACCTCAACCTCTCGGGAGGTCTGCGGTACGACTACAAGGCCATGGACGTGCATGGTTACACGAGTCTTGCCTCCTTTAAGTACTACAGGGACTTTAAGGTCTACGCCGCCATCACGGGCAGTCTGGCAGCACACTACAGACTGAACGACAACTATGACGTCCGGCTCAATGTCGGTCTTGCCTGGAGACCGCCGGACATCAACGAGCTCTACGCCACCGGTCTCCACCACGGCACCTACTGGGTGGTGGGAAATAAGGACCTCCTCCCAGAGGTGGGCGTGAAGCCGGTCCTCGGTATGGGCTACCGCAACGAGTGGCTGCTGATAGAGCCGAGTGCATTCTTCCAGTACGTACACAACTACATCTACGACAATATCGGGCAGGGGGCGAGACGCTTCCACAATCACCCGAGCGGGAAGTACCCGCAATTTATCTACGGTCAGGACAATGCCCGACTCTTTGGTGGGGACCTCCTCGTCAGGGTGGAGCCGCTGAGCGGTCTCTCGATAGAGATGACCGGTGAGTGGATCAACGCCCGCAACCTCACGCAGAATTGCTGGCTGCCCTTTATGCCGTCGGATCGCTATGGTCTGGCCGCCAATTACCGGATCGACTTCGGTAAGGAGCGGAAGTGGCACGCCGATGTGACGCTGGACGGTAAGTATGTGACAAAGCAGGTGCGCTTTGATCCGGAGAAAGATCTGGCACCAGACTCTCCGGACCCCTACTTCCTCCTCAATGCCAATGCAGAGCTGAAGTATGATCTCCCCGGCGGACGAAGCGTCAAGCTGATGCTGGTGGCTGACAATATGCTGAATGCGCTGTACAAGGAGTACACCGATCGCTTCCGCTTCTTTGCTCACGCGATGGGAGCCAAGTATACGATCCGCACCGTAGTAGAGTTTTAAAGCAAAATGAATATGACGAGACAGATATTACCTGCCTTCGCTATCCTCCTCCTGGCTCTCATGGGCTGCAAGGATACGATGCAGAAGATAGTGAAAGCGCCCGCCCCCTTCATCGAGACCGTGGTGGTGGGACACGAGCAGATCTACACCGTGCAGGCCATCCTGAGACTGGCGGTGCGGCACGCCGATCCGGCGGGCGAGGTGAGCGATGAGCCTTACTACTTCACCGCCTACGATCTAGATGACCAAAAGCCCACACCGGTGCCACTCTACCAAGAGATCAAGATCTCCAAGGATGAGGACGGGAATATGACGATCGTCTCACCGAGGGAGCACTTCGATGTGGTGAAGAGCAGCAGGTACTGCTATGCGCTCGAGCTGAAGTACTACGATATGAATGGTCAGCTGATCAACCACCAATTCACTCGCTGGCACGCCATGGAGGGTAAGACACCGAGGGACGTCGGCTACGATGACCCCAACTCGACCATCCTCGTGCACCAGCACTTCTTCACCATCGACAATTACTCCCTCTCCGGACTGCCGATCGCCTTCCCTATGACGCCGGACAGCCTCTACATCGATCGCTACACCTTTGAGACCGATGGTGCCGGTGGATTGCTCCCGGCGACCCGTATGTCGCAGGCAAATGTCTTTGTCCCCACTGAGGGTCATAAGCCCAATGGTCTGCGGTACGACTACGCTCTGGCCCTCGAGTCGGAGCGCCGCACCTCTACCAAGAGTGTGGAGGAGACCTACCGGTACCAAGGGAGGGACTATCGGCTCTACAAGACGCTTGACTCCTATGCACTCAATAAGCTCACGCCGGAGATCTTCAACTACGAGTACCGCGACACCGACCCTGTGGAGGAGTCTCTCGGGACAGTCCTGGAGGATCAGGACGACCTCGGACGGATCCGGACGGGACACATCGTCAATCTCCTCCGCTTCCGCCGCGGGATCTACGAGGAGGGTGACGGCGGACTGTACCCACTGGAGCCGATGGGGATGAAGGGGATACTCAACTTTAAGAAGTCGGACATCCTCTTCCAGCTCAAGGTCTCCATCGCACACATCCTGACACAGCCGAGCAATGGGGAGAGCACCCGATTCCTCTTTGGGAAATATATGACCAACGGAGGCAACCAGGCTTCACCCTTTGACGGCGTGACCACCTATAAGTCCTACGAGATCTCTCGCTCGTGGAATAGCTTTGATATGTGCTACCCGATCTCCGTGCGGGTGATCGCTGATGCTGACGGACCGGTGGAGCGACTGGTGAGCGATGTCAAGCGGTACTACCCCGACGCCTCGGAGACGGAGCTGAGGGATATGTTTTACGGAGAGGACAATAGCTACTATCGTCGCCGTCCGAGTGTATTATTCTAAGATCACACAGTCATGCAGACCATCAAGACTCCCATACTCCTGATGCTTACCTCGCTGCTCTTACTCTGCAGCGGGTGCCGCAAGTTTATGCTCTTTGACGTCTCCGTCCCGGAGGATCGCAACCCACTGATCAATAAGAAGACCCCGACGACCAAGGCGGACCTCTACTTCCTCGACAAGCACCTCGCCACCGAGGAGGACCACGGACCCGTGGTGGAGGGGACACTCCCTAATCCCGACCCCGACGGAGCCTTCGCCGACTGGGCCACCTGCCTCGTGATGATCAAGGAGGGGCATGACCATGGTCAGGGCAAGCTCCACGGCAACTACGTCTACCCCAATGCGCCCTGGAAGCAGGAGCAATTCTGCGTCATCCACAATACCCCCGACGGCATCCGCGTGGAGATGGATCGAGAGTCGACAGCCACCTTCCTGGAGTTGGAGGCAGCGAAGGAGAAGGGACAGGCGCTTGACACCGTGGGACCTGAGTACTTCCGCATCATCGGCGGGACGAAGAAGCTCTGGGGACTCTGCCTCTACTTCTATGACAAGAAGGGGAACCCGATCAACGACAAGATCTACAACGCCTCAGAGGAGTATCAGCTCTTCTTCTCCGTCAGCGACCGAGACGACAAGGGTCAGCCCTACAATGTGATGGACGTGCGCTTCCGCAATGGTCTCTCACCCGAGGCGATGACCATGATCGACCGACCGATGGCGCTGGATGAGCGTGCCTTCATGGAGGAGAAGCCTGTCCCGGCCGCTCTCTTTGCCGGTGCGAAGAGCCTGGAGGAGCGAAGGGCTCTGACGCGACCCTACATCTTCACCTACACCTATCGTGACACCTGGACACAGGACGATATGGCGGATGGCGTGCGGACGCTCTACAACATCCGCCTCCTGCCACCACTGATCCGGAGCCAGTACTACCTCGCCTCGCTGCCCCAGGACCAGGACTATGTAGGGCTGAAGGGGCACCTCGAATTTGACTTCCAGGATGAGGGCGCCGACTACCGCCAGTGGCCTCTGGCACGAACGAAGCCACATATGGGCGGTGGGATAAAGTATGAGCGGGGCAGCTACCTCCAGCCCCAGTTTTACCTCGCCATACAGGTGATGAAGTGCGAGAAGGGCAAGAAAAGAGTCATCCCTGCGGATAAGGATGCGGAGCATGCGCGCAATGGCAAGGCCCCTCACAACGACTTCGTCTGCGCTGACTTCGACGATCTGCGACCCGAGTCGGGCTGGCAGGAGATCATCCGGATCAATATCCCGATGAAGCAGTATGCCACCGTCTTTGATAGCGACCCTACGGACCCGGATCCCAATGAGCCCTACTACTTCCAGCTGGGACGGGAGATCGGGCTGAAGCCTCAAGAGGCGTATGAGGCGGTCTCCAACCTCAAGACCCACGGTGTGACCGGTACCGGTGGCAACGGCTACGGGTCATGGTTTCTCTGATTACACAATCCTATTGACATGAAAACGAAGATACATCCTTCCTGCCTCCTTCCGCTACTGGTGCTACTCCTCAGTAGCTGCCTCGGACTCACTCGACCTGAGGAGGAAGAGAAGCGGGTCAGCGACGACCACTTGATGATCAAGGAGGTATTCAGCTCCGGCACCTACACCCCCGATGTAAAGTGGGGCAGCGGCTTTGTAGGACCGGCATCCTACGACTACGACAAGTACATCATCATCTACAATCCCACCTCCAAGGTGATCTACCTCGACAGTCTCTGCATAGCCAGGACGGCATTCCAGATGGACCTGGCGATCGACCTCAAGGGGGACGAGGAATTTACCGAAACCCACTGTCCGGTGGATAACATCATGATGTTCCCCGGGAGCGGACACGACTATCCCATCAATCCGGGAGAGGAGAAAGTCCTCACAGCGGTGGCGGTCAATCACACGCTGAGCCGAGAGGAGATGATGAAGAAGTACACCTTCGTCAGCGAGAGCTTCTTCATCGGTGGTACCTCGACGGAGAATAAGAAGGCGTGCGACCTGTCAGGTGCCGACTTCGAGTGGCTCACCCCATCACAGATGCGGAACAATTACTTCTACTACCTCGAGGACACCAATACGGTGCCCAACTTGATCCCCGTCTTTGCGGGCTTTCAGTACAATAATCCGGAGTGCGAGGGACAATTTGATGTCCCGGAAAACCGGACCCTCCTCCTCGTCAAGCTGGGAGTCCCCCCGACAGACCTTGATCAAGAGAAGTACTGGTGGGACTACGAGACAGGACACGAAAACTCCTTCCACAGCCTCGAGACACCCCACCACAAGGCGCACGTCAAGGGCGATGCCCACTGCGTCAAGCTCCCCAATGAGTGGGTCATCGATGCGGTCTCGATCTGCCCCCAGAAAAACTATAAGCGCACCCGTGTCTCCAAGGAGATCGATGCCGGATACAATAGCGTCCGGGAGGGAAGGGAGAGCGATGCACAGCAGGGGAGCTGGCGAGGTTACTCCCTGCAGCGGAAGTATAATGGCGAGCGCTTCCAGGACACGAACAACTCGACCACAGACTTCGAGAAGCAGGCAGCGACACTCCTCACCATCCCTCCGAAGAAGCTCTACAACCCCAATGTCACCCTCGTCGACGGGCATAGCTACCGGATGACTGTCGGGCAGAAGGAATTCTTCATCCGTGCCAAAGTCTCTCCGCGTAATGCCAAGGAGACCGCTGTCACATGGACCAGCTCCGACCCATCAATCGCGGAGGTGAAGGGGACCCCGACCAAGCCACGCACCGGCATCAGTGCCGCCTGGATCACCGGCCTCAAGCCCGGCACCGTCACCATCACCGCCTCCCTCGCCAATGGCGCAGAGGATGTCTGCACGCTGGTCGTAGAGGCTCCCAAGGAATGACATACGGCCGTAAAGGTATCAGCCGTACTTTTTTTGCTAACCAAAACAATCAAGAATAATGTACACCATGAAGAAAATCAAACTCCAAGCCCTCCTCTCAGTCACCCTGCTCCTCCTGACCTTACCCGGCTGTAAAAAGCCCGGCGAGGGGTCCGAGCCGACGCCGGAGAGCGCCACCGTGACCATCAGTCCCAGCACCGCCAAGCTCAAGGTGGGCGAGACACTCAAGCTCACCGCCACCATCACCCCGAAGGACGCCAAGGGGATCAAGCTCACCTGGAGTTCATCCGACCCCGAGGTGGCTCAGGTCGACAGGAGTAGCGGTGAGGCGAAGGGGGTCAAGGCAGGCAAGGCGATCATTACCGCCCGTCTCTCCAGCGGCAAGTCCGCCTCCTGCACCCTCGAGGTGATCGATGAGGGCGGGAAGACACCGGAACCCACGCCCACGCCCACACCGGAGCCCACACCCACACCCACACCCACGCCCGGGGAGTACACCTACACCATCACAACGGACCAGACTGAGTACACCGTCGAGGTGGGGAAGAAGATCACCATCAAGCCTACCCTCACTCCGACTCCGAAGGAGGGGGAGACAGTCTCTTTCACCTTCAATGGGGGCAAGAAGTACATCGAGGGGAAGGGTGAGATCATGATTGCGCTCGTCAACATCGACGGCTCCGTCGAGGGTGTAAACGAAGGGGAATGCACCGTCACCATCTCAGCCAAGGGCGCCAAGCCGGTCGAGTGCAAGGTGATCGTGAAGAAAGCCACGCAGGAGACCGTAACGCTCCCCGAGGGTGCCCGCGTCGCCATCATGCGTGAGGTGGACGGCGTGGACGAGGAGGTGAAGTCGAAGATCACCTTCAACACCTACACCTCTTCCTTCACCCTCACACCGGTAGTGCTGGATAAGGACGGACAGGTACTCGAGAGCGACACAGCATACGAATTTGACTGGAGCTCCTCCAACACCGAATTAGTGGAGTACAATGCTCTTATGGGGAACTTTAATCTCCCGAGCGGTAAGACCGGTACCTGCAAGCTGACCGCCACTCTCAGGGGATCGGACGCCTCGGCCTCGGTAGAGGTGGAGATCGTAGCCCCGAAGAAGTAATCTCCTTGAGACCTTTGCATAACACCCCATCTGCAGCGTCACTTTCGAGATTCGGGCTTGGTCATGTGCGTAAGCACACTCCCTTCGCCCTCACTCTCAGTCCCTTGCATCTGGGGCGTTCTGCAAAGTCCCTGCCGAAAAAGCGGTACTTTTTCGGCTAAAGACCATTTTGCAAAGGTCTTTCCTTACATAAAGCAGAAGACCGCACCACAGGATCCTGTGGTGCGGTCTTCCTATTTCTCAGAGGGGGAAAAGGGGGATCCGGGTGCCGAGATCCTGACTGGAGAGGCGAGGATTGTGGAGGTCCTTCTCCGAGAGGATCATCTCCTCCGGGCGGATGGGCCATGGTATGGCGAGCGTCGGGTCGTCCCACGACACCGCTCCCTCGCTCTCGGGGTGGTAGTAGTTATCCACCTTGTACTGGAAGACCGCCACGTCGCTCAGCACACAGAAGCCGTGCGCAAAGCCTCGCGGGATGAAGAATTGCCGGTGGTTGTCCTCCGTCAGTTCGACAGCGATATGCTTCCCATAGGTCGGGGAGTCGGGGCGAAGGTCCACCGCCACGTCCCACACACGCCCCACGATGACGCGCACCAGCTTCGCCTGAGCGTGGGGGTCGCGCTGGTAGTGGAGCCCCCGCACCACCCCGTAGGAGGACCTCGACTCATTGTCCTGCACAAAGGTCGTCCCGCAGATCGCCTCGTACCTCTCGCGGGAGTAGCTCTCCATGAAGTACCCGCGCTCATCGGTGTAGACTCGCGGCTCGAGGATCAGCACGCCCTCGATCTCCGTCTCTGTCACCCGTACCTTCTCATCCATAAGTCAGTCCTTTTCTGGTCATTTTTTGCAGGGTAAGTGGTATCAGATACCATTTTCCCTGCAAAATCTGACGGATCTCAGCGGTGTGAGTACATATCCTGGTAGTAGGAGCGATAGGCTCCGGAGGTGACGTGGGCGAGCCACTGCTCATGGGTCAGGTACCAGTCGACCGTCTTCCGAAGCCCCTCCTCAAAGGTATGCTCCGGTCGCCAGCCCAGCTCCTGCTCGATCTTGGAGGCATCGATGGCGTAGCGCACGTCATGCCCCGGGCGGTCGCCCACGTGGCGGATCAGCCGCTCGGAGCTTCCCTCAGGGCGTCCCAGTGCCTCGTCCACGAGACGGATCAGAGTGTGGATCACGGCGATATTCTCCCGCTCGCAGTGACCACCTATATTGTATGTCTCGCCTATCCTGCCCTTATGGTAGATCAGGTCGATCGCCGCAGCGTGGTCATCGACATAGAGCCAGTCGCGCACCTGACGGCCGTCGCCGTAGACCGGTAGCTCACGCTCCTCACGGATATTGTTGATGAAGAGAGGGATAAGCTTCTCGGGGTGCTGGTAGGGGCCGTAGTTATTGGAGCAATTGGAGATCAGCGTGGGCAGCCCGTAGGTGTCGTGGAAAGCGCGCACAAAGTGGTCACACGACGCCTTGGAGGCGGCGTAAGGTGAGTGAGGGTCGTACCGGGTGGCCTCGGAGAAAGGGGGATCCTCCGGCCCGAGCGACCCATACACCTCGTCCGTGCTGATCTGGTAGAAGCGCTTGCCGTCAAAGCCGCCCTCCTGCCGCCACACCTTGCAGGCTGCCTGCAGGAGTGAGACACAGCCGCGGACATTGCTCCGGACGAAAGCGAAGGGATCCTTGATGCTCCGGTCGACATGGCTCTCGGCGGCAAAGTTGATGATCCCATCGATCCGGTACTCCTGCATTATCCGGAGGACGAAGTCGTAGTCAGCGATGTCGCCCTGGATGAAGTGGTAATTGGTGTGCGCCTCTACCGAAGCAAGGTTCTCGAGATTGCCGGCATAGGTGAGCGCGTCAAAGTTGTAGAAATGGCTCTCCGGGTAGCGCTCCACCATACGGCGAAGCAGCGCACTGCCGATGAAGCCAGCCCCGCCGGTGACGAGGATATGAGCATTAGGGGTATTCACGATTCTTCTTCTAATAGAGAGATTAAGTACTGACCATATTCGTTCTGTCGCATCGGCTCAGCGATCCGGCGCAGCTCCTCCCCCGTGATGTATCCACGGCTGTAGGCGATCTCCTCGAGGCACGCCACCTTCAGCCCCTGACGCTTCTCGATCGCCTCGATGTAAGCGCCCGCCTCACTCAGCGACCTGTGGGTGCCGGTGTCGAGCCAGGCAAAGCCCCTCGGGAAGCGCTCCACACGGAGACGCCCCTCAGCGAGGTAGTGCTGGTTGACGCTCGTGATCTCCAGCTCCCCGCGAGCCGAGGGCTTCACCCCCTCCGCCACCCGGATGACGTCATTGGGATAAAAGTAGAGCCCCACCACGGCAAAGTGAGACCGCGGCACCTTGGGCTTCTCCTCGATGGAGAGCACACGCCCCTCGCTGTCGAAGTCCACCACCCCGTACCGCTCCGGGTCGCTCACCCGGTAGCCGAAGACCACCGCCTGACGCTCCCTCTCGACCGTCCGGACAGCCGACTCCAGCAGACCGGTAAAGGTGGCACCGTGGAAGATATTATCTCCCAGCACGAGGCAGACATCCTCCTCTCCGATGAAGTCGCGCCCTATGAGGAAAGCCTGAGCCAGCCCCTCCGGTGCCGGCTGCACGGCGTAGGAGAAGCGCACGCCGAGCGACCGCCCGTCCCCGAGAAGTCGCTCGTAGGAGGCGCGATCCTCCGGTGTGGTGATGATAAGGATCTCCCGGATCCCCGCCAGCATGAGGGTGGAGATCGGGTAATAGATCATCGGCTTATCGTAGACCGGTAGCAGCTGCTTGGAGACCCCTCTCGTGATCGGGTAGAGACGGGTGCCGCTCCCGCCGGCAAGTACTATTCCTTTCATCGTCTATAGTGGTATGTAGCAAAGATAGCACTTTACCCCCACACCAAGTCGAGCTGAGACAGACCGAGCATCAAGAAAAAAATGCTCGGACAAATGCCGACACTAACCTATGGGACACAACGATACCTTGTCTCCTCATCCGCTACGGAAGTCTCTTAGTAGAGACTGCTGAGGTAGTCGTACTCCCTACGATAGCGCTCCAGTCTGTCGAGGTCTTGCCGAGTGGGACTTGAGAGACGGGAGAGATCCATATTGTGGGTCAGGTCGTGTAGCTTGACCCGGGTGGCGAGTGGACAGGTGCCCACAGCCGTGATGTAGCTCTCACGGTCCGGTGAGGCGTGATGATCAAGCAGACGGAGAGCATCCGCAAGCCGAGCCACGCACTCCTCAGGCAGAGGGGTGCCAACCTCCTCAGCGAGCATGTGTAGCACCTCGTCCACCGTGTGAGGCGTATCCTCTGCGGCATCATGGAGATAGCCCACCACTCTCTCCTCCCAAGTACTGCCCATAGAGGCAACAGTCGTGAGGTGACCGGAAAAGTAATCAACGCCTGCCTTATCGACTTGCCCGTCATGAAGTCGCCGAGCCAGACGAGCCGCTGCATGGACGATGCGCTCCTGCGCGCTCTCTTTCAGAGGATAGCAGAGAGATGAAGAGTCAGTCATACGAGAAAATCAGTTTTTTCTTATAAAAAGTCGTAGGGTGTCCGGCGGTTGTAGAGCCGGACGAAGAGCTCGCGGGCGGTGAGGACGATGGCGTAGTAGAGGACGACGAGGACGAGGTCGTACTGCATCGTCACCGTGAGGCTCAGCGCCGGCGTGCCGAAAGTCTCCGTCACCGCACGCATCCCTCCGGAGAGGAGGCTTAGCAGCCGAGGGAGACCCGGCAGCGAGGGGAGGGCAAGCGTCAACAGACCCACTGGGATGAGCAGACCACTCAGCGCCACCACCGGGATGGCACTCCAGAGCATACTCCCCGCTGCCCTACCAAAGAAGAGGAAGAGAAAGGGCAGCACGCCTATCTGTGCCGAGATGCAGGCTGCGAGGCTGCTCCAGACGAAGCGAAGCGACCTGAGCGAGGGGCTGACAAGCCGGAGCAGGATGGGCATAAAGCTCATCAGTCCCCAGACCGCACTGACGCTGAGGAGCAGACCGACGCTTAGGATCGAGAGAGGGTTGAGGAAGAGGAAGAAGAGGAGCGTCAGCGACAGCACCTGCACCGGGTCGGCTCGTCGCCCGAGGAGCTTGGCGAGGAGGTAGATGCCACTCATGACGAAGGCGCGCATCGTGGCGGTCGAGGCACCTGTCAGTAGTGTGTAGACGAGCAGCCCGAGGAAGATCAGCAGGTAGCGCAGCCTCCTGTGACGGTAGGCGGGGAGGAGCAGTCCCAAGAGTCCGCTCAGCAGACCGAAGACGATCCCGAGATGATACCCGCTCACCGCCAGCACGTGTGCCACGCCGGAGGAGGTAAAGTCGGACTTCACCGACCGAGGTAGGTGAAGTCGCTCGCCAAGACAGAGCGCATAGACCAGTCCCTTATCCTCTGCCGAGAGCCGATCACCGACAGCCGAGTCGAAGCGGCTGATCAGGTGATGCCGCCCCTCCATCAGCCGGCAGCGGATGGTCCGGGCCCGCCCGGCGGTCTCTAAGCTCTGCCCATACGCCTGCGCCACATACCCCTCTCCGAGGAGGTAACGTCCGTAGGAGTCGGGAAGTGTGTCGCCAAGTAGGGCCACCAGGTCGAGGTCACCCCGCAGCATCATCCCATAGAGCTCCGCCGACTCTCCCGGCAGGGTGAGGAGGATAGGGATCTCCCCTCCATCGCTCGTCAGTAGAGCCGCATCGTACCGGATGGCGCTCTCAGCCGAGGAGGCAACGGGATAATTGACTCTCACCGAGGCGTCGTAGAGCGTCACCGCACGGGGCATTGACCTCAGCGAGCGTAGCCGCTGATCGGCATAGATGCCGTAGGCAATCACGAGGAGTGGCAGAAGGAGGAAGAAGCGATCCGGCCTCCACCCTCGCCTCCGAGAGAGGAGAAAAGCGGCGACTGCGAGTAATCCCAGCGCCACTCCCCCATAGAGCAAGAGATGATGGTAGGCAAGGATCCAGCCGACGAGACAGGCGACCAGCACCCAGAGGGCGGGCCGATCGCCATACCTCAGCGAGCGTATCCTCTCCTCACTCACGCCCTCTACTCTTCGTCCTCCTCGTAGAGGCGGTCAATGATGCTGTCGGCGAGGCCCAGCTTGGGGACCATGATTTTGGTCGTCCCGAGGCGGTCGGCAGCAGCGATGAAGATGCGAGCCGCCGGGATGATCACATCGGCGCGGTCGGGCTTCATCCCGTACTTTGCCATCCGCTCGTCGAGGTCCATCCCCTCGAGTATGTCGTAGATCTCGTGGAGCTGAGGGGTGGTGATCTCCTTGCCCCACGGGGTCTGGGTGCCATTGATCTTGGCGAGACGATTGATATTCCCCCCGGTGCCGAAGATCTCCAGATCTCTGCAACGCTCATGTATCGAGTCGAGGAACGTGTGGTACTCCTCCAGCTCCGACTTGCGGACCAGACCACTCAGCAGTCGCACGGTACCGATATTGAAGGAGCGGGAGTCCACCTTTTGGCTCCCTCTCAGGATCGACACCTCGGTCGAGCCACCCCCGACGTCCACCATGACGTAGTAGGTCTCCTCATCCCGGACAAGCTGTCTTACCCGGTTGTGTCCCACGAGACGAGCCTCCTCACCTGAGATCACCTCGATCCGAAACCCCGTCGCCGCCTCGACCTCGTCGACTACCTTGGCGGCATTGGTCGCATCGCGCATCGCAGACGTGGCGCAGATCCGATAGTGAGACACCTCGTAGATCTGCATGAGGTACTTGTAGGCGAGCATCAGGCGGATCAGGTCTTTTGCCTTCCCCTTGGAGATCTTCCCCTTCACGAAGGCATCCTCACCGAGACGGAGGGGGACGCGGAGGAGCTGCACCTTAGAGAGTGGCTGCTCCGGATCATCGGTGAGACACTTGATGAGCAGGCGGACCGCATTGGATCCGATATCGATGGCGGCGTAGTGCTTTTTCTTAAACATAATGCTATCCCTTTATATTTCCTCCAAATAATGCTGGTAGAGCGCCTCCTGACTGCGGAACCACGGCTTCTCCGCCGACAGTCGACGCGGACAGCGACCCTTCTCATTGACAAAGTGTCCCTGGGAGACATCCCGCAGCCCGTAGTCGACCACCAGCTCCAACTCGCGCTTGAGGTCGGGGTCGTAGACGGGGGTCACCACCTCGACCCGCCGGTCTAAGTTTCGGCTCATCCAGTCAGCGGAGCCGAGGAAGTACTTCGGTCTCCCTCCGTTGCAGAAGATGAAGATCCGCGAGTGCTCTAAGTAGCGGTCGATGATCGCATTGACGTAGATATTTTCACTCACCCCCTTGATCCCGGGTACGAGGGAGCAATTGCCACGCACCAGCAGCCGCACCTCCACCCCCGCCTGCGAGGCTTGGTAGAGATGCATCACCACCTCCTCATCGACGATGTGATTTACCTTGACGTGGATATAGGCGGGCAGTCCCTGCTCCGCATTCCTGATCTCCGTGTCGATCAGCCGGATGAAGCGGCTACGCATGGAGTTGGGCGAGACCATCAGCTCCCTAAAGTGGGTCGCCAGGTAGGGCTGCTCGATGAAGTCAAAGACCCGCTCCACATCATTGACGATGCCACGACGCGAGGTCATCATCATAAAGTCGGTGTAGGTCTTGGCATTCCCCTCGTGCATATTACCGGTGCCGATGCAGGCGATGTTGCCCTTCCGTGCCTTGATGAGCGCCAGCTTGCTGTGGATCTTGAGGTACCCTGGGCCAAAGAGCACCCGCACGCCGGCGTCCCGCATCTTCTGGGCAAAGGAGATGTTGCTCTCCTCATTAAATCGCGCCAGCAGCTCGATCACACAGGTCACCTCCTTGCCATTGCGCGCTGCCGCCGTCAGTGCCTTGACGACAGAGGAGTGGCGCGGCACGCGGTAGATCGTCGCCTTGATCTCCTGCACGTCCTCACTGATCGCCGCCTCCTGCAGCACCCGGACAAAGGTGTCAAAGCTGTGGTAGGGGAAGTGGAGCCACTGATCCTTACGCCGGATAGAGTCAAGCATACCGGTCTCAAAGTCTGCATGCCGACTGATGATCGGGTGCCACGGGGTGTAGAGGAGGTCGGTGCGACCGCAGTCGGGGAAGTCCATCAGGTCCCGGGTATTGTGGTACCTCGATCCGGCGACGCGGGCATCGTTCTTATCCAGGTCGGCAGTCTCAAAGAGCATCTGCCGGATCCGCTTAGGCATCTCGCGGTCATAGACCACGCGAAGCGTCTCCCCGAGGCTCCGCTTCTTCAGCCCTCGGGAGACCTGCTGCAGGAGACCGAGAGAGGAATTGTCCTCCACCAAGTCCTCGTCGGCATCCTTGGTGAACTTGAAAGTATACCCCTCGTAACAGTTGTATGGCAAGCCACCGAAGATATTCTTAAGATTGAACCGGATCACGTCATCGATGAACATAACGCACTTATTCCCCTCCGGGTCATCCGGCAGTCGGACGAAGCGCTCCTCCCCGGACTGCGGCAGACGGATGACAGCGATGTCGCTCCTCTGCTCCCTGCCCTCGTCATCGACCTGTCTTAGGTCCACTGCGAGGTAGTTGCTCTCATCGAGCTGCTCCTGAGGGTCAGGGATGCGATCAAGGAAGAGGGGATTGATCGTCGAGCTCAGCTTACGCGCATAGATATCGAAGACCTGATGCTCCTGCTCGGGTGTCAGCATCGTCTCATCGACCACATGGATACGCTCCTCCCGGAGCTCCTTCATCAGTCTGCGGAAGGTCCGGTCCACCTCCTGCCTGTACGCTTCGTTGAGCTCATAGATCTTGGAGAGTAGCTTCTTGCTCCGCTTGACCTTGCCGGTCCCGCTGTCGTCATCCTCGATATTGCGCTGGATCGAGGCGACGCGTACGCGAAAGAATTCGTCAAGGTTATTCGAGTAGATACCGAGGAAGTGGACTCGCTCTAAGAGAGGAATATCCTCCCGCTGGGCCTCGAAGAGGATGCGGTGATTGAAGTACATCCAGCTCTCATCTCGATCCACGTAGTTGTCATCATCGAGCTTGATCTCGCGATCGACATAGAGTTCGGTGGGATGAAGTTCAGCCATAGTCTAAGGTGTGTGTGTTTTATCTATTCCGTTTTTTGATGGGATAAATTTAGCCAAAAACCGCCACTTCCATCCCGGCTATGGGATCGTCCTTCAGGGGTGACGCATTTGAGCGGTACAGAAGCTATTCAACTCATCGTGAAGAGTGGTGAACTAAGCACCCCGACAGGGGTGCCCGCTTTTTAGCCCCGGGTCGAGGGGTGTAGCCCCGACGACCCGGGGATCAAGCATTGCAAGTGATCCCACGACCCCGCTAGGGTGTCGCACTGATTGGCTGACCGGTAAGTGCGACACCCTTGCGGGGTCGTATATCTTAAATGCGTCGTCGTTTCCCGCGGTCTTCGGCACTTCGTGCCTCGACACGCGGGCTAAGAAGCGATGATCCCTACGGGGCTTCGCCCCTGCGGGATCGGCAGGGGGAGCATCAGAAGATGGATCAGTCGATGGAAAAGCACAGCGATAGGGGTTATCACTTCTTAGCTGTAAAGCTCAAATGCGACACCCCTGGACCATCCTCAGGGCATGCGGGGTAGTCTCTTGTGGGAGAGACTCCAGTCCCGTAGGCTTGGAACTACAGTCCCGTAGGCTTGGAACTACAGTCCCGTAGGCTTGGAACTGCAGTCCCGTAGGGATGAAACTCCAGTCCCGAGGGGATGGGACTCCAGGGGTGAGCCGTGAGCCTGTCGACCGGATTGTCTATCTATCTGACATTTACTACTTTTGTTTTCGTCAAGTGGAGAGACAATCTATTATGAGAGAGAAGAAGGGATACCTCCAGGTATACACCGGAGATGGGAAGGGGAAGACCACCGCTGCCATCGGGCTGGCGGTGCGTGCCGCCTTGGCCGGGAAGCGGGTCTTCGTGGGGCAATTCGTCAAGAATATGCGGTATCACGAGTGCCGGATAGAGGAGCTGCTGCCGGCGATTCACTTTGAGCAATTTGGTCTCGGGTGCGCACTGATCCACGAGCCGTCTGAGGAGGATGTGCGCCACGGACGGGAGGGGCTGGCTCGGGCCGCGGAGGTGATGGCCTCAGGGGAGTGGGATGTGGTGGTGCTGGATGAGGTGACGATAGCACTCTACTTCCACTTCTTTACCGTGGAGGAGCTGCTCGAGGTGATCCGTGCCCGAGAGCCACACGTAGAAGTGGTCTGCACTGGGCGCTATGCCCCGGCAGACTTAATCACCGCTGCTGACTTGGTGACCGATATGCAGTGCGTCAAGCACTACTACGATGCCGGGGTGCCGGCGCGCTCCGGCTTTGAGCGGTAGGTGAGCTGAGGCAAGGCGCGCCGCCCGGGATAGGGGAAGCGAAGGAGGATCGAGAGCAGGAGCACTCCGGAGAGGATCATCGGGTAGTACATGAAGGGGAGGATCTCCGTCACGGAGAGCCCTGTGAGCCCAGAGGCGATCAGCATCTGAGCGCCATAGGGGAGGACAGCCTGTACGATGCAGGAGGTGATATCGAGGATGCTGGCTGTCCGCCGTGGGTCGACATCGAGCCTGGTGCCGAGATCTCGCACGATCCCGCCGGTGGTCAGGATGGCGATGGTATTATTGGCCGTGCAGGCATTGGCCAGTCCCACAAGGGCGGCGAAGGAGAGTTCGCCCGACCTCTTTCCGGACACACGCTTGGTCAAGCGCTCGACGATGAAGTCTATCCCGCCCCGCTGCCGGATTAGCTCCAGCAAGCCACCGGCAAGCAGCGTCACGATGATCAAGTCGCTCATCCCGGCGATCCCCTTGCCTGCCGTCGTCATCACTTCGACCGAGGTAACGGAGCCACTGCCGAGGCCCACCAGCACCGAGAGGAGGATGCCTGCGGTCAGGGCGACGAGGACATTTACCCCACTGACAGCGAGGAGAATCACCGCCAGGTAGGGCAGCATCAGATACCACGAGCCGGTGGTGCTGACCATCGCCTCCGGCACTTCCTGACCGAGCATCAGGTAGAGCAGGAGCGTGAGTAGAGCAGCCGGTAGTGCTATCAGGACATTGGCGCGAAACTTATCCTTCATCCGCACGCCTATCGTGCGGGTGGCTGCAATGGTGGTGTCAGAGATGAATGAGAGATTGTCGCCGAAGAATGCACCACCGACGATGATCGCTGTGATCAGCCCGGCGCCCCCGCCCATCTCCGTTGCCATCCCGCTCGCTATAGGTACGAGAGCAGCGATCGTGCCGACACTCGATCCGAGGGCAAAGGAGATGAAGCAGCTGACGACAAATAGCCCCGCATACATTACCCTCGACGGGAGCAGTGACAGCAGCAGCCCCACCGTCGCATCAATGGCTCCGATCGCCTGTGCCACGGAGGAGAATATCCCCGCAAGGATGAAAACCCAGATCATCAGCAGGACGTTGCTGTCGCCCGCACCTCGGGCAAAGATCTCTAAGCGCCTCTCGAGAGAGTGCCCATCAGGCAACACCATCGCATAGATCGCCGTAAGGCAAAAGGCGACCGTGATCGAGACGGCATAGAAGTCGCGGACCAGTAGGCTGACTCCAAGGTAAAAAAAGAGGAAGAAGAGGAGGGGCGAGAGGGCAAGCAGCCCCTTGGTCATCGGCATTGACCGGTGCGCAGAGGATTGCCGACCTGCCACTGCCTCCTCGTGCAAGATATTCTTATTCGGTATAATTCCCATATCGCAGGCAAATATACCACAAATAATTTATTTCTTGCGAAAATTTGCCTGAAAAGCCAGCTCGTGCAGTGATACAAATGGTCTGTCAAAGTCCATTATGTGGGCCGAGGAGTAGCCTCGTAAGGTCACTTCATGCCTATCAAGCGGCGAATGTCAGAGAGCTTATTGAGTGCCTCGAGGGGGGTAAGGTTGTCGATGTCGAGCCCCTTGATCTCATCGCGGATCGCGGAGAGGGTCGGATCGTCGAGCTGGAAGAAACTGAGCTTCATCGGACCATCGGTGGTCTCGTCGGCGGTAACGGATGATGGCGAGCTGTGTCCCGTCTTGCGCTCGAGCTGACTGAGGATCTCCTCAGCCCGGCTCACGATCTCGCGCGGCATGCCCGCCATCCGTGCCACATGGATGCCGAAGCTGTGCTCGCATCCTCCGGGGACCAGTTTCCTAAGGAAAATCACCTTGCCATCGGCCTCTTTCACAGAGACATTATAGTTTCGGATCCTCGGCAGGACGCCCTCCAGCTCGTTTAGCTCGTGGTAGTGGGTGGCAAAGAGGGTCTTAGGGTGAGCGCGATGATTATTGTGCAGATACTCCACGATCGCCTGTGCCAGCGAGATGCCATCGTAGGTGGAGGTGCCGCGTCCCAGCTCATCCACGAGGACGAGGCTATTGGGGGTGATGTTATTGAGGATGATCGCCGACTCGGTCATCTCAACCATAAACGTACTCTCGCCACGCGAGATATTATCCGATGCCCCCACGCGGGTGAAGATCCGATCCACGATGCCGAGGTGCGCCTCACGTGCCGGGACAAAGGAGCCCACCTGAGCCATCAGCACGATGAGGGCGGTCTGCCTCAGGAGTGCACTCTTACCCGACATATTGGGTCCGGTGATCACCATGATCTGGTCTGTCTCCGGGTCGCAGAAGACGTCATTGGGGATATACTCCTCACCCGGAGGCATCATCCGCTCGATCACGGGATGGCGCCCCTCCTTGATGTCAATGACAGCGCTTCGGTCCACCACCGGACGGTGGTAATCGTATGTAACCGCATCGTAAGCAAAGGTACTCAGCACGTCGATCTCGGAGAGAGCTGCTGCATTGCTCTGCAGGACGCGGATATGCCCCATCACCTCCCGGATCAGATCCTGGTAAAGCTCCGCCTCGAGGATGCTGATCCGCTCCTCGGCACCGAGGATCTTCTGCTCATACTCCTTCAGCTCCGGGGTGATGTATCGCTCGCTATTGACCAAGGTCTGCTTCCGGATCCAGTCCTCCGGCACCTTATCCTTGTGCGCATTGGTCACCTCGATGTAGTAGCCAAAGACGTTATTGAAGGCAATCTTCAGCGATGGGATCCCGGTCTCACGACTCTCCCGCTCACGCATCTCAAGGAGGTACTTCTTGCCCCCACCGGCGATGGCGCGCAGCTCATCCAATCGGTTGCTCACGCCGGTACGGATCACCCTTCCCTTACCCACCTGTGCCGGTGCATCGGGGTCGATGGACTGCTCGATCTTTGACGCCAACTCCTCCGCCGGGTCAAGCCTGAGGGACAGCTCGCGGAGTGCCTGCTCACCCGAGTCGGTGAGGAGACTCATCATCGGGCGTATCAGTCGCAGCCCGGCTGCCGTCTGGAGTAGCTCACGGGGCGAGATGCGCCCCACTGCCACCTTACTTGCCAGTCGCTCCAGGTCACCGATGCCGGCCAGGTGATCCGCCACCGATCGGGTCAGCTCCGACTGCTCACAGAAGGCAGTCACACAGGCCTGGCGTCGCTCGATCTCATGCAGGTCGAGGAGGGGAAAGGAGAGCCAGCGCTTCAGCAGGCGACCGCCCATCGGGGTATGCGTGTGATCCAGCACCTGTAGGAGGCAGGAGCCGTCCTCCGTGAGCGGGCGCATGATCTCAAGGTTGCGCCGAGTGAAATTGTCCAGCCGGACAAAGTGGTCCTCCTCGATCAGGTGAAGCGTCGTCACGTGGCTCAGCTGGGTGTGCTTCGTCGCCTCGAGGTAGTAAAGGATCGCCCCGCAGGCGATGATGGCGAGCGGCTTCTCCTCTATGCCGAAGCCCTTGAGCGTGCGGGTATTGAAGTGCCTCTCAAGCCGCTCCCTGCCGTAGTCAACAGTGAAGACCCAGTCCTCAAGGGGGTAGTAGTGCCACTGCTCTCCCATGGCGGCCGCCACGGATGCCTCCCGACCCCGCTCCAGGAGGATCTCCTTTGGACCAAAGGAGACGACCATCTTCGCCACATCCTCCTCGACACCCTCGGCGGTGCAAAACTCGCCCGTGGAGAGATCAAGGAATGCGGCACCGGTGCGCCCGCCCTTCGACACCAAGGCACCGAGGAAGTTATTGGTCCCGGCATCCAGCACCGTATCCTCCATCGTCAGTCCCGGGGTCACCAGCTCCGTCACATCCCGCTTTACCAGGGTCTTGGTGAGCTTGGGATCCTCAATCTGGTCACAGATGGCGACTCTCTTCCCTTGCGATACCAGCTTAGGCAGGTAGACATCGAGTGCATGGTAAGGGAAGCCGGCGAGGGGGACCTCAGAGGCACCACCGTTGGACCGCTTGGTCAGTGTGATCCCCAGTAGCTGGGAAGCGGCGACGGCATCATCGGAGAAAGTCTCGTAAAAGTCCCCTACGCGGAAGAGCAGTATTGCGTCAGGGTACTTTCTCTTAAACCGGTTGTACTGAGACATCATCGGTGTCTCCTTCACTTTTGCCATGGTTAGCAGCCTACTGTCTGTTATACTATTCTGTGGTGAGAGGACCTTCCCTCAAGGTCTTACGGCAAATTTAGTGATTTTCAATCGTCCGGTCCCACCCTCCGCCATAGGAGGTGGGGCGATCGGGGTCAGCAGCATCGTGGACAAAAAAAAACATCCCCGAGAGGTGCGTGACCTGTCGGGGATGACTTATGAGTGTGTGACCTTCGAGGGAAGGTGCGAGCGGTGAGCTCGGACGGAGATCAGAGACCGAGCTTAGACTTCACGAGAGAAGTGACATCCTCACTGCCGCTGCCCACATAGAGCATCTGGCTGGCATCCATAATATAGGTGAAGCCACCATCGTTGCCTACCTTATTGATCGCCTCGCGAAGCTTGGTCTGGATCGGGGCGAAGAGCTCTACCTGCTTCTTCTGCATATCCTGCTGAGCCACGTTATTGAGATCCTGGATGCGCTTGGAGAGGTCCTCCAGCTCCTGCTGCTTGCGACTCTTGATGGACTCGACCATAGTCTCCTGCTCCTTGACGAAGTCCTGGTACTTGGTCTGAAACTCCTTCTGCAACTGCACGAGGGTATCCTCGTACTTCTTGGCGAGGTTGTCAAGCTCAGCCTGCATGGACTTCATCTCAGGCATCTCGCTGAGTACCTTCTGAGAGTCTACGATACCGATCTTGTGGCTCTGCGCACCGGCAAAGATGGGGAAGAGCATGGCAGCACAGAGGATGAGAAACGTTCTTTTCATGAAAATGTATCTTACGTTATTGATTTATATTCAGGGTTATGAGACGCACAAAGGTACGTTATTTCACAGAGATGCCAAGGATCTTCAGGATGTCATTACTGATATCGGCAGCGGGGTCGGCATAGACAATGGTGCCCATGCCGGAGGCGCGGTCAAGGACCATATAGACACCATACTTGCGGCTGTAGAGCTTGATCGCCTCGTAGACCTTGTCCTGGATCGGCTTGATGCGCTGCTCCTGGAGCTTCGCCATCTCGCCCTTGGGACCGAAGTACTTCTGCTGCAGCTCGGCGGCGCGATTCTCCACCTCGACGATCTGCTTCTCGCGAGAGGCGCGTTGGTCGGCGGAGAGGGAGCCCATCTGCTTGCGGTAGTCGGCATAGAGGGTGCCTGCCTGGTCCTGGAGCTTCTTCACCTCAGCCGTGTAGCCCTTGGCGGTCTCCTGGAGCTGTTCCGTTGCCTCCTTGTACTGAGGGATATTGGTGAGGATATACTGCATATCCACCAGAGCGTAGGTGATGTAGTCCTGCGCCCGAGAGGGGAGCGTCATCCCGACCGATGCCACGAGGGCAATGAGCGCGAGGAGAGCCGTTTTTCTTATCTCTTTCATAATGGTTGCTGTCTTAATGTAGGTTGTACCAAATGCCCGGGGATCAGAATTGCTGACCGAGGACGAAGTGGACGTTGCTACCACCGATCTGAGCGGTTCCGTCCGGGGCGTCAAAGCCGTAGCCCCAGTCAATACCCATCAGACCAATCTGCGGCAACATTATTCTGACGCCCAGACCGGCAGAACGTTTAAGCTGGAAGGGGTTAAAGTCCTTCTGGTACTCCCAGGCGTTACCGGCCTCAGCAAAGCCGAGTACCCAGATCGTTGCCTGATTCTCAAAGATCACCGGATACCGCAGCTCCATAAAGACCTTGGAGTAGACATAGGCACCTCGTCCGCTGGCACCCGAGATGGAGCCGTTGCGATAGCCGCGGAGGCCTATCATCTCATTGAGGTATCCGTAGTAGGAGGACATACCGTCACCACCCATATAGTAAGTACCGAAGGGGGAGCGCTTATAGGGGCTGAAGGAGCCGATCGTACCGGACTCCGCACTCGCCATCAGGACGGGGGTGCGCTTGGTATTGATCGGGTCCATAAGGGGGATAAAGAGCTGAGCCTTGCCCTTCACCTTATAGTACTCGATGAAGCGGTACCGGTCGGCATCGGGGAGCTTCGGGTCGGAGTAGTCGACGCCATCCCAGAGGGAGTACGGCAGGGTCGACTGCGCCTCGAAGGTGAAGCTGGATCCTCGACGGGTGTAGATCGGGTTGTCGATCGAGGAGCGGGAGAGATTGAGCGAGAGGTTGATGTCATTGGCGACACCATTCTCCATACCGAAGTTGTAGTAGTAGGCGCCCCAGTTGTGCATCCGGTACATATTGTAGGTAAGCCCGAGGGAGACTTGCCAGTTGTCGTCCGGCCAGGTGAGTCGCTTACCATAGCCGATATTGAAGCGGAGCATATCAAGGGTCTTATCCGGGTCAAGAGCGCGCTCGTAGAGGTTGGTCATCGCCTCGCGGTAGTACTGGTTGTAGTACCCCATGCCGTAGCCACCCATGCCTCCGTAGCCGTACCCTCCGGGATAGCCCATGCCATAGCCGTACCCACCCGGATAGCCCATACCGTAGCCATAGCCACCATAGCCATAGCCGGGATAGCCGTATCCATAGCCGCCGTAGCTATTCATCAGACTCTGCTGCTGACCGGAGTAGAATCGGCGGTTGATGTCTGTCTGACGGGAGTAGGAGACTGAGACGCTAAACATATTGGGTCGCTTGCGGCCAAACCAGGGATCCATAAAGCTGATGCCGTAGCTCTGGTAGTAGCGAGCATTGGTCTGGACATTGAGCGAAAGCGTCTGCCCATCGCCACGGGGGAGGAAGTTGTGGTAAGTGGAGCGATCAAGCAAGTTGCGGAGGGAGAAGTTGGTAAACTTCAGTCCTGCCATCAGCAGTAGACCGGTCTGGCTCCATCCCATCGACAGCTGGACCTGGTCATTGGACTTCGGCGTCAGCTGCCACTCGATGTCCACCGTACCGCTCTCCTCGTGAGGAACTATGTTGGGGACGATCTTCTCTTGGTCGAAGTGGCCCATCTGAGCGATCATACGCATAGAGCGCATAACGTAGTCGCGATTGAAGAGCATGCCCGGCTTCGTGTAGAGCTCGCGGCGAACCACCTCGTCGTAGATCTGCGAGTTGCCTCGGATCGCCACCTTATTGATCGTCGCCGGCTTGCCCTCGTGGATGCGGATGTCGAGGGCGACGGAGTCACCCTTCACCTCGGTCTCCACGGGGACCATGTAAGCAAAGAGGTAGCCGTTATTGGAGTAGAGGTTGGAGACCGCATCCTCATCCTGAGAGATACGCTCCATCAGCTTCTTCTGATTGTAGACATCGCCGGGGCGCATGCCGAGAACCTGCTGGAGCTGGAGAGTCGGGTACTTGGTATTGCCGACGAAGTTGATCGCCTTGATGTAGTACTTCGGGCCCTCGTAGACCTCGATGTCGATATTGATCTTCTTCCCGTCGTCCGCCTTGTAGATCGTGTCCCGCAGGATCTCTGCGTCACGGTAGCCCTTGGCGTGATAGGCCTTGAGGATATTCTTCAGGTCCTCCCTGTACTCCTTCTCCACGAACTTCTTCGTACCAAAGATCTCGAGGATACTGCTCCAGGGGCGCTTGGAGAGATTGAAGACCTCATTCGTCTTCTTCATGGCGCGCCTCAGGGCATTGTCGCTCAGCATCTCATTGCCGATGAAGTTGATGGTCGAGATCTTCGTCTTCGCATTCTTATTGACATCAAAGATCACCACCACATAGCCGGGGCGAGAGTTGTCCTCAAGGACGGAGGTGTGTACCTCGACGTTGCTAAATCCCTTGGCATCGTAGAAGCGCTTAATCTCTATCTCGGATCGATCGAGGATATTGGGAGTGATAAAGGTCCCCTGAGCAAGTGGCTGGAGTCTACCGGTGCGGAGGTCCTTCTCCTCGCTCTTCTTCACCCCATTCATCTCAAAGCGTGTCAGGCGCGGCCGCTCGGTGATATGGATCGAGAGCCACACCGAGTCCCCCTCCATGCGGTCGGCATCGATGCGGACATTGGAGAAAAGCCCGTTGCGGAGGTAGTTGCGCACCGCTTGGCTGATCTCCTCACCCGGTACGGTAACCCGCTGACCTACACGGAGACCAGAGACGTTGCGCACCACCACATCCTCGTAGCTCTCATTGCCGACCACCCTCAGTCCGGCGATCACCCTTGAGACAGGGCGGGTGTAGGAGACATCCGGCAGAGCTGCCAGGCTGTCCGATGAGGCGATCGTGTGCTCCGACTGTGCCATGGCGACGCCACTGACGAGCAGAGTGGCAATGAGGGCGAGCAGCCGAGAGGGTGTGGTATTCAAGCTTCTTGTCATAGAGAAAAGTCGGCGAAGCGGTGAGGGTAGGATATTCATGCGTTAGGATGAAGCGTTTCTTCCGGGGAAAGGGATGTATGGTGGTGCGCGGTGATCATCAGGAGCGGTCGGAGGTCTTGTCACCACAGTCGACATCAACCACCTGATCACCGGTGCGACCGAAGCGTCGCTGGCGAGACTGATAGTCGATGAGGGATCGGTAGAGGTCTGCAGCATCGAAGTCAGGCCAGTAGCAGTCGCAGAAGTAGAGCTCGGTATAGGCAAGCTGCCAGAGGAGGTAATTGCTGACCCGACACTCCCCCCCGGTGCGGATCAGTAGGTCGGGATCCGGCAGGTCGGGCAGGTCGAGGTGCGCGCAGATGTCTTGCGGGGTGATGGGCTCCTCACTGCCGTGACGCTCAGCCAGGAGCCTATTGAAGGCCCTGGTCAGCTCGGAGCGTGAGGAGTAATTGACGGCAAGCACGAGAGTGATGCCGGTATTTGACTTCGTACTCTCCACCAGCCCCATCAGTGCCACCCTCGGCTCCTCGGGCAACTCCTCAAGGTCTCCGATGGTACGCAGGCGGACGTTATTCTCCTCCAGCGTGGCGAGCTCCTCTACCGCAGAGCGGACCAGCAGGGTCATCAGCGCATCGACCTCAGCCTTGGGGCGGCGCCAGTTTTCTGTGGAGAAAGTGTAGAGCGTCAGGTAGCGTATCCCGCAGCGGGCAGCGGCACGGACGATGCGACTGACCGACTGTACACCGGCACGATGTCCGTCTCTTCGCTCCAGACCCCTCTCACGAGCCCAGCGACCATTGCCATCCATAATTATGGCAACGTGTCCGGGGATGCGGTCAGGGTCAAGCTGAGCTAAGAGCGTATCGGCGGGAGAGGGCATACGTATGGCTTACTTCCGGGTGAAATCATTGATGATGCCGGCGGAGCGATCGATCGTCCCACGCCAGACACGGCGCGTAGACTCTCCGTCGTGTCCCACTCGGCCACCGAAGATGAAGAGACTCTCCCCCTTAGGCGACTCGTAGTAGTATCCACCGGCATGAGAGATCGGGAGGAAGTCCTTACCCGGAGCCTTCTCGGTCTCCATCCGAGTCCAGGTGACCCCATTGTCGTCACTCTTGTAGATAGTAGACTGAGGACCTTTATCATAGACTCCACCGATACGATAGAGCGTCTCCCGGTCGGCCGTGGTGACGTAGAGAGCACCCTCGTGGGGGTAGACCACCTTGGAGGGCAGTGCGCCCCACTCCACCAAGTCGGAGGAGAAAAAGCCGGTGCTGATGGGGAGACCGGAGGCAAGCGAACCTCCGAAGAGGAGCATGTGAGGCGTCGAGGCGATCTCATACTCATGGACATAGCTGTCGCGGACCGGGAACTTCTCCCTCACCTGACCGACCTCCGTCGTGACCTTGCTCTGCTTATCGAGCTGATAGATCGAGTAGGTCTTACCATCCTCTGTGCCCACCATATAGACCGCCCCGGTCCTGACACTCAGGAGCTGTGTCACCGTAACCCCTGCCGGAGTGGCCGGGAGCCACGTCACGAGATCGGTGGAGGTAAAGAGGTGTCCCTCGGCATCAAGCGCCCAAGTATCGCCCTTAGGCGAGGTGTAGGCGGTATAAGGTCTCAGCCCCTCAGGCAGGTGAGCCTCCGTGACCTGACGTATGTCAAGCGGGTCGAGGGTCGTGATCTCGAGGAGAGAGGTCTCCCTCCCGAGCCGACTAAGGAGGTAGCGCCTGTCGCCCGGCAGGACGACCATACGGGTCTCCTCCGTCTCAATCGGGAGACCATTGGACATATCGGTCCAGACGATCTTATTGGGGTCGTACCCATAGGTGAGCACACGGAAGTCGTACGTGACCGACTGATTGTCCTTCTTCTTATCCGTCTGGATCGTCAGCTCCATCCGTCCGCCCTTGAAGCTGATCAGCGTTGTGTCGCTACCGGCCACATTCCATGCGACCCTCTTGTCGGAGCTCACGTTACGAAGCGTGACCTTGAGCTGGTTGCTCACCGCCATGGAGAGGTAGGCGGAGTCAATCTCCGATCCATAGGGGAGGGGCGTCTTATTGTATATCCGGTGGTTGATGTGGTCGATGCTGAAGCGGGCTGCAGGAATCTGCTTACCCTTGACCTTAGGGAAGGAGAGGACCACCTGACCCGGCACCGTGTAGTCGGTATAGACCGGACGGACATAGTCTCCCATATCCCGATTGCAGGAGTATAGGAGCATTACGAGCAAGAGAAGAGCTGAGACCGGTCCGACCGGCTTACGGCTACGTATAGACATGAGTCCTGTGACTTGGTTTATCTACTGAATATCATCGGAGTGACCCTCCCCTGCACACGATGGGCAAGAGGGAGTCCGGTCACTTCGGGCAAAGTTACCTTATTTCTGTGAGTTGTGGACACATCCTATTCTTATAGAATGCAAAAGAGGACGATGTTGCGGACAATTAAGATACAGAATTCATTAAGCACGCCCGCAACAAACAGAAAAAGAACTGAGGGATAGGAGACCTCATCACCTACCCCTCAGATCTAAGTCAGAGACGCGAGCAATCAGTAGGATCCCAGAGTGGATATGACTGACAAGGAGGGGAACCACCCAAAGCCCGGAGAGAATACCCGAGTATTGTCCCCCTCGAGTATGTTTCCCCATAGATAATAGCCCATCAGACCGGCCTCCAGCCCCAGAGCGCTAAAGCCCTCCGAGATCCTCCAGTGAGCCCGAAGCCCTATCCTAAGGTAAGCTCCATTCCTACCCTGCTGTCTCCACTCGCCATCAATTACGTAGGGGGAGAAGCTTCGCATATACCCCACGGAGTTGACCACGCCAATAGTCGTAGACCGGCTCACCTCACCACCGTATCCACCTTGGGCGAGTCCCACGGTGAGGAGCCCCGCTATGTGCTTGGAAGAGCTTATCCGGTCTCCCCTAAAGCCTATCTCAGGACCCAGCCGACCTAAATGTGGAAATCTCCACATCCACCTGATCGAGACCTCAGGAGTGACGATCGGAGTCCCCGATGTCCTCACTCCTGACGCGCCACGTCCCTGCTGCTCAATGCGAAGCACGGGACTAATGCCGACGGAGGTCTCACGAATACTACCCATCTGTGAGAGGGGCGTTGTCTTCGTTTTCTCCTCTCTCTCTTGCGCTGCAGCATAAGCACGCTTGTATACCGGGCTACTCTTCATTGAGCCACAACAGCTTAGGAAGCTCACAAGACCCAAAAAGACCAAGAAAAAGACGACAGATGGACAAGCGACCCTAACTCTTTGTTTCATTATTATAGCTATGGTTTGTTAGTATACCTGAGGCGTGGCAGTCCATCGGACGAGTCATGTTGCTCAACACCCAAAGTTAGCCATATTAAATTGAAACAACCATTTTCGAGTCACCCGTAGTCCGGGTACGAGATTGTCACAAAACCCGCCAAAACTGTTGGCCAACTAATACCGATATTAGTCGCGCCTAATATCGGTATTAGAGATGTCTCTCAGCCGAGATGATCTATTCCTTGCGGGGAGAGAGATTCTTTGTCCCCCACCCAGACCTAACTTACGGGCGGAGGGCGAAACCAAGCGATGAGAGGATCTGTCCCTCCTCAGGACGATAGTTGGTGACCACGTAAGCCCTTGGCTCGCGCGGAAAGGGGTACCCGCTCCGCATTGCCTCAAAGTCGGTGTCGTATCTCCGGCGAAAGTCCTCATCCACCTTCTTGGGATCAAAAGTACGGAGCATCGCCCCCCAGATGCGCTTACCCTCCTCAAAGTCATTGAGATCAATGAGGGGATCCACCGGCGGCTCGGGGCGGATCTCATCGACACGGCTTGAGGTTAGGCCAAAGAAGCGAAGCCCCCAGAGGAGGCAGGTGCGGGCGCCATTGGCCTTGCCATCTGCGCTGAAGCCGGCGATGTGCGGCGTCGCCTGCCAGGCTGCCTCCACCAGCTCCGGTGAGGGATGTGGCTCGCCCTCCCAGCAGTCGATGATGACATTGGAGAGACGGCGCTCCCGCAGCCCCATCAGGAGAGCGGAGGTGTCCGTGACTCCACCTCGACAGGCATTGATGAGGACAGGCATCCGTCGAAGGCTCTTGATAAAAGTGCTGTCCACCAAGTGGTAGGTGGGATAGTCTCCGTCATAGGTGAGCGGGACATGCAGGTCGATGTAGTCGCACTCATCGGCGAGTGTCTGGAGGGAGACAAACTTCCCCCTACCCTCCTCATCGGCTCGCGGAGGATCATTGAGCAGCACCTCCATACCCAGCACCTTGGCGTAGTGTGCCGCTGCCATACCGGTATGACCGGCACCGACGATGCCGTAGGTCTTGCCGATGAGGCTGCCACCCTTCTCGCTGCAGCAGCGGGCGAGTGAGCAGCCGACATACTGACCTACCGACTGAGCGTTACAGCCCGGGGCATTGTACCAGGTGATCCCCGCCTCCTCGCAGAAGTCGGTGTCGATGTGGTCGATGCCGATCGTGGCGGAGGTGATGAGCTTGACGGAGGAGCCCTCGAGGAGCTCTCTACTGCACTTCGTGATGCTCCGTACAATGAGCCAGTCGGCATCACGTACCGCCTCAGGAGTGATCTCAGGATTGGGGAGGTAGCGCACCTCTCCCAGCTCATCCAGCACCCCTCTGAGATAGGGGATGGAAGCTTCGGCTATGATCTTCATTACCCTACTTGACGAGAGAGGTGGCAGCGATGAGCTTGATGTCGCGGATCATGGCGAGGACGCCATTGGATCTCGTGGGGGAGAGATTTTCCTTAAGCCCGATCTTGTCTATGAAGTAGAGGTCAGCCTCAGCCACCTCCTTTGCCGGCTGTCGGTCGACGACACGGAGGAGGAGGGCGATGATCCCCTTGACGATGATGGCATCGGAGTCCGCCTCGTAGTGGATCGTCCCATCGGGCTGAGGGTGACCCACCACCCACACGCGGCTCTGGCACCCCTCGATGATATGCTCGGGGGTCTTCTCCTCATCGGGGAAGGGAGGGAGGTCATTTCCCATCTCGATGATCATCTCGTAGCGCTCCATCCAGTCATCGGTGAGCCCAAAGTCGTCGACGATCTCGTCTTGTATCTCGTTGATAGTCATTTTTCTCTCTTATCTACTCATTCACTTCTTCGTCAGCACAGTCCAGACCGTGGAGCCTACCGCCTGCAGTGTCTCTCGGCTGATATGCTCCATGGTGTCGTCTAAGGTGTGCCAGGTGGCGGGAAATCCCGTCGTGCGTGCCGGGTCGTAGTCAACGATGTCGAGGCAGGGGATGCGGCGGTGACGGATCACGAAGACATGGTCATCCACCAAGCCACCCCCCACAGCGTTGTGGAAGTAGCTCCCGTACCCCAGGTCGTGTGCCGTCTGCCACACCTCCGTCACAGCGCGGCCGGCACTCTCCTGCGAGAAGTACTCGCGATAGAATGCCGCCCCCTCACCGCCGACCATATCGAGGAGGATGCCGAGGTCGGCCCGGTAGTCGGGCGTGTGGGGATTCTTGGCCCAGTACTGAGCACCCAGGCCCCAGGTTTTCTCCGTGTCGCCGTCATACTCGGCAAACTGTGGCACTCCATAGTCCTCTGCGTCAAAGAAGATGATGTCCACGCCCAGCCCCTCGCGCAGCCCCTTCGTCTGCAGGAGCCGACCGATCTCCAGCAGCACACCGACACCCGACCCGCCGTCGTTGGCACCATCGATCGGGGTGCGCCACTTGGCGGGGTCGCTCTCCGCATCCGCATAGGGACGCGTGTCCCAGTGAGCGAAGAGCAGGATCCGCTCCGATGCCTCAGGGCGATACCGACCGATGATATTGACGCACTCCAGCCGGGTGCCATCGTAGGCGGTCAAGGTCATCGGCTGCTCGATCACGTCGAGACCATGGCGGGTCAACTCCGCCGAGAGGAAGGTGGCACACCTCTTATGCGCCTCGCTCCCAGGCACACGGGGACCAAAGGCGACCTGATGCGCCACAGCAGCGTAGGCGGAGTCTGCTGAGAAGGGCGTCTCCGCCACCACCCGGGTCTCGCCCTCAGTGGTGGTCTCGCGACGGCTCTCATTCTTTCCCCCGCAGGAGGCGGACATCAAGATCAGGCTCATGAGGCAGGGGAGAAGGGTTAGCTTATTTCTTACCATTATATATCAGTGTAAAGGGGTGGGCAAAAAGGCGACGAGCCGTCTCCATCAGGCTCTCCGTCGTGACCGAGTCTATGCGGTCGAAGTACTCCTCCAGCGTCTCATACCGACCACGGAGGAGCATCTGGCGACCAAAGGAGAGGAAGGTGGACTCCGACTGCTCGGAGGAGACGAGGGCAAGCCCCTTCGTCTGCTTTTTCCACGCTCTCAGCACCTGCTCACGGAGAGGCTCCTGCATCAGGCGATCAAGCTGCTCACGGACGACACGCAGCGCCTCCTCGGCATGGTCGTCATCGCTGCCGAAGTAGATCTGCCACCAGCCCACATCGGGGAAGCAGGTGACGGAGGCCTCGACATTGTAGACCCAGCCGCGACGCTCCCGCAGCTCGACATTCAGGAGGGTATTCATCCCATCGCCGGCCAAGAGCTGTAGGAGGAGGTTCTGCGCAGCTCGGTCGGGGTCATTGTAGGTAGCGCCAAGACCACCAAGGAGCGTATGCGCCTGATGGGTGCGGCTGTGGACGATATGGGGAGACTCGTCGGCAAGGGCTATGGGGAGCGACAGCTCCGGACGAGTAGAGGGCTTCACCTCGGAGGGGAAAGGCTCAGAGAGGTACCGGCGACAGAGCTCCTCAAAGCGCTTCGGTGTCACCTGCCCCATCACGAAAAAGAGGAGTCTCTCGGGACGAAAGGTGCGCTCCGCATAGCTCAGCAGATCCTCCCGCCGCATCCGATCGAGGCTCCGAGTGTCACCGAGGATGGGATGGGCGAGGGACCGATCACGGAAGAAGCGCTCGTCCCACTCGTCGAAGATCCGATCCGAGGGCGTATCCCGGTAGAGGTTGATCTCATCGCGAACCACCCCCCGCTCCGGCTCCAGCTCCTTGTCAGGGAAGGTGCTGTGCCGGATCAGGTCTCCGAGCAACTCCACAGCGCGGGACATTTCGCCTCGCGGACCGACGGTATAGACGACCGTCTCATCCTTGGTGGTATAGGCGTCGATGGAGCCGCCCACCACCTCCATCCGATTGCGGATGTGATCCGCGCGGCGATGGATCGTCCCCTTAAATATGGTGTGCTCAACAAAGTGAGCAAGCCCAGGCAACTCCTCCGGGTCGTCTCGGCTCCCCGAGTGGATCCCAAAGCCACACCACACCACTCGGCTCCGGGTGGGCAGGAGAGCGCACCGTAAGCCATTGTCAAGCGTCACCGTATGATATACAGCTGTCATAGTCCTCGTATTTTCGCCACAAAGGTACCCTTTTTGCCATCCTCTCCCTAAATGGAGTCCTACTCAATTATCTGCTCACAGGATCACCCCGCCACTTCATCTAAGACTCCAGCAGCAATGAGGAGACATCCAGTCGCCCGGAGGTCTCCTCATCGCATAGGTGGTATGATCACCTTTGTGTTACTTCTGATGCTCCCAGAAGGCAAGTACCTTGGCGGGGAGCGGCACCCTCAGGTAGTCCGGTGACGAGGGCGAGGCAACGACCGGATTGCCCTGCTCGTCATGGTGGGTGACGGTGACGGCAAAGTCGGGATCCTGAGCGCGTCGCTTCAGGTCGACGATGCGGAAGAAGCCACGGAAGAGGAACTCTCTCTGCCGCTCATCGAGCACCGCCCGGATGAGCTCGGTCTTGTCACTGATCCGGAGGGGCTTATTGTCCACGATGCGGTAGTCTCGCAGATGATTGAGCAGACGAAGTGCCTCATCTGTGCTGCCGACCCGAGCCTCGCACTCTGCGGCGATAAGGTACATCTCAGGGGTGGAGATGCCGAGATTGAAGTAGATGGCAGGCTCCCAGACCAACTCTCCCGGAGGACAAGCATTGGGATCACCATCAGGGGCATCGGTGATGAAGATCTTGCGTCGCATATCCTCCGTCCCGTCGAAGAGGGAGAGGACGGAGTGACTGACGAGGGCATATATGTTCAGCCCCTCCGGGGGAGAGAGGAGTCGGATGAGGATATTCTCAGGATTGAGAAGAGGGGTGGGATAGTTATTTCGTGCCCCTACAGCCCACTCTTCTTCATGGAGCTCAAGCTTCTTGTAGTCTACCAGTTCGCTATTCAGCTCCAGCGCTTTCCGAGCATTGACGAGGGCGGTCTTGTAGTCCTTCATCTGCCAGGCAGCACGGGCATAGATACCGTAGCCGGCAGCCTTGCTCATACGATAAGCATTGCCCACCGGCTTCTCCGGCAGGAGGGGGATCGCCTCCTCCAGATCTGCGATGATCTGCCGATAGACCTCCTGCTGAGAGGCGGGGGAGAGATCCTTGTGATTGATGTCGTTGTCGGTCAGCAGGGCGATGGTCTTGATCTCCGACGCATGCTCGCTGTCGTAGCCGGGACCATAGATGCCGACGAGGGTGAGGTACTCTAAGGCGCGACAGGCAAGAGCCTCTGCCCGCACGCAAGAGATCTCCTTCTCGTCCCCGGAGGCTGTCTTCAGGCCTGTGAGGATGGAGTTGTAAGTAAAGATCCGCTTGTAGGCCGCATCGTAATTGGTGTCTGACTTGTCAGGACCATAGAAGGGTGTCTGGTAGAGGTAGATCCTTCTCCACTCAGGATTCATGTTCCTTAGCGTCGTCTGATAGTAGAGATTACCATCGAGTGTGACAGGGACATTGATCTCGTCAGCCATCAGGTCAATCTCTTTTCCTGAGAGCTTGACGAGGTTGTCGTCATTGAGCAGCAGCTCGTACTCCTCCACCTTGGTAGGGATCTGGTAGCCCTTAGGCACATTACCAAGGAAGTCCTTGCAGCTACTGAGCAGCGTGAGCAGCAGGAGTAGCGGGAGGGTCTTATATATCACTTTCATAATAAATTGCATCGATCAGAGTGTAACAGAGAGACCAAGGGTAAGGGAAGTGGGCGTCTGAGGCAGACGGGCGGGAGTTCCCATCCCGAAGGAGTAGGCCTCGGGGTCGATCCCCTTATCGTTGGCCGCATGGAGCCAGATGTCACTGACCTGGAGACGCAGGGTCAGGTCGCTCAGTCGCATGGATCGAAGGAGGGTGGACGGCAGCCTGTAGGCAAGCACCACATCCTTGAGCTTGATGTAGTCTCCCGAGATCACGTGGATGTCCGCACCATACCATGAGACACGCTCTCCCTCCGTGGGAGGAAACTCTGACAGAAGCGGTGTCGTGAGGGGGTTGTCCTCATCGCCCTCCTTACGCCAAGCGTGGATCAGGTCGGCATCCGTATTGGTCCCGGCAGTGACAAAGGAGAGGCCTTCTGTATAGGGTGCGATGACATTTCGCAGCTTATGACCACCGTAGTAGACCAGCGAGAAGGAGAGCGACAGATCCTTATACTCAAGAGTATTCGTGAGCCCGCCATTCCACACCGGCGTGAGGCTGCCGACGTGGATCAGGTCACTCATGCTCTGCGTCTCGGTGACGGCCTCTCTCTTTCCGTCCGGGGAAGTGGTGTAGACGTGAGGGTGTCCCTGCTCAACCCGATTACCCTCCTCATCGGTGGTATAGAGTCCGGCCCAGGGAAGAGCAAAGAGGCTGTTGACCGGGTGTCCGGAGGTCTGCACACCATAGTTGCTCATGATGTAGCCATTGACACTCTTGTCAGGCTCATCGATGTTGAGGATACGATTGCGGTTGTAGGCAAAGGTGAAGTCCGTGCTCCATCGGAAGTCGGACTGCTGGATATTGATGGTATGGAGAGTCAGCTCCACGCCGCGGTTATTCATCGAGCCATAGTTCATCAGGAGGTTAGCCCATCCGAGGGTGGGGTCGGCGGAGCGGGTACCGAGGAGATTGCTGGTCGCCTTGTCATAGAGGTCGATGTAGCCGCTGATGCGATTGTGGAGGATGGCGAAGTCAAGACCAAGGTTGAGCGTCGCTGTCCGCTCCCAGGTGAGTGAGGGGTTGGGCGGTGTCACTATGGTGCTTCCGGAGAGTCTGTTGAATCTCCCGTACTGCCCGGTCTTGACGATCATATAGGGACCGCCCACCTTCGGGATGTTTCCACCGATACCATAGGTGAGGCGAGGGGTAAGACGGTCGACCCAGGTCACCTCTTTCATAAAGTCCTCCTTATGCATCGCCCAGGCGGCACCGAGAGACCAGAGTGGCTTGTATTGGATCTTTGGGTCGGTACCGAAGAGATTGGACTGATCGATGCGGATGCTCCCAGTGAGGTTGTACCTATCTAAGTAGTCGTAGGAGAAATTGGCGTACATCGAGACAAACCGATCGTCGTGGTCGGAGACATTATTGTCCTGACTGTAGTCAAAGGGGAAGCTTTCGCTCACAGACAGTGTCCCCTCAAGGTTCGCCAGCTTGGCGGCATCGTACGGCACCGTCCCAAGGGAAATATCATCGTATCCCATCAGGTAGGACGAGGTGGAGGTGGAGTGGATCCTGCGCCACTCCGTACCGGCGAGGGCGGTCAGGCGGTGATCCTCGCCGAAGCCGGTGTCGTAATTGGCCTGCAGCCTCGCAGTGTAGCCGGTCATGCCACCCCTCGTCTCGCGGAGCTGCCCTCCCTTGGGGATATAGGAGACGTATGCGCCATTCTCAAAGACGGTGGCACTATTACGCATCTGCCGGACCGTGTAGGAGGTAGCGTCGGAATAGCTCTTACGGTAGTTGGCACCCTTCTCTACCTGCAGCTGAGCATCCAGCGCCAGACCATCGAGGAGCTTGTAGGAGAGCTTTGAGTTGATGCGGGTGTAGCTATCCTCACCTCTCGTCCACTCAAGACTGCGATCGCGGAGAGGATTGTATGCCTCACTCTCCAGTCCCTTGGCAAGGAGATCAGCCTTGGAGTGTTCACTGCGCTCCGTGGGGAGATAAAGGTATTCCCCGCTCTCGGAGCGGAGGCGGAGGTATGACGGGGTGGAGTAAAGCATTGTCAGTGCATCGGGTGACCCATCGTCAGAGTAGGAGCGGGCATAGTTTCCCGCCACAGAGAGATCGCTCGAGAGGCGGTCCGAGAGGTCGGTCAGGTTGCGTACAGAAAAGCCCACGGAACGATCCTTGGAGAGGACATCCGTCGGGTGGTTGCCGACATAGTTTACCGAAGCGATGAATCGATTGCTCTTGCCGGACTTGGTCATGCTGAGATTGTGCGTCTGCCTCAGACCGGTGCGGAGAAGCGCTGATCGGATCTCCTCGGTATTGTCATAGTTTGCCAGCCTATCCCGCTCAGCCTGATACTCTGCATCTGTGATCAGTCCCTCGGTATGCTTAGCGTAGAGACCCAAAAAGTAGGGATACGCCATTTTCTGGGTCAAAAGGGATGACCAGGTGACTCCCGGCAGTTGGTTCTCCATCACATACTCCGACAGATCCACCAGCTGAGCAGAGGAGAGACGGTGAAGATAGTCGTACGAGGGCTTCGCCGTCACCTCCACTGTCCCATCATAGGTGAGGCTGAAGCCTCCCTCCTTAGAGCCACTCACGGTATTGATCACGATGACGCCATTAGCTGCTCTCGCGCCGTAGATAGAGGCGGCGGCCGCATCCTTAAGCACTGTCACCCGCTCAATCATCGAGGGATTAATGCTCGAGAGATCCCCCTCGAGTGGCATCCCGTCCACTACGATCAGAGGCTTGGAGGAGCCCATAAGGGAGGTGACACCACGGATCTGCAGTTCACTCCCCCCGCGCGACTGCAGTCCGGCGATCCCGCCCTCGAGCCGCTTAAGCAGTGAGGTGTCGAGCTTCTTGCTGATATCGTCTTTACCCATGATGGCAAAGGATCCGGTCGCCCGCTCCTTCGAGATCGTCTGGTAGCCGGTGACCACAAACTCGTCCAATTTAGCCACATCCTCGTAGAGGGTGACCTTGTAGTAGGACTTATCCGGCTTGAGATTGAGTACCACGGTCGACATCCCTACATAAGTGACGGAGAGGGTCTTCTCACTCAGAGAGACCTCAATACTGAAGGAGCCGTCTACCTTAGAGATCGCCCCCTTGGAGGACTCCGGAGCGTAGAGTGTGGCCCCGGGGATCGGCTCCCCATTCGCCTCGATCACGAGACCGGTAATGACCCGGCGCTCGCTCCCTGACTGAGCACTCGCCACCGTAGTGAGGGCGGTCATCAGAAGGAGTGAAAAGAGTATATAAAGTCTTCGATTCATCATAAAACAAGTGGAAAAATCGGTGTAGAAACAGAGGCGCAAGATACTTATTTTATTTGTTATCTACGTTCATTCCGATATGGCGATTACCCTTTATCCAAAAGAGGACAAAGGGTAGACCGCTACGAAAACCGCCTAATCAGTCGCTCTCGTGCTGACGACGGCACCTCGGGCACTCGCCCTTGATGACAAAGGAGAGCGAGTGGGGCGTATAGCCCTCCGGCAGCTCCATCTCCGGCAACGGGAGATCCTCCATACAGAAGGACTGGCGACACGACTCGCAGTAGAAGTGGATGTGCTCGTCTCGCCGGTCGCAGGGGCCCTCGCTGCCACAGAGCTCGTAATTGAGCAATCCTCGACCGTCCTCAAAGGCGTGGACGATGTCTTGCTCTAAGAAGAGCGTCAGCACACGGAAGATGCTGGACTTATCCATCGGACTGAGTGTCAGCTCCAGATCCGTCAGCGTCACCGGGTGCTCCTCGCCACGCAGTGCCTTCAGCACAAGTATGCGATTGGCGGTGGGCTTGACCCCTTTTTGCTCAAAGTAGCTCTCGATGTCTTGCTCCATATCACTCGTGAAAGTAGGGGCTGAGTGGGCTAAAGAGTACGACGCTGTAGTCGTGTGGGCGTACCTTGATGCGGTACGGTCGGTTGCTCTCTAAGGTCACCACCTCCTCCTCTCCCGTGCCGAGATCCAGCTGACGGCAGCTCTTCCCCTGGGGACACCTAAGGGTCTCAAAGGCATGCTTCGGGATCGGTAGGGCGAGGTCGGCGGAGTGATCAGCAAAGTTCGCCACGACGAGTGCCAGACAGCCCGGTCGGTAGCGGAGGAAAGCGTATTGCTTACGGGGATCCAGCCTGTCACCCACAACGTACATAAGGTCAAAGAAGAGCCCGTGGTGAAAGACCGGATAGCGTGCCACCTCCAGTAGACGACGATACCGCTCTCGAAGATCCTGCTGCTCCTCCGACAGCAGGACAGGGTGGTGTAGCGCTCGCATGGACTCCATTGACCAGTAGTCGTAGATCGTGGTCCGACCATTTCGTCCTGAGAAGCCCTCCTCATCCATACCATGCTCCCCGAGCATCTGCCCGAAGTAGATCATCATCGGTCCGCCATCGATTAGGGCAGAGACGGCAACGGCAGGGATCGCCTTTGATCCCGTGCCGACGATGAAGTCGCTGGCGAGGCGTTGCTCATCGTGATTTTCCATAAAGTGGAGCATCAGCCCCGACAGTCCCTCTTGCGACTGCCAGACGGAAGTGATGTCAGAGGCAGCACGCTCACCCTTCAGGATCCCTACAAGGGTGTCGTAGAGACCGACCTTGTCGTAGAGGTAATCCAACCCGGCATCCAGATACTCCCGGTAGCGCCACGGCTGGTAGATCTCGCCGATAAAGAGCAACTGCGGGAAGTCGGGACGGAGCTTTCTGATGACCCAGCGCCAGAAGGGGACCGGCACCATCTCCGCCATATCGCAGCGGAAGCCATCGACACCGAGCACAGACCAGTAGTAGAGGATGTGGTACATCTTGGTCCAAGTGTCCGGAACCGGCTCCTCGAAGTGTGTCTCACCGGTGTCGGGGTCGACGCCATAATTGAGCTTCACCGTATCGTACCAGTCGTCCCGAGTGGGCTGCGCGTGGAAGACATCATTGCCCGTCGCCCGTGCGGGATACTCCGAGTAGGCGGTTGGCTCAGGACCGTAGTCTGAGCCGATCACCAGCATCTGGTCGGTGAGGTAGTAGAAGTTGTTGTCCCGACGGAATCGCATCCCCCGATCGTCCTGCTCCCCGAAGTCCTCCTCCAGCGGCGGTCTGCAGTCCGAGTGGTACTGTCGGGCGACATGATTGGGGACAAAGTCAATGATCACCCCCAGTCCGGCAGCGTGCGTCCGGTCCACCAGTCGGCGAAAGTCGTCCCGCCTCGCAGCCGGGTCATCGGCCAAGTCGGGATCGACATCGTAGTAGTCCTTGATCGCATAGGGGGAGCCGGCACGACCCTTTACCACATCGGGGTGATCGTGCGTGATCCCGGGGTAAGGGGTGGTGGTGGCATGCTCGAGGATGCCGGTATACCAGACATGGGTAAAGCCCAGCCCCTTGAGGTCAGCGAGTCGCTCACGGGTGACGTGACTCAGCTTACCACAGCCATTCTCCTCGATAGAGCCACCGGGGCGATTTTTCCCGCTCACGTTGCCGTAGAGTCGGGGCAGTACCTGATAGATCAGCAGCTTGCCATTATCTCCATTCATGATGATGTTGTCTCTGCGTACCACTTATAGACTAACGCTTTATCACAATAGCCCAATACAATGTCAAATGTAGCTATTTTCCCAATGATCCAAGACAGTGGCACCCTCGTCCAAGTTGAGACAAATACTGGACTTCTTGGAAAGCTTTAGCGGTGCAAATATACCACCCTCACATATGGGGATTGTCTCCAGGGGTCTCCCAAGGCCTCTTACTGCCTATTAAGGGTCAAAAAATGTAGACTGCGGGATGAGACACATAGCAAAAAAAGAGAGGTCCCACAGGCTGTCCTGTGAGACCTCTCGGTAGATTAGTGATTGTCCCTTAAGGGATCAGATCACTTGCTCTTCATGATGACTACGCGGTTCCAAGCGTTGATGTCATAGGGCTGTACGTCAGAGCCCTTGTAGTCGATCGTGATCAGCTCAGAAGGTACACCATACTCGTTGATGAGCTTGTCAGCAACGTTGCGGGCACGCTTCTCAGAGAGCTGCATGTTGTAGTCAGAGGTACCGGTCTGTACGTCTGCGTAGCCGGTAACGGTGATCGGGGTGTTGTTGGCCTTTACGTACTCAGCGGTGTTGTAGAGGTTGATCTCCTGGTTCTTGTCGATCTTAGAGCTGTCGATACGGAAGTAAACGACATTCTCATAGTTCTGAGCAACAACGGGCTGTACCTCGGGGCACTCAGGGCAGCGTACGGGACGCTTGCTGAGCTCAGCATTCTGGCTGCGGAGATCGTTGATCTGGCTCTGGAGGCCATTAACGAGATCCCAGTCCATAGGCTGTACGCCATTGAACTCTACGTCACCTACATTGAAGGTAAGACCACCACGAACGCCGGTGATGATGTCGCCATGACCAAAGCCAGGCACGAAGGTAGCCTGGGGAGCGATGGTCAGAGCCACACGCGGGGTGAAGTTGATATTGAAGTCAATACCAAGGTTTGCAGAGACTGCGTGATCAATCTCACCAAAGAACTTATCCTTAGTACCCTTCACCTGCTTGTCGGTGAAGATAGCCTTGAAATTCTCATCAGACATCTTCTGATCATCTCCCATGAGATTAGAGCCAAAGTAGCCAAGACCAACGTAGGGAACTACGTGGAAGACACGATTGGCATCGTAGGGAGCAAAGTAATTGGTGATGTCGAAGAGGAAGTCAAAGTGAGGATTGATGGCGCGAAGCTCGATAGGCTTAGCGGCACCAAAGGCCTTGATGTTGTTGTAGTCGATAGCCAGACGGGTACCGAAGTAGGGGCTGTGCCACTGACCTACGGCAATGCCGGCACTCCAGCTAAACTTGTCACCAAAGGCAGCGTCTCTCTGAGCCTTTACGACAGCACCATCCTTCCAGTGAGTGTAGAAGGGAACGTTGATGCCACCGAGAGCCTGGATGAACCAGTGGCTGCTGGTGGGCTCAAAAGCCACCTTGTTGGCGGGAGTCTCAGCGAGGTACTCCTCGTTGGACTTAACCTCCTGTGCGTTTACTGACATGCCGATGAGACCTGCAGCAACTACGGAGAGAGTAAGAAGAGTCTTTCTCATAATTTCCTAAGTTCGTTAGTGTATGTTATAATGTATGTAATCTACTTCGGTTAGGCTTTCTCGCACCTCTCAGTCATGAGTCGGCTTGAGGACTACCTGCCATTTCGGTACAAAGGTAGTAAATAAAATCTTATTTCATCGAAACCGATGTCACTCCACCCCGACAGGACGCTGATCTGGTGAGGTCAGAGCACTCCTCCTTCGAGACTTATACCTCTCTCCGCCTCAGGATCTCTGCTCTCAGGATCGCATCGCGGAGGGTCCGACTCCGGTCCTCGGTGTCGAAGAGCTCGCTCCCAAGGCACCCCTCCGGCTCGTTAGCCGCAGAGTGAGAGAGGTGCTCCATCTCATCCTGACGCCGCCGTAGGATATACTCGCTCGGCCTAAGCGTGCTGTGGTAGTCTCTCATCCGCATCGTCGTATCGGTGGAGGCCGGGGTCATCGCAGGTTCTCTCATCTCGTCCACGACCTGAGGCACCGGAGGCATCTGCTTGGCCCGCTTCCTCCGCTGAGGCTTCTCGGGCTCTGCCGCTGGCTTTAGGAGTTCGCTCAGCACCTGCCGGAGATCACCTGGCTCCTCCTCACCCCCCTTATCCTCGCCCCTCATCTTACCACGAGTCGGCTTTCCCGTCCTCGCCCGATCGCGCTTCGGAGAGGAGAGGAGCTTGCTTACTACGATGAGAGCGACGATGATCAGTAGATTGTGCATTGTCTCAGGTGCTTCTAAGTCAGTGATTGTGATCCAAATTTAAGCAAATAAGCGACACCATCCACCTTTCCTCCCTATGCGTCTGATGCCAAAAGGGAGGGATGGTTTAAGCCCCCCACCCTTTTTCGTACCTTTGCGGTCGCTAAAGAGACGCTATAAGATGCAGACAACGAAATACCTATACTTAGAGACTTACGGTTGCCAGATGAACGTCGCTGACTCCGAGGTGATACGCGCTGTGATGCAGACCATAGGGTACGAGATGACTGAGGAGATCGACCAGGCCGATGCGATCTTCCTCAATACCTGCTCTGTGCGAGAGAATGCGGAGCAGAAGATCTATACCCGCATCTCCCAGCTGAGAGCTCTGCGGGAGAGACTCGCCCGCCCCATCGTCATCGGTGTGCTGGGCTGTATGGCAGAGAATGTGAGGGAGGCACTCATCACCGAGCACCACGCCGACCTGGTCGCCGGGCCAGACTCCTACCAGGATCTGCCCAATCTCGTCAGCGCCGCCGAGGCGGGTGAGCCGGCAGTCAATGTCACCCTCTCCCGCTCCGAGACCTACGCCGACATCGTGCCAGTGAAGCTCCCCGGTGTCCACATCTCGGGATATCTATCTATCATGAGGGGGTGTGACCAATTCTGCACCTACTGCATCGTCCCCTACACTCGAGGGCGCGAGCGGAGCCGGGAGGTGGAGAGCATCCTCTCCGAGCTCGACATGATGCGGGAGATGGGCTACCGGGAGGTGGTGCTCCTCGGACAGACGGTTGACGCCTACTCCTACACGGACGAGGCGGGAGTGACGACCGACTTCCCACGTCTCCTCAGTAGGGTTGCCGAGCAGGCCCCTGAGATGCGCATCCGCTTCACGTCACCCAATCCTATGGACATGACCGATGAGACGCTCCACGCCATGGCAGCGCATCCCAATATCTGTCGCCACATCCACCTACCCCTCCAGAGTGGATCCGATGCCGTGCTCAAGCGGATGCGCCGCGGGTATGACGTCGCTCAGTACAAGAGGCGGGTGGAGGCGATCCACCGGATCCTCCCCGACTGTGCCATCACCACCGATATGATCACCGGCTTCTGTGGCGAGACGGAGGAGGACTTCCGCGAGACCCTTGAGCTGATGGAGTGGGTCCCCTTCGACAGTGCCTATATGTTCTACTACTCGGAGCGCCCCGGCACCTACGCCGCCAAGTACCTCGCCGATGATGTGCCGGAGGAGGTCAAGATCGACCGGCTCAATCGTATGATCAACCTGCAGCGACGACTCTCCGAGGAGTCGAATAGGCGCCAGATCGGACTGGAGGTGGAGGTGCTCGTGGAGGGCTTCTCCAAGCGGTCCCGAGCCCAGCTCTCCGGCCGCACCTCGCAGGATAAGGTGGTGGTCTTTGACAAAAAGGAGGGCATACACTTCGGTGACACGGTCCGCTGCCACATCGATGACGTCACCAGCGCCACCCTCCTCGGGCACCTCGTCTGACCGACCGGTATACCATATAATATAGAGAATGTTGCACGAAGTGCCATTCTCGCACATTTGTTTCAAATGTGCTGAGACTTTGCACGAAGGATGAGATGCAAGGCGCTGAGGATGAGGTCGAAGGGAGCGTACTCACGTACGTGACCGAGACCGAATTCCGAAAGCAACGCAGCAGATCGCCTTCGTGCAACAGTCTCATATAAGGAGATCTGACCCACGATGCGATCAGATCTCCTTTTTTTATGGAAGACCTTTGCAAAAAGGTCTTTCGCCGAAAAAGCACCGCTTTTTAGGCAGGAAGTTTGCAGAATACCTCAGATGCAAGGAACTGAGAGTGAGGGCGAGGGGAGTGTGCTTACGCACATAACCAAGCCCGAATCTCGAATGTGACGCCACAGATGGGGTATTATGCAAAGGTCTCTATGGATAAAAGAGGCTCGCCTCCTATCTCACTCCTCCGAGTCCTTCTCTCGACGACGAGGGCGGAAAGAGCGGGGACGCTCCTCCCGATCACCATAGCGTCGAGGCCGACGCTCATGGCGATCATCATCGCCTAATTTTGCCCGGAATGCAGGCTGCCTGTCGTCTCTGCGGTCAGAGCGACGATGGCGGAAACCCTCCCCACCGGGACGGCGCTCAAAGCGACGCGGACGATCCTCTGACTGCTCGCCATCCCGATCTCTATACGGGCGGCGCTCAAAGCGATGTGGACGATCCTCCGACTGCTCACCATCCCGATCCCTATACGGACGGCGCTCGAAGCGACGTGGACGATCCTCCGACTGCTCGCCATCCCGATCTCTATACGGGCGGCGCTCGAAGCGACGTGGACGATCCTCTAACCGCTCACCATCACCAGCGGGACGCTTGCCATAGGGCTTGCCACTCCTATGTGGACGACGCTCCCGGTCGCTGTCAAAGGTCTGATCATCCTTACGGTAACCAGTCATCGACCGACGGAAGTCCTCCTGCTCTCTGTAGAATGAGCCACGCTCCTCTACCGGCGTCAGCTCACCCGCATCTGACAGCTCCTGGAGATGCTCGTCACGCTTCCCGGCAAAGAGCTCGTAGCCACGCAGCTCACACGGGATCGATCCGTTGTACAGCTCCTGCCTTACAGACTGCTTCAGCCCCACGGCGTCAAAGCCCTCCTGACCCGAGGAGATGATCCACGCCTTCCAGCCCGAGAAGGCGTGCTTAAGCGTCGAGCCGATAGAGCCATACAGCCCCTCGACCGACTCAGGGCGCATACGCTCCCCATACGGCGGATTCATCACGATAAGTCCTGTATCAGCAGGTCGGCTGTCGAGCGTATAGGCATCAATAGGGCAGACATTGAGGTCAATGTACTTCTGCACGCCGGCACGCTGGATATTCGCCCGAGCGATAGCGATCGCCTTGGGATTGATGTCCGATCCATAGATCTTATGCTTCGGCTCCACCTCGTCCCACTCCTCAAGCACCTCATCGAGTAGCGCCCGGTCAAAGTCGAGCCACCGCTCAAAGGCAAAGTGATCCCTGAAGATACCCGGTGGCACGTGGGCCGCCATCAGCGCCGCCTCGGTCAGGAAGGTCCCCGAGCCACACATCGGGTCCAGCAGCACACAGCTGTCATCCCATCCGGCACGCATCAGGATCCCCGCTGCCAGCACCTCACTGATCGGTGCCGGTCCCTGCGCCACCCGGTAGCCCCGCTTATGGAGCGACTCCCCGGAGGAGTCAAGCGCCAGCGTCACCACCGTGTCAGCGATATGGACGTGAAAGCGCACGTCCGGATCCGAGACAGCCACATTGGGGCGACGATCGGCATGCTCCCGGAAGAAGTCCGACACCGCATCCTTAGCGCGGTAAGCGACAAACTTACTGTGGGTGAAGACATCCGAGTAGACCACCGTATCGAAGGCGAAAGAGCTATTGGGCTCCAGGAAGTCTCCCCAGTTGACATCATTATGCAGATGCTCATAGAGCTCGTCCGCATTCGTAGCCTCAAATTGATCAATCGGGACCAGCACCCTCAGGGCGGTGCGCAGGTGGACATTGGCTTTGTAGAGAAGGCGCTTATCGCCCTTAAAAGCAACCATTCGTCGCCCAGGCTTAATATCAGATGCGCCCAGGGCTTCCAGCTCTTTACAGAGGATATCCTCCAGACCCGCCATCGTCTTGGCGAGCATATCGAAGGTGCCCTCGGTATGACTTACACTCATCAAATAAGTATTCTATATTAATAGTCCGACAAAGGTACAAAGAATTGCCTGCTTTCTATCATCCACGCAAGCCCCACTCATGGGAGACTGTTGCACGAAGGCGATCTGCTGCGTTGCTTTCGGAATTCGGTCTCGGTCACGTACGTGAGTACGCTCCTTTCGGTCTCATCCTCAGCGCCTTGCATCTCATCCTTCGTGCAAAGTCTCAGCACATTTGAAACAAATGTGCGAGAATGGCACTTCGTGCAACACTCTCCATGGGGGCTGCATTTCTATCATTTCATAAAGATTGGTAAGTTTGTGGGTGAGGGTGGAGGGAGTATCATCCGGGATATAAATCAAAGACATCATACAACTTCGGCAATGAAAGATTTTCTCAAAATGGTGGGCGCATCCTGTCTGGGATTTGTGCTGGCCAATGTGGTAGTCATCATCCTCTCGATGCTGATCCTCGGGGCGATGATCGGTGGGATCACCGACCTGATCAAGAGCAACAAGACCAAGACGGAGACCACCCTCTCCTCCGGCAGCGTCCTGCTGCTCGACCCTGTGGGCGAGATAGCAGACACCTCCACGGACGACGCCTTCAGTTCGTTCCGTGCTTTCGGTGGTGATGGTGACCAAAAGAGCTACACCCTCCCGGAGATCGTCCGCGCCATCGAGGAGGCACGGACCAGCCCCAAGGTGGATGCCATCGTGCTGAGGTTGGACCAGTGCTTCATGAGCTTTGACACCGCACAGGCGATCCGTGATGCGCTGCTGCGCTTCAAGGAGGGAGGCAAGCCGATCTATGCGTATGGGAAGGCCTTTACCCTCGGCAATTACTACATCTCCTCCGTGGCAGATAAGATCTACGCCGGACCGGAGGCGATGATTGCGCTGTCGGGACTGAGCTCGCAGATCCCCTTCTACACCGGTCTCCTGCAGAAGCTCGGGGTGAAGTTTCAGATCTTCAAGGTCGGTACCTTCAAGAGCGCCGTCGAGCCCTACATGCTCGACCATATGAGTGAGGCCAATAGGCTCCAGACGCAGACTTTCTTGGACGGTCTCTGGCAGGGGACCGTGAGCGAGATGGCCGAGGCACGTGGGATCGATGAGGCGGTCTTCCACCGCTATGCCGATGAGGGCCTCTTCATGAGCCGCATCGATACCGCCTTAGTGTACGGACTGGTCGACTCGCTCGTCTACGAGACCGACATCGAGCAGGTGCTCGCCTCCAAGATCTACGAGGATGAGTATGCTGACGAACTGGACGAGGTGCGGGCTAATCTTGTGCTCAATGCACGCAAGCCGGTCAAGTCGATCAATAAGATCGCCGTCGTCTACGCCGAGGGCAATATTGTGGATGGTCGTCCGTCCAGCGACAACCCCTTCGCAACGCAGTCCAAGCTGATCGACCAGCGCATCGCTGACAAGCTCCACGAGATCGCCGATGACGATGACATCGATGCGGTCGTCCTGCGCGTCAACTCCGGTGGTGGCTCCGCCTCCCAGTCGGAGCTGATCTGTCGCGAGGTGATCCGTCTCAAGGAGCAGAAGCCGATCGTCGTCTCCATGGGAGGCATGGCCGCCTCGGGCGGGTACTACATCTCGTCCAATGCGAGCGAGATCATCGCCGGTCCCTACACGCTGACCGGCTCGATCGGCATCTTCGGGATGTTCCCCACCTTCAAGGGCACGGCTGATAAGCTGGCACTCACCTTTGACACCGTCAAGACGAATAAGATGTCAGACTTCGGCGACGCGACGCGAGAGATGCGCCCCGAGGAGCAGGCGCTGATGCAGAAGTATGTGGAGGAGGGGTACGACCAATTCCTCACCCGCGTCTCTGAGGGGCGCGGGATGACGAAGGAGCAGGTCGACTCCATCGGTCAGGGCCGCGTATGGCTCGGGCAGGATGCCCTGCGGCTCGGTCTCGTCGATAAGCTCGGTACCCTCGAGACAGCCATCCAGGAGGCAGCCCGCCTCGCCGACCTCGATGACTACAAGGTGGTTGATATGGTGGAGAAGGAGGACTTCTGGGAGTCTCTCTTCGGCACCAGCTTAGAGACCCGCCTACGGATGATGACCGCCAGCCGGGAGGACCGACTGATGGAGTACGCCGCCCGGATGCTGGACAGCCAGATGGGTGTCCGTGCCCAGGTGCCCTACGAGCTGCAGGAGGGTCTCTGGATCAGCAAGCCACGGGAGAGCAGCCTGCTACCGTCACTGCTGCGGTAAGGACGAGGAAGAAGCATCGCTCATCGTGAGGATCGGAAGCCGCAATATCCTACTCAAGGTCCCTGCCCTACTCTATGGGTGGGGCGTGGGGGTGCGCAACTTCCTCTACGATGAGGGGATGCTCAAGGGCTATAAGTCCTCTATCCCGGTCATCTGCATCGGCAACGTCGCTGTAGGGGGGACCGGCAAGACACCTCACGTCGAGCGGGTGATCCGGATGCTCCGAGACGAGTATCGGATCGCAGTGCTGACGCGGGGCTATGGCCGCTCCGGCAAGGGTCCTGCGGTGGTCTCCGTAGACGATGATGCCTCCATGGTGGGGGATGAGCCGCTCCAGATCAAGCGGAAGTTTCCCGAGGTGATTGTCTATGTGGATGGCGATCGGAAGCGAGCCCTGCAGACCCTCGAGCAGATGCCGGTGGAGCTACGCCCCGAGGTGGTGGTGATGGACGACGGATTTCAGCACCGGGCGGTGATCCCTGCTTACAGCATCGTCCTCACAGCCTACGACCACCCATTCACACGCGACAGCTTTATGCCCTATGGTACGCTCCGCGATGCTCCCTCCTCCACAGACAGGGCGGAGTCGATCATCGTCACCCACACCCCGGACGACTGCAAGCCGATCGACCTAAGGATGATGATGGGCGAGCTTCCGCTCAAGGACTACCAGGATGTCTACTTCAGCCGTCCCGTGTATGGCGCAGTGACTCCTCTCTTTGACACCGATCAGCCCGGCCCGGCCCCGACCCCGGAGTCACGCGTCTCCGCTGTCGCAGGCATCGCCGACCCGGAGCACTTCTTCGACAAGGTACGGGAGCTCTACCCGGAGACGGAGGAGCTGATCGTCTACGACGACCACCACAGCTACGACGAGGATGACCTGGAGGAGCTCAGGGAGCTGATCCGGGAGCCGGACTGCTATCTCATCACCACGGAGAAGGATGGGATGCGGCTCCTGAGCCACGCTGACCACCTCACGCCCGAGGAGCGTAGCCGGATCCTCTACCTCCCGATCGAGGTGAGCCTCTCACCCAAGCAGGAGCGGCGCTTCCGGGAGCGACTGCAGCGGGCGATCAAGAATAATGGACTCCACCTCTGACCCCACTCACACCCCCTTTTTACCCATGTCTACGACCATTCGGATAGTGAATAAGAGCGGACACCCGCTCCCCACCCACGCCACCGCCGGCTCAGCAGGGCTTGACCTCCGTGCCGCTCTCGAGGAGCCGGTGACGCTGGAGCCACTCGATCGGGCGCTGATCCCGACCGGACTCTACTTCGCCATCCCGGCGGGGTACGAGGTGCAGATACGCCCCCGTAGCGGACTCGCGATGAAGCACGGCATCACGGTACTCAATACCCCCGGCACCATCGACAGCGACTACCGCGGAGAGATCCGTGTGGCGCTGATCAACCTCTCCCGTGAGCCCTTCACGATCGAGCCGGGAGAGCGGATCTGCCAGATGGTCCTGGCGCGCTACGAGCAGGTGGAGTGGGTCGAGACCGAGCAACTCGACGACACTGACAGGGGCGAGGGTGGCTTCGGTCACACCGGTCGTAACTGACAGCGAAAGACCTTTGCAAAAAGGTCTTTCGCCGAAAAAGCACCGCTTTTTCGGCAGGAAGTTTGCAGAATACCTCAGATGCAAGGAACTGAGAGTGAGGGCGAGGGGAGTGTGCTTACGCACATAACCAAGCCCGAATCTCGAATGTGACGCCACAGATGGGGTATTATGCAAAGGTCTCAGAGTAGGAGATAGTCGGGCAGTCTGGTACCCTTTTTGCATACCAAAGGATGCCGACCGCCTCTCTTGTGCGGTCACGTAAGAGACAATAGTATTTTATCGAGATATGAAGGAGAATAAGAAGCATAAGAATGACCCCCACCGGAAGGATCCGGAGGAGCAGATAGAGCAGCAGAAGACCACCCCGACAGACGACGAGACCCCCACCCCGGAGCCCAAGGATGAGGAGGAGTCGAGGGTAGACGATCTGCTCGACAAGTACGCCGAGCTGCAGGACAGCTACCTGCGACTGAGGGCGGAGTTTGATAACTACAAGAAGCGCACCCTCCGGGAGAAGTCGGACCTCATGAAGTACGGCGCCGAGCGGACCGTGGTAACGATGCTCGATGTATTGGATGACTTTGACCGCGCCATTGAGAGCATGGACCAGGCGACGGACGTCGATGCGGTGAAGGAGGGCGTGCTACTGGTGAGAGATAAGTTTATCAGCGCCCTCCGCTCCGAGGGCGTGCACGAGATGGAGGTACAGGGCGTCGACTTTGACCCCGAGCTGCACGAGGCTGTCGCCATAAGCGATGGCACGGAGGAGCAGAAGGGGAAGATCATCGACTGCGTCCTCAAGGGCTATGTGCTCAATGACAAGGTGATCCGCCATCCTAAAGTGGTGGTCGGCAAGTAAGGGATATGGCGACGAAGAGAGATTACTACGAGATACTGGGGCTCACCAAGGAGGCCTCAGCCGATGAAATCAAGAAGGCGTACCGCAAGACTGCCCTCAAGTACCACCCGGACCGCAATCCGGGCGACAAGAGTGCCGAGGAGAAGTTTAAGGAGGCCGCCGAGGCGTATAGCGTCCTGAGTGACCCGGAGAAGCGTCAGCGGTATGACCAGTTTGGCCACGCCGGTGTCGATGGTGCTGCCGGGGCGGGTGGCTTCAGTGGCGGAGGTATGTCTATGGAGGACATCTTCAGCCAGTTTGGCGATCTCTTCGGTGGCTTCGGAGGCTTTGGCGGCTTCGGTGGCTTCGGCGGAGGTGGTGGCAGCTACAGCCGTCAGATGCGCGGGTCTGACCTGCGCATAAGGGTCCACCTGACCCTCGACGAGGTGCTCAAGGGGACGACGAAGAAGCTGAAGATCAAGAAGCAGGTCCCCTGCGAGCACTGCCACGGCTCCGGTGCCGAGAGCCCGAGTGACGTCGTCACCTGCTCCACCTGCCACGGATCGGGTACCGTGATCCGCACTCAGGAGTCCTTCTTCGGTCAGATGCAGACCCAGAGCGTCTGCCCCACCTGCCACGGCACCGGCAAGGAGATCCGGAAGAAGTGCTCCCACTGCGCCGGCCAAGGGGTAAAGTCGGGCGAGGAGGTACAGGAGATCCGCGTCCCCGCCGGCGTTGAGGACGGCATGCAGATGCGCGTCCGCGGTGGTGGTAATGCAGGCCCCAACGATGGCGTGAGCGGTGACCTGATCGTCGAGTTTGCCGTCCGCCCCGACGAGCGCTTCGTGCGCCACGGCAGTGACCTGCTCTACAGCCTCCTCCTGCCGATCGACGAGGCGATCCTCGGTGGCAAGGTGATCGTGCCGACCCTCGAGGGGGATGTCAAGGTGACGATCAAGCCGGGGACCCAGCCCGGGGAGATCCTGCGACTGCGCAATAAGGGACTACCCTCCGTCGATGACGCCCGGAGGGGGGACGAGCTGATCTCGATCCAGGTACACATCCCCTCACGGCTCAGTGGCGATGACCGCAAGCTGGTGGAGCAGATGGCGACACGGTCGGCATTTCACCCCACGGAGGCGGACCGCAAGGCACACGCCGCCAAGCAGCGCAGCCGTATGGAGCTGTAAGGGAAGCCCCTTCGCCAAGCGTCAGATAATCAGCACCCGAACTAATACCGATATTAGACTCATCTAATACCGATATTAGGCTCATCTAATATCGGTATTAGTCGCGCCTAATATCGGTAAAAGAAATTTCCCTCTCCCCGTAAGGCACCAGCGCATAAGGGTGACGCACTTGAGTTTCACAGCTAAGAAGTGATAATCAGT
>NZ_KV793792.1 GCF_001808555.1 Porphyromonas sp. HMSC065F10
GTAATGTAGGTGATGTCGCTGACCCAAAGCTCGTTGGGGTTTCTTGGCACCACCCCTTTTGCAAGGAATTTGTACTTACGAAAACGATGGTTGCTATTGGTCGTGGACTTCCCTTTACGTCGCTTGTTGATAAGACCATACTCCCGTATGAGGGCGTGATAGCGATCTCTGCCCGGCACCTCCATATCGGGAAACATCGTCTGCGACACCAGTCGGAGCTTCTCCGTGCCGATACCGGGGTAGAGGGCCTTTATGTCTCTTGCGATCTGTATCAAGTCTTTTGCCAGTGCGGTCTCCTTAGTACCTCTTTTCAGCCCTTGATAATACGCTTGGCGCGTGTAGCCAAAGGTTGTGTAGAGATCCTTTTTGGTGTACAAGGCTGATTGCCGGTGACCTGTTTTCACCGCTTTGATCCAAAGTTTTTTTTAGATCAAAGCCGTATGTTTCATCGGCTACCTGTATGAGCGTGTCGAGTGCAAAAGCCCTGAGCTTAGCTTTGTGGGCTTGCTCCCTTGACTTCTC
>NZ_KV793793.1:0-10871 GCF_001808555.1 Porphyromonas sp. HMSC065F10
TTCGGCGAAAGACCATTTTGCAAAGGTCTTCTTTAGATCAAGTCAAGGATGATGGCATCGGAGATGTCGATGCCGTGGAGGGAGAGGTGGAGCCGGTCGCCCTCGAGCAGCAGGTCACCCGAGACGATATAGGGCTGTGCCCTCTGCAATACCCTTTCCCCCACCCCTGTGGCGAAGAGACGCTCCATCTCACTCAGCGAGAGTCCCTCGCAGGTTCGCAGGCGGGTCAGGACGTACTCCTCGAGAGCCATCTCGGGGGTGATGCGCTCGTAGGTGCGACTGAGGAAGGGGGTGGAGCGGAGGAGCTGACGACAGTAGAGCGTGACGTCGCTCGGGTCGTAGGATCTCCAGGGGTGGATGTAGCTGTGCGCGCCGGGCCCGAGGCCGATGTAGGGGACCCCGTGCCAGTAGGAGCCATTGTGCCTCGAGCGGTAGCCGGGGAGGGCAAAGGCGGAGATCTCATAGTGCTCATACCCTGCCGACCGTAGTCGCTCGGCGACATAGTGCGACTGCCGGAGGCTCTCCTCCTCATCGATGGCGCTCACCCGCCCTCGCCGCAGTCGGTAGTGGAGCGGGGTCCCCTCCTCGTAGATCAGGTGGTAGGCGGAGATGTGGGTAGGCTCAAGGGCGAGCAGTGCATCGAGGTCAGCCCTCAGCGTCTCCTCGCCGGAGCCGGGGATGCCGTAGATCAGGTCGAGGGAGATATTTCTCACCCCTCGGCGGTGGAGCTCCCGGACGAGTGCCCGCGTCTCCTCGCCGGTGTGACGCCTGCCGAGGAAGCGGAGCAGGCTCGGGTCAAAGGACTGGGCACCGATGCTGAAGCGATTGACACCCGCTGTGATCACCTCGTCCAGATCCAGTGTGGAGAGGTCTCCGGGATTGCACTCCAGGGTGACCTCCGCCTCGGCAGCGACGTCAAAGGAGCGACGGAGCCGGCAGATGATGTCGCCGATAGCTCGCCCACTGAGGAGCGAAGGGGTGCCACCACCGAAGTAGATGGTCTCCACCGGCACGCCCGCCAGCTCGTAGGAGCGCAGGTCGATCTCAGTGGCGAGCGCCCTCAGGTAGTCCTCGACGGGACGGAGGTTGGTGACGGAGTAGAAGTCGCAGTAGGGACACTTCGTCTTGCAGAAGGGGATGTGGACGTAGACCCCTACCATCGGTCAGATCTTGATCTCCTCGAGGCTCACCAGCTTATTCATGATCGCATAGACGGTGAGGCCGGAGGCGGAGTGGATGTCGAGCTTCTTGACGATATTGCGCCGGTGCGTGGTGACGGTATTGACGGAGATGAAGAGCTTATCGGCGATCTCCTTATTCGTCAACCCCTTGACGACACCGATGACAATGTCACGCTCGCGCGGCGTGAGTTCCTCGGCTATCTCTCTCTCGCTCTCCTCGGCAGTGAGGAGGGAGGAGATCAGGTCGATCACCTCCCTGTCGCTCTCCTCGGCAGAGAGACGTCCCTCGCACCGCTCTGCCAGCAGCTCATCGGTGATCGTGTCGCAGTAGAGGATGAAGCGAGCCTCGGGCAGGTCGGTCATGGTCCGGATCGTCTCGATGAGTGGGGGGCTGCAGACATTGCAGGAGACGATGACGATGTCCGGGCGGAGACTACGCAGGGCCCGGACGAGGGTAAAGGGGTCCCTCAGGGTATGAACCGTCACCTCGGGCCCCTTCTCCCGATCAATGAGGGTCGCGAGGGCCTCTTGGGTGCGGCTGTCAGAGAGTGCTATGAGTAGGTTGGCTTTCATCGTGAAGAGCTCTTCTCGAGAGCCTTGATGCAGGGGATGAAGATCTGATTTTCTATATCATTGTGATTGAGCAGCTCCTCACCACAGGCGTAGAGGTCGTGGAGGACGTTGTAGAGCTTGAGATTGGCCTCCCAGGTGTAGTACTTGAGGAAGAGGCTCTTCAGCTCGTGCATCTTCAGCTCCACCTGATCGTGGTGCTTCTCAAAGTTGATGATGCTGTAGTCTCGCTTTCCCTCCCCTCCTCGGAGCAGTCCCTCAGCGTAGGGGAAGACCACCTCATCCTCGTAGTGCATATGATTGCGCACCTCCTTGCAGTAGTCGGCAAAGTAGCGCTGCACCACCACCCGTATGTCGTGCGGAGCACCCTCGAGCGCCACCTTGAGCGCCTCACCGATGTCGGGCAGACGAACCTCTAAGAAATAGCGGTGACTGGTGCGGAGGAAGGAGATGATCTGCGCCACGTCGATCGTGCCGGGATCGGGCGTGAGCGTCTCCCGCAGGTCGGGGTAGAGATCAAAGTGGACGAGGTACATAAAGGTATCGGTATCCACGTGATTGGCCTCGCACACCTCGCGTATCGTGTGGTCGCCCATCCCAAGGGGGATCCCGAGACGCGAGATGAGGGAGAAGATGTTGTAGTGCTCACTCAGCAGGTCAGCCATCCTGGAGTGGGCTGTGTAGTATCGCCGATTGGTCATAATTGGTAGCGCTTAAGTGTGAGTGTCTCGCCGTCCCAGACGGCATAGCTGTGGTACTTGATCCAGTCCCCGAGGAGGATCACGCGGCTGTGGTCGCCCACGGGGTGGTCCGCCATACGGTGGCGGTGACCGAAGAGGTAGTACTCGGGTGCCTCCACGCCTCTCTCGCGCGCATCCGCCTCAGCATGGCGCACGAGATACTCCTCCCCGATCTCAGGCTGTGGGAGCCGACGGCTCTTCCGGAGACCCCGCTCCCGACTCCTCCGCGCCCACCCTTGGGCAAAGGGGATCGTCAGCCACGCCGGGAGGAGGCCGTAGAGGAAGCGGCACACCCTCGAGTGAAAGATCGCCCGCGTGACGGCGTATGCCCTGCTCGGTGCATACTCATCGCCGTGAGCGATGAAGAAGCGGTGCCCCTCCAGCTCCATCGATGTCGCCTCTCGATGCAGTGTGCAGCCGATCTCCGTGGGGAGGTAGTCGGAGATCCAGATGTCGTGATTGCCGGTGAAGAAGTGGATCTCCACGCCCTCGTCCGCCATCTCGCCCAGCAGGCCAATCGTCCGGGTAAATCCCCGCGGCACCACATGCCGATACTCGTACCAGTAGTCGAATATGTCGCCCACCAGTATGAGTCGCTTCGCCTCAGGCTCAATGCTGTGGAGCCAGCGGACAAACAGCCGCTCCGCCTCCCTCGGGTCGTCGTGGTAGGGCGACCCAAGGTGGAGGTCGGAGGCGAAGAAGGTCTTGGTGCGGGCGGTCATGGCAAGGGAGGGACTACATCATCCCCAGCTCCAGCTTAGCCTCATCGCTCAGCATGGACTGGTCCCACTGGGGCTCAAAGGTGATCTCGATATGGACCTCCGTGATCCCCTTGACCGCCTTGACCTTCATCTCCAGATCCTCGCAGAGGAAGTCACTGACGGGGCAATTGGGCGACGTGAGCGTCATGGTGATATGGACGACACCGGTCTCGTGATCGACGTCGACATCGTAGATCAGTCCCAGGTCGTACACATTGACCGGGATCTCGGGGTCGTAGACGGTGCGGAGGGCGGCGATGATCCGCTCCTCCAGCTCTAGTGGGTTCTTATCTTGGTTGCTCATTCTGTCTTGTCTTTACTCTCCTTGGCGTGCGTCAGTAGGTAGTGGATCCCCTCGCTGAGGATCCGGTCGTGCGCCTTAGGGTTTATATCAAAAGCCTCATTGGCCACCTCCTTGTCGGGTGCGATGCCGCCCTCGATCGATCGCTTATGTATGTCAAGGCTCTTGACGGCGGAGTAGCGCACGCGCCAGCCATTGGGCAGCTCCGAGGTGGCGGGCATACCGCCGCCCCCGCCGGAGGGGAGACCGATGCGGTAGACGTTGGGGGCGAGGGCGACCTTGACGAGGAAGTCATTCGTCGCACTGTAGCAGCCTCGGTCCTGGAGGATCACGAGGGGCTTCTTGGTCCAGCGCCGCCCCTTGGCGGGAGTGACGTAGATCTCCTTGGGGGTCGAGTAGCTGTCTCGGCCCGGTCCGGTCTTGTGGGTCGCATAGCCGACCAAGGTCCGCTCGTCAAAGAAGTAGCCGGCGAGGTCGGAGGCGTTGCTGACAAGACCGCCCCCATTTCCCCTCACGTCCAGGATGATCCCATCGGTATTGTCGAGGTACTTCAGGATGAAGTCCATGCTGCCGAGGGAGGAGGAGAAGCTATTGTAGCGGATGTAGCCGATGCGGTGGTCGGGCTGCCCCTTGATGCCAAAGTTATTGTAGAGCATACCCCCCGACTGCATGAGGCGGCCGGAGATCTGTCTCTGCCTCATATAGATGTTAAGTCCCTCCGTAGGGTCGCCTGCCCAGTCGCTATTGGCACTGACGTCGAAGCCGGTCATGAGATTGACATGCCCGTCGTGAAGCTCATTGAGCATCTTCGCCATAAGCTGGAAGAAAGCGAGGTCGTTGGCCATTTTCTTCTCCTCCATGAGGTCGATCTCCTTACTGTAGGCGGTGTGGATCGAGTCCCAGTCGATGCCCTTCTCGTCGAGGAAGCAGTAGCGCTCGTCGATGATCGTCCAGAGCGCCTCAAAATTGGCTCTGTAGTCGGCATTCACCGGCTGCGAGGGGATGCAGGCTGAGAGACCGAGGAGGAGGACCACCACTGCGGGTAGAGTGTGCGTGAGTCTGAGTGCCATAGCCTTAGTATGATGAACTGACGTGAGCGGAGCGGAGGGCGCGACCACCGGAGAGAGCCGAGGTCTCAAGGGTGAGCCCCAGGACAAGGCCGACGCTGCCAAGCTGGTACTTGGTATGATTGATCTGCTCCGTGGTGCCGATATGCTGAAGCCCGACGACCCAGGTGGTGCTGTGGATCGGCAGCTCGAGGAGCAGCCGCTGACGGATCGACCAGCTATTGTGCGGGGCGGTGAGGTAGAGGCGGATCGGAGCCCTATTATCCCCCGAGACATACTCGTAGTAGCTCTGCCCGTAGTCCGGGTGGTAGGCGACGTGGAGCAGCGGGAGCGAAAGGGTATAGGAGAGGCGCATCGGGAGCGTCTCCCACGGGATACGGTAGCTGAGACGGGACCAGGCATCGAGACCGGTCGTCGCCTTGACATTTGCCACGTTATTGCTATTGGAGAGCTTGAGATTGCCCTGCACCGTAAGTGACCAGGCGGGCGCGACCTCCAGCCTCAGTCCGCTTCGCTCCAGCAGGGTGTAGGCAAAGGCTGTCTGTGTGTAGAGACCGGGGAGGTACATCGGGGTGCCATTTGCCTTATTCGTCGGCAGCCCGAACCCTAAGTCTAAGTCTTGCCTGAGGTGCCAGCGGTCAGCAAAGTAGGGGCGATCCACCCCGAGCGAGACCCGGAGGTCATACCCCGTGTGGGCGGAGGGGCTCACATACTGGTCGATAACGCCTACCCGCCCACCGATGAGCAATATCTCGCGGTGCGTGGTGTAGAGCTGTCCATCGTAGGTCCACGGCTCACCGTGGATGTACTCACGTGTCTGTCGGCCGAGCTGCTCGAGCCGGTCACTCACTCTCTGCCTCCATCCTCCGGTCTGTGCCACACCGGGGAGAGAGAGGCTCAGAGTGATGGACAGCAATAGTGCAGCCCTGCGGTATCTCTTACTCATCCTCTTCGTCCTTAAATGCCAGCCTCTGCTGACGGGTTACCTCCTCGATCACCTGTGCCTCCTCCTCGGCTCGGTCTTCCACATCGGTCGTCTCCTCGCCATCGGAGGTCTCCTCGTCGTCCGGCTCATCGTCTCCCTCCTCATCCTCAGGCCGCCTCAGGGGCTCCAGCTCGCGCACCTCCGTGACCGTGGCGGTGCTGATGCGCTTGCCCTTGGCTCGCACGCCCTTGACAGCGATGAAGTCCTCCGCCTCGATCTCCTCCGCCGGTCCCTCCTCGTAGACCACCTCCACACGGGCGTAAGGCTCATCGGAGAGGAGGAGAAGGGTGTCGTCGGGATTGGTGAGGATGGTGTCTTTCCTCCGCAGCTTATCCTCCTCGAGGAGGAAGCGCTTCAGGTAGGTGTAGCCCTCCTTGCTATTGTGGTAGACGAGAGTCCAGACCTTCTCCGGATCATACTGCTCAATCACGAGGATATTTCGCTCAAAGTGGTTGCTGTCGGAGAAGTCAGAGAGGTACACCGTGCCGTCGTCGAGCACCACAAGGAGCTTGTCGTCTCCCATAAACTCGCCTAAGTAGTCGCCCCGCTCATCGTAATTGAGACGGAAGACGTCGCGATCAAACCAGACGTCCCTACCCCCCAGAGTGCTCTTGCCCTCCTCCTTGAGCGAGATGCGGAAGACCGGCTCCTTCGTCAGGATATTCCCTCGCGCCTGGCGTCCCTTGATCAGCAGGTCGGCAAAGTCGGTCTCAAAGATCAGCCCGCTCTTGCGCCGCCGCTTCTTGGCACTCGGCCGCAGCACGGTCTTGATCACCTCCGCCTCACCATTGGGATTGGCAGTGAAGTAGAGCACCTTGGACTCCGCCTTGCCGCGCGTCAGGTCGTACTCCCGGTCGCGGATCACGGAGGTGACAGCGAAGCGCTTGATGAAGGCGGTACCCTCCTTGCCGTCGCGGTAGACGACGTTGTAGATCGTCCTCTCGTCACCGCGCACCCAGCGCGCCACATGGATGATGTCCTTGCCGACGAAGCTCTTCTCGCTCACCTTCGTGATGAAGTAGACCCCGCTGCGGAGGAAGACGATCACGTCATCGATGTCGGATACGTCGCCGACGTACTCCGCTTTCTTGAGCCCCGTGCCGATGAAACCCTCCTTGCGGTCCACATAGAGCTTCTCACTCTTCACCGCCACCTTTGCCGCCTCAATGTCGTCAAAGCTCCGGATCGTCGTCCGTCGCGGGTACTGCCTCCCGAAGTCCTCGTACAGCGTCTCGTACCAGCTGATCGCCTCACTGCGGACATCGCCGAGGCGTCGCTCGGTGTCTGCCATCTCGTCCATGAGGTGGGCGATGGAGGCATCGCTTTTTTCCTTATTAAACTTGAGGATCCTCGCCATCTTGAGCTCCAGGAGGTGCTTCAGATCCTCATCTGTCACGGGGCGGAAGAAGCCCTCCAACACATCCTCCAGTCGCCCTCGTATGTGTGCCACTACCTCGGGGACGCTCTTGGCCTCCTCGAAGTCCTTATCCTTGTAGATCCGCCGGGTGATGAAGAGCTGCTCGAGGGACTCCAAGAGGTGCTGCTCCTGCAGCTCACTCAGCCGGATCCCCAGCTCGGCACGGATGTAGCCCATCGTCCGCTCACAGCCGTCCGCAAGCACCTCACTCACGGTGAGAAACTCCGGGTGGTCGTCACGCACCACGCAGCAATTGGGAGAGAGAGAGATCTCGCAACCGGTGAAGGCATAGAGCGCATCGATCGTCTTGTCGGGCGAGACACCACCCGGCAGTTGGATCTCTATATTGGCCTCAGCGGCGGTCTTGTCGTTGATCTTCTTGATCTTGATCTTCCCCGTCTCATTCGCCTTCAGGATAGAGTCGATGAGGGAGCCTGTCGTGGTCGAGTAAGGCAGCTCGGTGATCGCGAGGGTGTGGGAGTCGACCTTCTCGATCCGTGCCCTCACCTTCACCTGACCGCCCCGCTCTCCGTCGCTGTACTTGGCGACATCGACAAGTCCGCCGGTGGGGAAGTCCGGGTAGAGCTCGTAGGGCTCCCCGCGGAGGTAGCTGACGCAGGCCTGCAACAGCTCGCCCACATTGTGCGGCAGGATCTTGCAGGAGAGTCCGACGGCGATACCCTCGGCGCCCTGAGCGAGGAGGAGGGGAAACTTCACCGGCAGATTGACCGGCTCCTCGTTGGCTCCGTCGTAGGAGGGGACATAGTCGGTGATCTTGGGGGAGAAGAGGACCCTCTTGGCGAGGGGCGTGAGGCGTGCCTCTATGTAGCGCGGGGCCGCCGCACCGTCACCGGTGAGGAGGTTGCCCCAGTTGCCCTGACACTCGATCAGGAGCCGTCTCTGGCCCAGCTGCACGAGGGCGTCCCCGATGCTCGCATCACCGTGCGGGTGGAGCTGCATCGTCTGACCGACAATATTGGCCACCTTGATCAGCCGATCCTCCATCTGCGACATCGTGTAGAGGATCCGTCGCTGGACCGGCTTGAGCCCGTCAGAGATATAGGGCACCGCCCGCTCCAGGATCACATAAGAGGCATAGGAGATGAACCAAGAGCGATACATCCCCGACAGCACGTAATTGCCGTGGCTGTCGTGGGTCCGCCCATACCGCACCTCGTCGGCCAGTGGCGCCCCCTCCTCGGTCGGCGCCAGCCCCTCCTCCGTGTCGGTTAGGTGATCTGCTCTCTCCTCTCCCTTATCCTCTCTATCCATAGACTTGATTATTCTCTCCTATTTGTCTCCTAAAGCTTACAAATTTAAGCATTAAATGCGACATCTCTGACAGCCCATTTTTACTTTTGGTCTCTCCTGCATGCTTAGAGGACCTCTCTAAATCGACGCTGAAGCTCTGACAGTTCCTCGAGCAATTCCTCAAACGATGGTCTATTCCCATAGATCAATTCGCTCATAGCGTCATAGTCATCTCTCCAAATGTTGAGAATGTCTTCACCGGGGATAAGCCGGAGACGCCGGCGCACATCAGGCGAGTAATCTACATCCCGCACAGAGGTATATATCTCCCGATGATGACGGATAGACTCCCATAAGTCATCATCCGTAACAGCTTCCCTTGCGAAATCCTTATTCATCATAACGCACAGGTCATAGAGGTGCCTGCTTTTACGTTCTGCTATCACTCCATGACCCGGCACTGAGAACAACTCGTGTAGCAAGAACACCTTTTCAAGAAATGTCTTTGCAGGAATTGCTGTATGAATAACACTATCGGTCAATGGAGTAATAGGAAGGTTTTCACCAAGGAGGCTTTTGATTTGTATTGACTTAGTGGGTTCAAGCAAAGAACGAGAGCTGACCTCCAAAACGACATCTGGACGAAGGTACGAAAGCGACTTACCAAAGACAGACTTATAATGAAGATAGATTTGACGTGGTTCCGGATAGGTTTTGTCACCTGTACCATTGGGCTGGGGCTCTACCGTAATGAAGGAATCCAAACCCTCCTTTTTCATCTCTTCTTGGATCATTGGTGTCAGTTTCTTCAAGACGAAGAGGGATGAGTCCTTTCGCAACTTCTTGATTTGCTTTTTAGTAAGGTCTCCTTTAGGCACACCAAGGAGGCTAGGATCCATTGCGAGGTCTATATCTTCCGAGAACCGATCTATGAGTTTCCAGCCTTTGCTCAGACTTGTACCGCCCTTGAAAACAAGATGACCGGCCATCGGCAGTGCAAAGACCGCCTGCAGGATAGCAGTCACCCAAAAATCTTTCTCAACCACTCGGGGAAGCAGTCCGACCTTCTGTGCGACTGACTCATAGACGTTTCGTCGCTGTGAAACAGCTAAACCCAAAAACTTATCCATACAAGTTCACGACAAACTCCCTTACCTCGGAAGTCATTAGCCTAAGATCTGCCACTGGGATCCGTGGATTTTCATTCAACTTCGCCCTGATGAAAGCTACTTGCTCCTCCGTCAGACTCTCCACTCTCCAGTCTCGAAGAGCCGTAGTCAGAAGAAGTGCCAACGGACTGCGAATGGCAAAATATCTTGGGGACGCTCGCTTGAACTTGATGCTTCCACCCTCGACAAGGTTAATAGTACGTGATGGTCCATCGGTTAGGTAAACAACATTCATTGGCACCTGCTGAGAGAGTCCAAGCTGGTACTGTGCAAAAAGACCCGTTGGGACTATTCTTGCCCCGTCTCTCTTTGCGATTGCCTTGGCAATATCTTCACGGGAGGGAGGAACTGCTCCAAGCCCATATGCTTTTTCTATTTTAGGATAGCAATAGATCCCACGTGCCACCCGGATCATCAGTCCTTTTTCTGTCAGCCGCTCTAGTGCCTTATTGACCGCATTCCGGTTTCCGTACGAAACAAAATCCCCTACGAAAAAGACCGAGCCTCTCCCGCACTTTTTTGACTTCTCAAGTATCTTATCCTCAATCGATTCTCCCATAATAACGATTAACACCTGTCGCGAAACAATACACGATTTGCGACAACAAAGGTAGCCATTATCCCTGAAAAAACTCCAGGAAAAAGAGACACAGGAGGGATGACGCAGTAGCCATTCATCTCATCGTGAAGGATTAGGGAACCGAGCACCCCCTTGCGGGTGCCCGCTTCATAACCACAAGGTCGAGGGGCGTAGCCCCGAAGACCCGTGGATCAGGCGTTGCAAGTAAACCCTCGACCCCGCCAGGGTGTCGCACTCCCCGGGCAGGCTTGAGGTTGACACCCTTGCGGGGTTATGAGAGGGGAGGATCTCTGTACGGCGACCCACAAGGGGTCGAGGGGGTAGGGAAGGGTCTTTGTACATCGGTCACCGCTTCGCGGATGACCGATGCCTTTGGAGCGAGCACCCTTCGGGTGCCTCACGGATAAGCCCTCTATGTATATGATTACCCCTGTGCTCAAATGCGTCACCCCCGGCCTCGCATCCACCGAGATGCCGGTCCTCACTCCGTTTTCCTGAGTTCGTCTGTTTTGCATACATTTGTGTCAGAGATAGTATGCGAGATATGGAGCACAGTGAAGGGAAATACACATTGACGAAAGAGGCTCTGGGACACCTGCTGGACTGGATCCTGATCGGTCTCGGACTGTATGTGCTTAAAGTTATCTCCTGGGGATCGACTCTGAGTATAGTTATTTCTCTCTCTTACGGGGTCATCCTGCTTGTCTGTATCTACCTGCTGGTACGATCGCTTGTGCGTGACCTACGCAAATAGATACTAACAAAAAAAAAAGGATCCGAGCCGGTCCCGCAGTGGGGCTGACTCGGATCCTTTCTTGTTGAGACCTTTGCATAATACCCCATCTGCGG
>NZ_KV793793.1:10971-33270 GCF_001808555.1 Porphyromonas sp. HMSC065F10
TCGGCGAAAGACCATTTTGCAAAGGTCTTTTGTTAGGAAACGGTATTACTTATTGTGGAAGGCGAAGTCGCCATGCGCGGCATCCAGCTCGATCACGCTGTCGCGCCGGAGGGTGCCGCTGATGATGTCCGTGGAGAGGGTATTGAGCACCCTGCTCTGGATCACACGCTTGACGGGGCGCGCACCGAACTGCGGGTCGTACCCCTCGTGGGCTATCTGCTCCACGGCGGCATCGGTGTAGGTCAGCGTGATGCCATTGGAGGCAAGGGTCTTGACCACCCGGTCGAGCTGCAGGCGTACCACCTCCGCGATCTGCTCCTCGGTGAGGGGACGGAAGACCGTGATCTCATCAATACGATTGAGGAACTCAGGGCGGATCCGCTCCTTGAGCATATCCATCACCTCAGCCCGTACCTTGCCGACGACCTCATTGGCATTCGCCTTCGTCATGCTCTCAAGGCTCTTACGGATCAGGTCACTACCCATATTGGAGGTCATGATGATGATCGTATTCTTGAAGTCTGCCGTGCGCCCCTTATTGTCCGTCAGCCGACCGTCGTCCAGCACCTGGAGTAGGACATTGAAGACATCGGGGTGCGCCTTCTCGATCTCATCGAAGAGGATCACCGAGTAGGGCTTCCGCCGAACCGCCTCAGTGAGCTGTCCGCCCTCCTCGTAGCCAACGTATCCCGGAGGGGCACCGACGAGGCGGGAGGCGGAGAACTTCTCCTGATACTCGCTCATGTCGATGCGCGTCATCATGTCCTCGTCGTCAAAGAGGATCTCCGCCAGCGCCTTCGCCACCTCCGTCTTGCCGACACCGGTGGTGCCGAGGAAGAGGAAAGAGCCGATCGGGCGCTTGCTGTCCTGCAGACCGGCACGACTGCGGCGGACCGCATTGGCAATCGCGGTGATCGCCTCGTCCTGACCGATGACCCGCTTGTGGAGCTCCTCCTCGTGGTGAAGGAGCTTCTCCCGCTCGCTCTCCATCATCTTGGTGACCGGGATGTGGGTCCAGCGGGATACCACCTCTGCGATATCCTCCTCATCGACCACCTCCTTGATCATCGCCTTGCCGCTCTGAGCCTCGTGGAGCTTCTTCTCCGCCTCATCGATGCTCCCCTGCAGCTGCTGGAGCTTGCCGTACCGGATCTCCGCCACCTTGGCGTAGTCGCCCTCACGCTCGGCGCGCTCGGCAAGGAGCTTGAGCTGCTCCTGCTCGGTCTTCGCCTTCTGGATCAGGTCGATCTGGTCCTTCTCTCGCTGCCACTGGCTCTTGAGGGCAGTCTGTCGCTCGGAGAGATTGGCCAGCTCCTCGTCGATCGCACGGACCTTATCCTCATAGCCGTCACGCTTGATCGCGACCCGCTCGATCTGGAGCTGCTTGATCCTCCGCTCCACCTCGTCCAGCTCCTCCGGCATGGAGTCGATCTGCATGCGGAGACGGGCTGCCGCCTCATCCATCAGGTCGATCGCCTTATCGGGGAGGAAGCGGTCGCTGATGTAGCGCCGAGAGAGACGGACGGCGGCGACGATCGCCTCGTCGAGGATCCGCACATGGTGGTGCGTCTCGTACCGCTCCTTCAGTCCACGGAGGATACTGATCGCATCCTCCTCACTCGGCTCATCCACCATCACGATCTGGAAGCGCCGCTCGAGCGCCCGGTCGGTCTCAAAGTACTTCTGATACTCACCGAGTGTGGTGGCACCGATGACCCGGAGCTCGCCCCGGGAGAGAGCCGGCTTGAGGAGATTGGCGGCATCCATGGCGCCCTCGCTCTTGCCTGCACCGACGAGGGTGTGGATCTCGTCGATGAAGAGGATCACCTGTCCATCGGAGCCCTTCACCTCGTTGATGACACTCTTGAGTCGCTCCTCAAACTCGCCCTTATACTTCGCTCCGGCAATCAGCGCCCCCATGTCGAGGGAGTAAAGCTGCTTGTCCCGAAGGTTCTCCGGCACATCGCCCCGCACGATACGGCGGGCAAGACCCTCGGCGATGGCGGTCTTGCCGACGCCCGGCTCTCCGATCAGGATCGGGTTATTCTTCGTCCGGCGACTGAGTATCTCCAGCACGCGCCGTATCTCATCGTCCCGACCGATCACCGGGTCGAGCTTGCCCTCACGAGCCGCCGCCACGAGATTGGTCGCATACTTACTGAGGGCGTTGTAGGTCTCCTCGGAGGAGGGTGAGTCCGCCTTAGCCCCCTTGCGAAGCGACTGCACCGCCTCGAGCATCGTCTGATAGGTGATGCCCTGATCCTTGAGTCGGCGACCGGCGGTGGTATCGGTCTTGAGGAGCGCCAGGAAGAGGTGCTCCACCGCGACATACTGATCGCTCATCTCGGCAGCGATACGCTCCGCTGCATCGAGCACTGAGGCGAGGTCCCTACTGAGGTAAGGCTCCCCACCCTGCACCTTAGGGAGGGCACTGAGGTCCTCCTCGATCCTCGACCTAAGCGTGTCGAGGTTGCCCCCACACGTGGGGATCAGGTACTCTGCCACCTGATCCCCCGCTGTGGTGAGGGCTACAAGGAGGTGCTCCGGCTCGATCGCCTGGTGGCCACGCTTGCGCGCCTCCTCCATAGCCTGCCGGATCATCTCCTGCGACTTGATTGTGTACTTATCCCAATTCATATTCACTTTATTCTTTTAGTTTTATTCTGAGACCATAAGTACAAAAACGAAGCCCCACCCTATCTGTCAGTCCATTATGTCTTTTCGTAGAAACAAAAGTCAGTCGTGGCAGTCCATGCTGTCACTTGGGGAGACAAGTAGGGCAGAAATCCTTTAGGGATAAAAGAGAAATCTAATACCGATAATAGACTTCACTAATACCGATATTAGAGAAATCTAATATCGGTATTAGTCGGAGGGGGTAGGGGTGACGGTGATGCACCCCCGCAGGGGTGCGTTTTTCATAGCCCGGGTGTCGGAGGGGCGTAGCCCCGACGACCCCGGGAAATCATAGCCCTCAATCCCTCGACCCCGCCAGGGGTCGCTCGTAATAGTGATCGTGAGAGGGAGCGACACCCTATCGGGGTCGTATATATACAAGGCGGATCTCAGGTAACCCGGGGTCTTCGGCACTGCGTGCCTCGACACCCGGGCTATGAAGAAGGCACCCCTCCGGGGTGCACTGCGGTTTGTCCGATCCAGCCGGATCGCCCAATAAGATAGCGTAACAGGCGGAGAAACGCTCAAAGAGGGGCATTTTGTTTAGCTGTAAGGCTCAAATGCGTCACCCCTGCTTGTCCTCCTTCGTGAAAAATCGGTTCCAAAGGTTGCTTCCTCTGAAACCGATATAGACATAATAGGGCAGTACTGCTGATGTTAATCCTTTGTGGACTTGGACAGCTTTATCGCCTTAGCCAGCTTATGGTAATAGAGATAGCGAGTTGCTCCCACTGTGATTACAATGAGTAACAGCCCAATATCTTTTCGCAGTATCGTAAAGGACTCTCCGATATCTATCAGGAGGAGGGTTATCGAAACTACCAGGAGTGTACCCCAAAAGGCAATGTCGAGAGCTTTCACCCATGGGGAAACAACTCCAGACTGACATCTCTCTTCGGGCACAAGTGTCATCAGCTGTACAAACATGGTCTCAAGGACAATGACCGGTATAACAAACTGGAATATCGACTCCTTAAGAGCCATCAAGGACTCAACCCTTGAAAGAACAAGGGTGGCCCAGACGGTAGCACCTATGATGCAGAGCTCTAAAACAAAGAACTTGATACGCATAAGATTATTATGGGAAAAGTGCGGTGTAGTGGCGTCTAACAGGCATCGAGAGCACCACCAACCGCACCGCCAATCGCACCTCCAACAACTCCATGCGGACCTCCAGCGACCCCTCCTATAGCCCCTCCTATAGCCCAGCTGATAATCCCCCTTGCACAGGGATGCGATCTCCACCAGCGACGGATTTTGGAACCAGCAAAAGCAAACGCATTAGCCTCTCGCTCCCCATAAGGTTCGTAGGCGCGAAGCTCAGAGCTTGAGTTAGGCGTGTTCCAGAGGCGAGCAAGTTCGGACAAATCAGAGCCATACTTCAGGAAGGTGGCTTCAGAAGCAGTAACAACTGCTGTATGAAGAATTAGAGCCTCCGTTTGGGAAAGATCTATCCCTTCATGCCGAATGATTTGATCTAGTGCATCACTATATTCCTGTGCCGACTTAAAGTCTGCAGGACACACCTCTATCAGTAGATCTGCAACACGAAGAAGTTTGTCAAACGACATGTCCTCTGTGGTTGTTGCACGAAGGGTGGGAGCAGATAGGATAAAGACTTCGGCATTTTTCGCAACGTCTTCTGTAGTGTTGTGTTCGTCAAATGGATCCTCGAACCACACGTTTTTGACGCCTGCTCGTAAGGCGGCATCGTAAGATCGAATGTCGTCAAGGTTGCACTCCTTGGTTGTACTCACCGAGGGTACCTCAGCTACCTGAGTGCAAGAGATGCAAGTGAGGCTGGCAACGATTCCCAGCACGATTAGGTTTTTTTTCATGTTGATAGTTTGGTGTTTAAGGGTTTAACGATATTTCTGTCCTCAAAGTTACAAAACATACTTGATTCAACAAAAAAAGCAAAGCGGCTCTTAATTCTTTTAATTCGATTTTTGATGTGCTCTACACAACAGACCGAATAATAAGTGGGAGACACTCCTCACCACAGGTGTAGACTTTAGGGCGAACTACAACTTCTAGATTATCCTCCAGTTAATAAAGTGGATGAGATCTCTATGAGGTGACACACCTCGTAGGGATCTCATTCTTTAGACCTATGTATAAACACTTGATCTACAGCTTTTCTCGATGGATCCAACTAAGCGAGAGTCGCTCCGCGAGCACGACCACAAGGGGGACAAGTACCAATAGCAGGTTATAAAGAGGCTCGGGTAGAAAGTACGGGGTCAGGCAGATGAAGGCCCCGCTCTCTACCGCCGTACAAAAACGGTAGAGCCAAGGATAGCTCTTCCTAAGAAGCTGCCCTGTCGGTAGTAGTCCCTTATCACCCACAAACCAGCGAAGGAGGAAGATCGCTACGAGTGCCACAAGTAGCGCCCCGAGCGTCAAAGCCACTGAGACACTTCCCAATGGTGCTATGTAGACAGCAGTGAGGAGTAGGAAGAGCTCATAAAACGAGCTGTAGTAGGTCCTGTCGTGAGCTGTTCTCCCGTAGAGTCTTCCGAGGAAGTAGACCAGCGCCAGACCAAGGGGGATCAGAGCGTAGTAATTCATACCAAGAGTAGTCTGTGGTGTTGTCTCAGTCGTGAGACAAAGGATGACCTGGAGGTACTTTGCATCACGATCACGACATTATGCATATAGAGCAGGCGAGCCGAGTACGAAAGGATCGCACTCGGCTCGCTGCATATTAAGTAGGGGTTACTGATCAGAACTGGCCAAACTGCTTGAAGAAGTCAGCCGGGCTCCCGGGCTTGTCCTCAGAGGACTTTGGCTCACGCTTCGGCTCCTCACGCTCCTCACGGCGGGGCTCCTCCTCACGCTCCTCACGCTCCTCGCGACGGGGCTCCTCACGGCGGGGCTCCTCATCACGCTCTTCGCGCTCCTCACGGCGGGGATTGCGACGGCGCTCCTGGTGGCGCGGACGCTCCTCGTCAGAGGGACGCTGCTCCTCGCTGTCACTGTCATCAGAGTTGCGCTCCTCGCGGCGAGGGTTGCGACGACGATCGCCACGGCGACCCTCACCATCACGCTCTTCACGGTCACGACGACGCTCGCGGGGACGCTCGGGCTGCTCCTCGTAGCCCTCAGGCTTCTCGATCAAAGCACGGCGAGAGAGACGGAACTTGCCGGTCTTGGGATCCACCTCCAGCAGCTTTACCTGCAGCTTCTGTCCCTCTGTGGCACCGGTCTCCTCGATGTTGCCGAAGTACTTCCAGTCCCACTCGGAGATATGGAGCAGACCCTCCTTGCCGGGCATAAACTCGACAAAGACACCATAGGGCATAACGCTCTTGATGGTACCCTCATAGGTCTCACCTACCTCGGGGATGACGACGATGCGATTGATCATCTCGAGGGCGCGAGTGATCGCCTCCTTATTGGACGCAGCGATCTGGATCACGCCGACACCGCGCTCGGTGTCCTCCTCGATATTGATCTGAGCACCGGACTCCTCCTGCATACCCTGGATGATCTTACCGCCGGGGCCGATGATTGGGCCTATGAACTCCTTCGGCACCTCCATTTGCTCCATGCGGGGCGTCTGAGGCTTCAGCTCAGGACGAGGTCCGGGTATGGTGCTCTCGATGATGTCGAGGATATGGAAGCGGGCACGACGTGCCTGCTCAAGCGCCTGCGCCAGCACCTCGTAGCTCAGCCCGTCGATCTTGATATCCATCTGGGTGGCGGTGATGCCCTCACGGGTACCGGTCACCTTGAAGTCCATATCTCCCATGTGGTCCTCATCACCGAGGATGTCGGTGAGGACCGCCTTCTTGTCTCCCTCGCTCATCATACCCATGGCAACGCCGGAGACGGGACGGATCATCGGCACACCGGCATCCTCCAGCGCCAGCGTACCGGCGCAGACCGTAGCCATGGAGGAGGATCCGTTGCTCTCCAGGATGTCGCTCATCACGCGGATGGTGTAGGGGTAGTCCTCGGGGATCATGCCGTGGAGGGCACGCATGGCGAGGTTGCCGTGACCGATCTCTCGGCGGCTGACGCCCTTGGGGCGAGAGGCCTCTCCGGTGCTGAAGGGCGGGAAATTGTAGTGGAGGAGGAAGCGCTCCTTGCCCTGGAAGAGGGCATCGTCGACCAGCTTCTCATCGTCCTTGGTACCGAGAGTGACCGTGGCAAGTGCCTGGGTCTCTCCGCGGGTGAAGATAGCCGATCCGTGAGGGGCGGGGAGGCAGTCCACCTCCGTCCATATCGGACGTACATCCTCGAGACCGCGACCATCAAGACGCTGATGATGGTCGAGCACAGCGGTACGTACCGCCAGCTTGACGTACTTATCGAAGTAGCGATTGATCAGCGGATCGAGCTCCGCAAGCTCCTCCTCGCTGTACTGAGCCTTAAACTCCTTACCCACCTCAGTGATGCGGCGAGAGCGTGAGTGCTTGTCGTTGTCGGCTGACATAGCGATCTCGAAGAGCTTGTCGTAGCAGCTGTCGTAGATCTTCTTATCGAGCTCGGGATCCTGTGCATCGCCCTCGTAGGTGCGCTTAACGTCGGAGCCCACCTCGCGGGCCAGCTCGTTCTGCACACGGCACTGTACCTTGATCGCCTCGTGAGCCTGCTTGATCGCCTCGATCATATCGCTCTCGGGGACCTCCTTCATCTCACCCTCGACCATCATGATATTCTTCTCCGTCGCACCGACCATCAGGTCGATATCGGCACGATCGAGCTGGTCGAGTGTAGGATTGATCACCCACTCACCATCGAGACGGATCACTCTCACCTCAGAGAGCACCTCGTCGAAGGGGACGGTGCTGACCGCCATGGCGGCAGAGGCTGCCAGCCCGGCCAGCTGGTCGGGAAGCTCATTGGGGTCACCGCTGAAGAGGATGATCTGCACGTAGACCTCGCAGTGGTAGTCCTCGGGGAAGAGGGGACGCAGAGCGCGGTCGATCAGTCGTGCAATCAGGATCTCATGGTCCGACATACGGCCCTCACGGCGGGTAAAGCCCCCGGGGAAGCGGCCATCGGCGGAGAACTTCTCCTTATACTCTACCTGGAGGGGCATAAAGTCTACGCCCGGACGTGCCTCCTCGGCAGCGACCACCGTCGCCAGGAGCATGGTCTTGCCCATGCGCACAACCACGGAGCCATCAGCCTGCTTGGCAAGCTTGCCTGTCTCGATCGTGATCTCACGACCATCGGGCAGAGTGATGGTCTTTGTGATTACATTCATACTTTTACATCTTTTCGAGCCTACGCATTGCAAGCTCGGTTATCTAAAAACTCAGCTGTCCCTCCACGATATCGCACAAAGGTAAAGATTCTCAGCGAAAAAGCCCTCATTTTACTATGATGACTTTAGGATACTTCCCCTGATTTAGGGAAAAGGATCGCCCATCCGTCTAACGGCAGACCGCCTGAAAGGATCCGGAAGAGTGTCTTACCCTATCGTGGCGAGCGGATCGCCCCCCTGGACGGAGTCTCCCTTGGCGACCAAGAGAGATGTGATCGTGCCATCACTATCGGCATTGATCTCATTCTCCATCTTCATCGCCTCGAGGACCATGATCTTCTGACCCTTTTTCACTTGGTCTCCCTCAGCCACCAGCACCTCACGGATCAGGCCGGGGAGGGGAGCGATCACCTCACGACCGCCGGCGGCACGCTTAGGCTGACTCTGCGGGAGGGGAGCAGTGGGCGTCTCCTTGGGAGCCTCGGGGACAGGCGCTTTACTCACAGCCGGTTCAGGCTGGGGCTTAGGGGTCCGCCGAGCAGGCTCTGAGGCGGTCTCGTCACTCAGGCGGACGCTGTAGCGGTGTCCATTCACCTCCACCTCCGCCATCTCCTCGTCGGCAGAGTGGATCGTCACCTCGTAGGGGTGACCATTGATGGTGTATCGGTATTGCTTCATAGGTCTCTTGTGTGGTAGTATGTCCTTACCAAGGGCGGCGACGCATCGTGAGCGACTTGTCGGACCAACCCGACCGCCGCTCGCCACGCTCCTCATCGGAGAGCGCGGAGGTCTCCACGCTTCGTCCGTAGTCGGCCAGGGCGAGAGCGATCGCCGTCACCACCTCGCCCCGCGCCTCATCGATCGCACGACCGAGAGAGAGCAGAGCCTCGATGGAGGGGTCAAAGTGCTGATTGTCCATATCAGAGAGGAATGTTGTCGTGCTTCTTTGCCGGTAGCTCCTGGCGCTTATTGCGGAGGTCTCGGAGTGCTCGGGCAATGCGCTTACGGGTCTCATCGGGGACGATCACATCGTCGATAAATCCGTATGAAGCAGCGTAGTAGGGATTGGCAAATTTCTCCCTGTACTCCCGGATGTGCTCCTCCTTGAGCGCAGCCGGATCCTCAGCATCACGGAGAGCCTTACCGTAGAGGATCTCCACTGCTCCATCGGGACCCATGACGGCGATCTCAGCGGAGGGCCAGGCGAGATTGATGTCAGCACGGAGATGCTTTGACCCCATCACAATATAGGCTCCTCCATACGCCTTGCGGGTGATGACAGTGATCTTGGGGACTGTCGCTTCTCCATAGGCATAGAGGAGCTTGGCGCCATTGGTGATCACGGCATTGTACTCCTGACCGGTGCCGGGGAGAAATCCGGGGACATCGACGAGGCTGACGATCGGGATATTGAAAGCATCACAGAAGCGGACGAAGCGGGCGCCCTTGCGGGACGAATTGACATCCAGCACCCCCGCAGCGGCAGCGGGCTGATTGGCGACAATACCGACACTCCGCCCATCGATGCGGGCAAAGCCGATGATGATGCTGCGGGCGAAGTCACGCTGTACCTCGAGGAACTCACCTCCATCGACGACCTGACCGATCACCTCGTACATATCGTACGCCGTATTGGGGTTGTCGGGGATCAGCTCATTCAGCACCGACAGATCGCGGTCTACAGGATCGGACGACGCGAGGCGAGGCGCCTCCTCCATATTATTGGACGGAAGGAAGCTCAGTAGGTGGCGCATCAGCTCCAGCCCCTCCTCGTCGATCTCGACGGCGAAGTGTGCCACACCGCTCTTGCGGGTATGGACGGACGCCCCACCGAGCTCCTCTGCGGTCACCTCCTCATTGGTCACCGTCTTCACCACCTTAGGGCCGGTGAGGAACATATAACTGGTGCCGGAGACCATGATATTAAAGTCGGTCAGTGCCGGGGAGTAGACCGCCCCACCGGCACAGGGACCGAAGATCCCGGAGATCTGAGGCACCACGCCCGAGGCGAGGATGTTATTCTCAAAGAGCTCACCATAGCCGGCAAGCGAGTTGACGCCCTCCTGGATGCGGGCTCCTCCGGAGTCGTTGATGCCGATGATCGGTGCCCCCACCTTCATCGCCAGCTGCTGCACCTCGCAGATCTTGCGAGCATGCATATAGCCGCAGGTGCCGGCAAAGGCGGTGAAGTCCTGTGCATAGACATAGACCAGACGACCATCCACGAGACCACTACCGGTGACGACCGAGTCCCCATCGTAGACTTTCTTGTCAGCCCCAAAATTGGCATTGTGGTGGCGAACGTAAGTCCCCAGCTCCTCAAACGTACCGGGGTCCAAGAGTCTCTCTATCCGCTCTCGGGAGGTAAGCTTGTGGCGGCTGTGCTGCTTCTCTACCGCAGCCTCGCCACCTCCGAGGAGCATCTGCTCCCTTCGCTCAATGAGCTCCCTGATCTTATCTGTCTGTCTACTCATATATATATGGTGTACGAATCCAAATACCTGCCTCCCCCACTCATCACAAAGGTACAGGTATTCACCCATTTCCACAAAAACGAGCTACATGATGGCCCTCTATCGGAGACGAAGGGCGGAGAGGTGAGCCGGCGAAGCGATAGGGAAGCGGTGGGGGCGGGTGATCGTCACCTCATCGGTGGCGGGAAGAGTCATCCTCTGCATCTCGTACTTGTTGATGGGCGTAAGGAGGGCGTAGGGACGAGGACCAAAGCTATTGTAGAGCTTGAGCCGCAGCCAGTGCCGACCCGGTGTCAGGGATAGGAGAAGTGGAATCCTCTCCTCACCCTCTCGGACGAAGCCCCCATCTATATATTGGTCATCAAGGTAAAGGAGGAAGCCCCCGCTGTAGGCGAGGTCCACCCTCAGGTCGCCCGACTGATCGCATGCCAGCTCCTGCTCGAGGAGGAGCCCCCTATGCTGATCGGGAGAGCCAAGCAGCGTGTCCCCCAGGATCGCCCCTTCTATAGGCTGAGGGACCACGCCATCAACCGACGGCATCCATCCCAGCTGTCCGCCCACGGGACGGCAAGAGAGAGGTCCCACGAGGCGCACCGTCGGAGACTTGGTCTCGTACGGCTGACCCTTGAGCGTCAGTAGATCCCCATTCACCTCCACCTCCCGGCCTTCGTACTCCCGAGGGAAGGAGATCTCCCTCAACCCTTTACCTACAACCCTGTAGCCAACCACGCTCCGCAGCCCGGAGTAATAGTCCGCCAGAGAGTAAGCATAGATAGTCTCCGACCGGGACTGCAGCGAGACCGGATCGGCAAAGGAGAGACGTATCGCCCGATAAGGCATACCGGCAAGAGGGACGCAGCGCACGACGGGATGCCCGTCTACAGAAGTAAGCTCCACACCTCCCTTGTCATCAAGAGCCACAGCGGATAGGGGCGAGGCAGTAAGCGCCGGCAGCTCGACCAACGTCCTGTCATCGGGGACAAAGAGGTAGAGCTCCCGAGCATCCGCCCGACGAGTCATCAGCCGGTCATGGCAAGGCAGCCCCTCCGTCCCGTAGATCGCTGCGCCATAGGTGCTCAGCCACCTTCCCATACGCTCCAGCACCTGGCGCTCAAAGGGGATCACCCCACCCTCTCCATCGGGACCTATATTAAGGAGGTACTTTCCCCCTCCGCAGACGACCCGCAGGAGATCCGAGAGCTTCTCGCGCACCTTGGTCTCCACACTGCCCCTCCGCTGCCAGGAGCGATAGCCCCATGTCTCGGGGAAAAAGCTTGCTGCCGTCTGCCACGGAATGTCTAAAGTGTAGTCAGGTGTCTCATTGTCCGGAAAGACGGCAAAGTCAGCACAGTCATTTCCCAGCCGTCCGCTCACCATACAGTCCGGCTGCAGACTCTTCACCAGCCCGTAGAGCTCTTGGCTCTGAGCGGGCGTCAGCGAGCCCATGTCAAACCAGAGCTCGTCCACCGACCCATACTTGGTCAATAGCTCACGCACCTGGCGCTTATTGTACTCGTGATGCGCCGGGGTGACCGGGTCGGCATTGTGTGAGGAGTAAGGCACCGCACCCGGGAAGTGCCAGTCGATGAGGGAGAAATAGAGCCCGAAGCGCAATCCCGCCCTATGGCACGCCTCCGACATCTCACCCACCAGATCTCGTCCGCAGCGGGGCGCACGGGCGGAGGAGAAGTCGGTCGTGGCCGTATCCCAGAGGCAGAACCCCTCGTGGTGCTTCGCCGTCAGCACGACACTCCGCATACCGGCCCTCTTCGCCAGTGCGGCTATCGAGTCAGCATCGAAGTCCGACGCCGTGAAGTCCCGAGCGGAAGCCTCGTAGACATCCATATAGTGCACCCCGAAGGAGAAGATCTGCTCCGAGTAGCCATCGTTTACCGGTACACCATCGTAAACCCCACCATAGGTAGAGTAAAGACCATAGTGAATAAAGAGCGAGAACTTATCCCCCAGCCAGTCGGTCGCACCAGATAGGGGAGACAGGGTGGTCATCAGGAGGAGCAAGAGCACGATTCGCTTTGTGGCTGTCATCATCTCAGGTGGGCTTATATAAGGATAGAGACAAAGTTAGTCTTTTTGCCCAGATCCGCAGCTATACGAGTCTCCAATCGCGGATCAGATGGACCGATGAGGCTGGCTTTTGTGATTGGGCGGAATTAGGGCTAAATTTGTGGTCCCATTATACTGAGTATCCTGTGCCGTGTACCATCGACCTCAGGCGAGGATGATGCCAAGCGACACATATATATATTGAGATAAAAAGAATGATCGTATCGTACAACTTGCTCAAGAAGTATGTCGACCATGACCTCACTGCTGAGGAGGTCAGCGACATCCTGACATCAACCGGTCTGGAGTCAGACGGCGTGGAGACGCGTGAGTCGATCCGTGGCGGACTGCGCGGTCTCGTCATCGGGAAGGTCCTCACCTGTGTCCCGCACCCCAACTCTGACCACCTCCACATCACCACGGTGGATCTCGGTAGCAAGTACAGCCCGGACGGACCTCTGCAGATCGTCTGCGGAGCACCCAACGTCGCTGCCGGACAGACCGTCGTGGTAGCCACCATAGGCTGCACACTCTACGATGGCGAGGAGTCCTTTACGATCAAGAAGGGCCGTATGCGGGGGGAGGACTCCTTCGGTATGATCTGCGCAGAGGACGAGATCGGGCTCGGCAGCGCCCACGACGGGATTATGGTACTGCCGGACGACATCCCCGCCGGGACCGAGGCGGCAGACTACTTCGGTGTACACTCTGATCAGGTGATCACGATCGACATCACACCCAATCGCGTCGACGGCACCTCCCTCTATGGTGTCGCCCGCGACCTCTACGCCTACCTCCGCTCACGCGGCCTCAGGACAGCACTCCATAAGCCCGAGGTGAGTGAGATAAAGGGAGAGGGACACCCGGTGAGCCTCCACATCGATGCCCCGGAGGCTGCCCCGCGCTATGCGGGAGTGGTAGTTCGCGGTCTGAAGGTCGGACCATCACCCAAGTGGCTTCGCGAGGCGCTTGAGACGATGGGCGTCCACCCGGTAAATAACGTTGTCGATGCCGCCAACTTTGTCCTTATGGAGATCGGACAGCCGCTTCACACCTTTGACCTCGATAAGGTCAAGGGGGGCGAGGTACATGTCCGGCTCGCCAAGGCTGGCGAGAAGCTCATCGCACTGGACGGCAAGGAGTACGAGCTGACGGGGAGAGATCTGGTGATCGCAGACGCCGCCGACCCGATCTGCATCGCCGGCGTGATCGGCGGGAAGGACTCCGGCATCACCGAGGAGACGACCAATATGTTCCTCGAGTGTGCCACCTTCCACCCCACCTACGTCCGCAAGACAGCCCGTCGGCATGGGCTCAATACAGATGCCTCCTTCCGCTACGAGAGAGGACTGGACCCCAATGAGATCCCCTACGCCCTCCGGCGTGCCGTCGACCTGATCACCGAGGTGGCAGGGGGCGAGGTGGCGAGTGCCGTCTACGACGAGTACTCCAGTCTCGTGGGACCTTATACGATCGACCTCTCCTGGAAGCGCCTCTATGGCCTGATCGGCTTTGAGATCGACAAGGCTCAGGTGCGCAATATCCTCGAGTCGCTCCTGATCACCATTACCCGTGAGGACGAGGAGGGGATCCACGTGGAGGTACCCCGCTACCGATACGATGTGACACACGATGTGGACCTGATCGAGGAGATCCTCCGCATCTACGGGTACAATACCTACCAGGCCCCAGACCAGCGACTGACGCTGACGATGGGCGCCCCCTCCTACCAGGATCAGAGCGTCCGCTACCAACAGGTGATCAGCGAGCAATTAGTGGGAGCGGGATTCTTCGAGATCCTCAATAACTCCCTCTCCAAGGAGTCCTACTACAGCGACGAGAAGAGTTCCGAGCAAGCGGTGAGGGTGATCAATCCCCTCTCTGCCGACCTCTCCACACTTCGTCAGACATTGGTTCACGGTGGACTGGAGTCGATCGAGCGAAATCTCAATCGCAAGGCGACAAATATCCGCTTCTTTGAGTTTGGCAACACCTACACCCGCGTAGACGAGAGGGAAGATAATCCTCTGCGAGGCTTCCACGAGAGCTTCCGTCTCGGACTCTGGATGACCGGGGACACCGATACCGGCAACTGGATCACCCCCGAGCGGGAGATCTCTGTCTATGAGCTCAAGGGAGTCCTCGAGCAGATCCTGACCCGTATGGGCGTGAATGACGGAGAGATCAGCAGTGAGCAGAGGGAGGACGATCCACTCTTCGAGAAGTGCCAGGTACTCTCACTCAAGGGCGGGGAGGCCTTCGCCCGCTGGGGACTCCTCGACCGGGAGATGCTGACGACGATGCACGACATAGACGTGTCGGTCTACTTCGCTGAGATCAAGTGGGACATCCTGCTCCACCGCGTCCTCGGTCGGCTGACCAAGGCGACGAGCATCCCCCGCTTCCCCTCCGTCAAGCGCGACTTCGCCCTCCTCGTCGACAAGAGTGTCACCTTTGAGACCATCAAGCAGGCCGCTGAGAAGGCTGAGCCCAAGCTACTGAGGAGCGTCGAGCTCTTCGACGTCTACGAGGATAAGACCCTGCCCGAGGGCAAGCGGTCATACGCCGTCACCTTTGAACTCCTCGACCCGGACAAGACGCTGAGCGATAAGGCGATCGAGAAGACAATGCAGAAAATTTTCAATCAAATCGAGCACGCTACCGGAGCGACTCTCCGATAAAACGGTCGACCGAGACTATAGTTACTGACAAATAATCATGGGAAGAGCATTTGAGTACAGAAAAGCGCGTAAGATGAAGCGCTGGGGCAATATGGCCCGTACATTTACGAAGCTGGGCAAGGAGATCACCGTGGCGGTCCGCGACGGAGGTCCCGACCCGGACACCAACCCCCGCCTGCGCGTACTCATCCAGACCTCCAAGAAGGAGAATATGCCCAAGGAGAATGTCCAGCGCGCCATCAAGAAAGCGACGGACAAGGATCAGGCAAATTATGAGACCGTCACGTACGAGGGCTACGCTCCGCATGGTATCGCCATATTCGTGGAGACCATGACCGACAATACAACCCGCACGGTGGCCAATCTCAGGAGCTACTTCACCAAGTACGGTGGGAGCCTCGGTGTGAATGGTAGCGTAGAGTTCCTCTTTGACCACAAGGTAGTCTTCACTGTCACTCCCAAGGAGGAGGGCAAGGAGTACGATCCCGAGGAGCTACTCCTGGAGCTCATCGACGCCGGTGCGGAGGATGTCTCCAGATCGGACGACGGCTACACGGTGACGGGAGACTTTGCCGTCAATGGCACTCTGCAGACAGCACTCGAGGGGATGGACTTCGAGATCCAGTCGGCAGACTTCATCCGCGACCCCAAAATGACGAAGGAGATCACTCCCGAGGAGCGCGAGGAGGTCAATACCCTGATCGACAAGATCGAGGACGACGATGATGTACAGAACGTCTTCTCCGACATGGCTGAGGACGACAGCGACGACGAGGAGTAAGTAAGGACGATACCGACGGCATCATGAGCGAGGAGGAGATGGACAGAGAGACAGAGGATCGGACGGAGGAGAAAAAGCGGACGATGAGCACAGGACGCGCTGTCAGGATCACGCTGCTAAACCTGCTGGCTATGGTCGCCGTGGGGGCGCTTATCATCGTAGGAGCACTCTTTCTCCTCGATGTCTACACCCACCATGGCGAGGCGGCCAAGGTGCCGGATCTCTCCGGCATGACCCTGTCGGAGGCGCAGACGGCGGTGCGGTCCATGGACCTGGACCTCGAGATCGTCGACTCTATCTATACGGAGGGGATGGCACCCGGTGTGATCCTGAAGACCTCTCCCGGTCCCGGATCGATCATCAAGAAGCACCGCACGATCTTCCTGACCACCAATACCACTACCGTGGAGCAGGTGGTGATGCCGGCTGTCTACGACACCTCGCGACGTCGTGCCCAAGCTGCCCTCAGGTCGGCAGGCTTTGTCGATGTGACGATCAAGATGGTCCCCGGGAGATACAATGATCTCGCGGTGGAGGTGTCCGATCGTCAGACCGGTCAAGTGATCCAGCCGGGCACTAAGCTGCCATTCAATACCCCTCTCGTCCTCTCGATCACCTCGACCTCCTCTCTCGATAGCCTCTACGACGCCGACACCACAGCTGTGGACCGCGAGGTCGCTGAGGCACTCCAGAGGATCGGACAGGCTGAGGAGCCCGACGGGGAGGATCTGCCGGAGCTCTGAGCTGAGAGAGGTCCAGTCACACCGCATACGCTTCACAGTAAATGACCGAGAGAGACCTACCGACCGAGCCGGAGCCGGTAGACGAGGAGGACGAGGAGGTAGATCAGCTCTACGAGCACTACGCCATCACAGCAGATCAGGGGCAGGAGCCTCTGAGGGTCGACCGCTTTCTCGTCAATATGATGCCGAAGATCTCCCGCAGTCGCATCCAGCGGGCAGCCTCATCCGGCTTCATCTTCGTCAACGGCGAGCCGGTAAAGTCCAATTATAAGGTCAAGCCTCTCGACCGCGTCTCTATGCGGCTCGAGCGCCCACCGATGACCCTCGAGATCACTCCCCAAGAGATGTCTCTCGAGATCGTCTACGAGGATGACTGGCTCTTGGTGGTCAATAAGCCGGCCGGACTGGTGGTCCACCCGGGGCATGGCAACTGGGACGGGACGCTCCTCAATGGGCTCGCCTGGTACCTGCGGCATGACCCCAACTTTGATGTCAATGATCCGGCGATAGGGCTGGTCCACCGCATAGACAAGGATACCAGCGGACTACTTGTGATCGCCAAGACCGCGGAGGTGAAGAGTGCGCTCGGAAAGCAATTCTTTGACCACTCCACTCGGCGCGAGTATGTGGCGGTGATCTGGGGACATATGGATCCGGCGGATGGCGTGCTGAAGAGCAACATTGCTCGCGATCCTCGTGACCGGACGCGGATGGCACCCTTTCCCTACGAGGGCGAAGTGGGTAAGACGGCCGTGACCCACTACAGCACGGAGGAGTACCTCGGCTACCTCAGCCAGGTACGTTGCCGCCTCGAGACGGGACGCACGCACCAGATCCGCGTCCACCTCTCCCACGAGGGGCACCCGCTCTTCAATGACGCCGTCTACGGCGGGGACCGGATCCTCCGCGGTAATCGCTTCGCCAGCTACAAGAAATTTGTGGAGAACGCCTTCGCCATCTGCCCGAGGCAGGCACTGCATGCGCAGACGCTGGGCTTCTTTCACCCCATACTTAAGCGACAGATGGACTTCTCGAGCACGCTACCGCCCGACATGACCGCCCTCATCGAGAAGTGGCGGAAGTACGTCGACGACGGCAATGTGGAGAACCTCTGATCACATCTCATCATGGATCAAGAAAAACTAAAGATTGCGCTCATCGCCGGCGGCTATAGCGGCGAGTATACCGTCTCCCTGTCGAGTCAGGAGGGGCTGATGAAGTTTCTCTCCGACAGCCCATACGAGATCTACCCGGTACTGATACGGCGTGATCACTGGATGGTGCTCGGGCTGGAGGAGACACCGGAGATCGACAAGGAAGACTTCTCCTTCGTCCACCCCGAGACAGGTCGCAAGATCCGCTTCGACTTCGCCTACATCACCATCCACGGCACGCCGGGCGAGGACGGGCACCTGACCGGCTACCTCGACATGCTGCAGATCCCCTACTCCTGCTGTCCGACACTGATCGGGGCGCTCACCTTTGACAAGTACGTCTGCGCCCGCTACCTCTCCACCTTTGGGATCAAGATCGCCCCGGCAGTTCGGCTCACCAAGTACGACCGGATCGACATCGATGACCTGCTCCGAGAGCCGGGGCTTCCCTGCTTCGTGAAGCCCAATAACGGAGGCTCCAGCATCGCCACGACGCACGTGACGGAGCGAGAGCAGCTGCAGCCAGCGATAGATAAGGCACTCGCCGAGAGCGGCGATGTGATGATCCAGTCCCTCATCACCGGCACCGAGATCACCTGTGGCGCCTATGAGGACGCCGAGGGGATCCACATCCTACCGATCACCGAGGTGGTGCCCAAGAGTGAGTTCTTCGACTACGATGCCAAGTACAATGGCGCCGTGGACGAGATCACGCCCGCCCGCCTCCCTGAGGAGACGACAGCGCGTGTCAAGGAGCTGACTCACCGGATCTACCGCCACCTACGGGCCGCCGGCATCATTCGGGTCGACTACTTCATCGAGAGCGACGGCACGCCCGTGCTGCTGGAGGTCAATACCACGCCCGGGATGACCGCCACCAGCTTCATCCCCCAGCAGATCCGTGCCGCTGGTCTTGCACCGGGGAAGGTCCTCGAGGGGATCATTGACTTCCTCTACCACCGGTCACGTCGGTAGCAGAGGCTCTTCCGCCAAGTCATCCAGGGCTGCGTCTCACATGAGACGTAGCCTTTTTTTGGGCTATTCCTCTCAGCCGATAGTCCTATCTCTTCCTCTCGGTCAAATAGAGTCTGGAGAGGGAGTCTTCTCAGAAAATAAGCGACAGAAAAGTCTTCCGATACTCCTCTCTTTTACTTATCTTTGTGGGAGTAGTTTTTAGGAACCCTATTCTTAACGATACATACACCATATGCTAGCATACGTTTTTCCAGGCCAAGGATCCCAGCACATAGGCATGGGCATGGCCATGTATGATAATAATCCTGAGGCGATGCGCCTCTTTGATCGTGCGGATGAGATCCTCGGCTTCGGTCTGAGTAAGATCATCTTTGACGGCACGGAGGAGGAGCTGAAGCAGACCGCCGTCACTCAGCCTGCCGTCTTCGTCCACTCCTACATCTCCGCATCAGTCCTCGGCTCTGAGGAGAAGCCCGACATGGTGGCCGGACACTCTCTTGGAGAGTTTACCGCCCTCGCCGTCGCCGGGGCGCTCTCCTTTGAGGACGCTGTCCGACTCGTCCATATGCGTGCCGTGGCTATGCAGAAGGCCTGCGCTGAGGCTCCATCGACGATGGCGGCCATCATCGGCCTCCCGGATGCCGAGGTGGAGGAGATCTGCGCCAACATCCTCGACAAGCTGGTCATACCTGCCAATTACAATAGCCCCGGGCAGGTGGTCATCAGCGGCTCCATCGACGGAGTCAATCAGGCCATTGAGGAGGCTAAGAAGGCCGGAGCCAAGCGTGCCATTGCGCTGAAGGTGAGTGGTGCATTCCACAGCCCGCTGATGGAGCCGGCTCGTCAGGAGCTGGAGCAGGCGATCCACCAGACGCACATCCAGACCCCTCGCTGCCCGATCTACCAAAATGTCGACGCCAAGCCGCATACCGACCCCAAGGAGATCGAGGGCAACTTAGTCAAGCAGCTCACCGCTCCTGTACTCTGGTCGCAGACGGTACAGCGCATGATCGCTGACGGAGCGGATCGCTTCATCGAGTTTGGTCCGGGCAACACCCTGCAGGGGCTTATCCGCCGCATCGACCGAAGTGTCACGGTAGAGGGACGAGAGGGCTGATTTCTCACGCCGCACCCGTGTCAGAGAGTACCGATCACCGGTCCCACGAGGGGGATGCCCTCCATCGAGTAGAGCTAAGGACGTCTTACCTCATAGAGCGCTACCAAGCGCTTCGGCAGGAGGTGGAGTTGCTTAGAGACCAGAATGGTCAGCTCCGTAGTCTATTAGCTAAGGAGACGACAAGAGCCGACGGACTGGAGCAGAAGCTCGCCATCACGGCGCCCATCTCAGCCGATGACCCGGACGTACACAAGTCTGCAGCGGGTCTCTACGCAGAGATCGATGATCTCGTGGAGACCGTGGACGATGTACTTCGCCTCTTAGAGACCCACGTCAAGTAATACCGACTGACACCGTACTCACTACCTACCACCCAACGCTCCACAGCCGTCATGCCTGACAGATCCCCGGATATGCAGGCAGAGACGCCTGTACCCACTCTCACCCGCGTGATCAACCTCCGCGTGGGGGAGGTCCCGATGGCCGTCACCATCCCCCGCGAGGAGGAGGCGGAGGCCACCCTGAGAGCAGCCGCCAAGGAGCTCAATCACCTCCTTGACGAGTACAGGTCCCAGTACGACCTCACGACCATCGAGGCACTCACCTATGCTGCCATCCACCTCGGTCGCGACAAGTACCGCCTGCTGCAGCAGCAAGAGCACGCCGACTACGAGGGGCGACTCGCCAAGCTCTCAAGGGACCTTGATCAGGCACTTGATGGTCTGAGCACACAGTCCTCCCACAGAGACAACACTTAGATAACGACATAACACTATATGAGTCCCATAATAATTGCGATCATCGTCGCCATAGTCCTACTGGCATCGGGCTGGATTCTGCTCAATAAGCAGAACGAGCGCCATGCCCAGAGGCTCTATGAAAACGAGATCGCCAAAGCCAAAGAGGCTCGGCAGGAGTACCTCGACCAGGCCAAGGTCACTCGAGACGAGTACATGGCCAAGGCGAGAGAGGACGCCGAGATGCTCGAGAGAGACAAGCTCCTGAAGATCAAGGAGGAATTCCTGAAGCGCAGGGCTGAGCTCTCCGATGAAGTACAAGCTCGCCAAGCCTCACTCCAGTCCATCGAGGACAAGCTCAAGAAGCGCGAAGAGCAGCTCACCAAGCTCCAGGACGATATGTCCCGCCGCTCACAGGCAATAGAGGAGGAGGGAGCCAACCTCAAGAAGCAGATCGACTTCAATAAGGCCAAGGAGGCCGAGCTCGAGGCGCTACGTCTCCGCCAGCTTGAGCAGCTCGAGGAGACCAGCGGTCTTACCAAGGAGCAAGCCAAGGCGCAGCTGATGGAGCACCTCAAGAGCGAGGTCAAGTCCAGCGCCGCCATCATGACCAATGAGATCATCGATGATGCGAAGCTCAAGGCTAATGCCGAGGCGCGCAAGATCGTCATCAAGACCATCCAGCGCATCGCCACCGAGACCGCCATCGAGAATGCGGTCACCGTCTTCCACATCGACAACGACGACATCAAGGGGCGCATCATCGGTCGTGAGGGACGCAACATCCGCGCCCTCGAGGCTGCCACCGGTGTCGAGATCATCGTCGATGACACCCCTGAGGCGATCCTGCTCTCCTGCTTTGACCCCGTCCGCCGAGAGCTGGCACGCCTGTCCCTCCACGAACTGGTGCAGGACGGACGCATCCACCCCGCCCGCATCGAGGAGGTGGTCGAGAAGACTGAGAAGCAGCTTGAGGAGGAGATCATGGAGACCGGTGAGCGAACCGTGATTGACCTCGGCATCCACGGTATGCACCCCGAGCTGATCCGACTCGTCGGCAAGATGAAGTACCGCTCCAGCTATGGGCAAAACCTCCTTCAGCACAGCCGCGAGACCGCCAACCTCTGTGCCGTTATGGCCTCTGAGCTCGGACTGGACGCCAAGAAGGCGCGCCGTGCCGGACTCCTCCACGACATCGGCAAGGTGGCAGACGAGGAGCCACAGATGCCCCACGCCCTCCTCGGTATGAAGCTCTGCGAGAAGTACAAGGAGAAGCCGGACATCTGCAATGCCGTCGGCTCCCACCACGATGAGATCGAGATGAGCACCCTCATCGCCCCCATCATCCAGGTCTGCGATGCCATCAGTGGCGCACGACCCGGAGCACGGCGCGAGATAGCAGAGGCGTACATCAAGCGACTTAAGGCACTTGAGGACCTCGCCCTCTCCTACCCCGGAGTGATCAAGACCTACGCCATCCAGGCAGGTCGCGAGCTCCGCGTCGTCGTCGGGGCCGACAAGGTCGATGATGCCGGCACCGTCGAGCTCTCTAATGCGATCGCCGAGCGAGTGCAGGACGAGCTCACCTACCCCGGTCAGGTCAAGATCACCGTCATCCGAGAGCGCCGCGTCGTCTCCTACGCCAAGTAGAGAATGTTGCACGAAGTGCCATTCTCGCA
>NZ_KV793793.1:33370-33710 GCF_001808555.1 Porphyromonas sp. HMSC065F10
GCAGATCGCCTTCGTGCAACAGTCTCAAGTAATCCGCTACCACCATATGAGAAGAGGGTGCGCCATCCCATACGGATGGCGCACCCTCTTTTTTTGCCCTCAGGGGTCATCAGCTTGAGGAGGTCGGTGCTCTTTATCTATCGACTTTCGGTTGTGACATACCCCTTTTTCCTCCCATAGAGGAGAATGTTGCACGAAGTGCCATTCTCGCACATTTGTTTCAAATGTGCTGAGACTTTGCACGAAGGATGAGATGCAAGGCGCTGAGGATAAGGCCGAAAGGAGCGTACCCACGTACGTGACAGAGGCCGAATTCCGAAAGCAACGCAGCAGATCGCCT
>NZ_KV793794.1 GCF_001808555.1 Porphyromonas sp. HMSC065F10
TGTGGTGTCCTAGAAAAGTACACACATAGAGGAGAAAAAATGAACACCAAGAAAGAAGCGAAAAAGTCGGGAGAAACCTCTCGGAAGAGCCAAAAAACGGGTCGGACGCAGAAGAGCTACGACGACAAGTTTAAATTAAAAGTCTTGCGCGAAATGGTATGTACGGGCGAGACACTTGCATCACTAAGTAAGCGTCACGATGTGCCGATTACAACCATATCCCGCTGGATAAGTACCTTTGGGATCACAACCCCAAAACAAATCAGAGAGCAGGTTATGAGTAAGAATATCAGCGACATCGAGCGTAAGCTTATCGAGAAAGAGCGTGAGTGTGAGGAGCTTAAGGTAAGACTTCGAGAGGCACAAATCAAGTACGAGATCAAAAAAGCATCCTTGGACTACCTGTCCTCCAAGTATCACATTGATCTAAAAAAAA
>NZ_KV793795.1 GCF_001808555.1 Porphyromonas sp. HMSC065F10
GGGTCTTCGGGGCTGCGCCCCTCGACCTGTGGACAGATCAACATCCTGACCTCGACTCCTTACGGGTCGCACCGGATGCACATAGCTCCGTCTGCGACCCACAAGGGGGTTGCCCTATGCGGATATGGGCGATGTTGTGGCCTGCGGGACAGACCGGACGGGTCGGATGCCCCCCCCCCAACCGATATAAATCCTTGTTTTAATGGAATATGGTCTGCGAGGGTCAAATCTGTGAAGATCTGTATGTGAGCCCTTTACGACCAAAAAAACCGCAGAACCCTAAAATTTTGAGGGAAAACATGTACCTCTGAGTGCAAATATACAAAGGTTTTTTGAATTGATTGTACAACGTGTCATCTCCACCTTACAATTTTGGGGTTTTGGGCCATTTTCACCCTCGAGGATGACGCTTTTAATTGGCTTCTGTGTTGCTCAAGTGCGTCATCCTCAGCGATATGCTCCCGCATGCCGATCCCGCAGGGGCGAAGCCCCAG
>NZ_KV793796.1 GCF_001808555.1 Porphyromonas sp. HMSC065F10
GACGTGCCGGACTCGCTTCTGAAGGGGGCTATCCCGAGGAAACAGGCTAGAGACCTCTTGGAGAAGAATGTCGTAAAGCCACTCGTGAGGACAATCAAAGCGATAGCAGTTACCGGTCCCACACCTTTGATGCTGACGATGATATCATAGATCCTGGAGAGCTTCTTTTCAGACCTTATGAGGATGTACATTTGTCGGTCTACCTTGTTGATCTGCTCTTTGATGTAGGCCAATTGCTTCTCCAGAATTTTTATATTCATCATGATGGCCTTGCTGCCGGGCTTGGCCTTGAGAC
>NZ_KV793797.1:0-3709 GCF_001808555.1 Porphyromonas sp. HMSC065F10
ACGGGCACCCCTGTCGGGGTGCTTCGTACCCCCTCTTCACGATGAGTTGGATGACTTATGTAAAGATTAAATGCGTCACCCCTACTTGCTCATCTCGAGCATACGGCGGATCGGGACGATTGCCCGCTCGCGGACATCATCGGGCACCTTCACCTCATACTGGTCGTGGAGGAGACTCTCGTACACGTCCTCGAGGCTGATGAGCTTCATCGTGCGGCAGTGCTTCTCGGGGATCATGCTGACGAAGGTGTGCTGCGGATAGCGCCGCTCCAGCTCCGTCATGATGCCGATCTCGGTCCCGATGCAGAAGGTATGCGGCTCGGCAAAGGCAGCGGGACGCTTGAGGATCGCTGCTGTGGACCCAAAGAGGATCCGCGGATTGTCCTGATAGTCCCTCTCTCGGGCGACGGGGGACTCGGGGTGGATCAGTAGCTCGGCATCGGGGTACTCTGTGAGGAAACGCTCGACAGCGATGCGATTGACCACCTCGTGGACCACGCAGCAGCCGTCCCAAATGTCCATCTCGCGCCCAGTCTTGGAGCGGATATAGTTGCCTAAGTTGCGGTCGGGGCAGAAGAGCATCGGGCAGTCCTTAGGGAGCTTGCGGACGATGTCGAGGGCATTGGAGGAGGTGACGCAGTAGTCGGTCTCAGCCTTGACGTCGGCGGTGGTATTGACGTAGCTGACGACGATGCCGTCAGGGTGCTGCTCCTTCCACGCCCTCAGGTCGGAGCCCTTGATCGCTGAGGCGAGGGTGCAGCCGGCGTATCGGACGGGGAGGAGTACTCTCTTCTCCGGCGAGATGATCGAGGCGGTCTCGGCCATAAACTTTACTCCGCAGAAGACGATCACCTCCGCATCGGTCCGCCCCGCCTCCTGAGAGAGCTGGAGGGAGTCGCCGAGCAGGTCAGCGGCTCGCTGCACCTCTGCCGTCTGGTAGAAGTGCGACAGGATCACCGCATTTCTCTCCTCCTTAAGTCGCTTGATCTCGCTGTAGAGCTGTTCCTGAGTCATCATTTCCTGTCTGAGGTTCCCTTTTCCTTGTGTCCAAAGTTCATACTGATGTCGAGCGCCCTCACGGAGTGGGTCAGGGCGCCGACGCTGATGTAGTCGACGCCACACTCGGCGATGGCGCGGATGGTCTCGGCGGAGACGTTGCCGGAGGCCTCGGTCTTTGCCCGGCCATCAATGAGACGAACCGCCTTAGTCATCATCTCGGTGGACATATTATCCAGCATAATGATGTCAGCACCGACCCGTGCCGCCTCCTCCACCTGCTCGAGGGTCTCCGTCTCCACCTCGATCTTGATGGAGAGCGGGAGGGAGCGCTGCGCTGACTCTACGGCGGCGGTGATGCTGCCGGCGAGCTTGATGTGATTGTCCTTCAGGAGGCACATGTCGCTGAGCCCGAGGCGGTGGTTGTACCCTCCGCCGTGGCGTACCGCCATCTTATCCGTCAGTCGGTGCCCCGGCAGCGTCTTGCGCGTGTCGAGGACGTGCGCCCCGGTGCCCTCGCAGAGCTTGACGAGCTGTGCTGTCGCCGTGGCGATGCCGCTCATGCGCTGGAGGAAATTGAGCATCGTCCGCTCCGCCCCGAGGAGCGTGCGGTAGGTGCAGCGGATCCGGATCAGGTCCTGCCCCTTGGTGATGTGGTCTCCATCGGCGACGAGTGGCTCATAGTCCACCTCCTCGTCGATGTCGGCTACCGCCTCTATCAGTCGGTGGGCCACCTCGATGCCGGAGATGATGCCGTCCGCCTTGGCGGTGATGAAGGCGGTCTGGAGCTCCTCCCTCGGGATGATTGAGAGGGTGGCGAGGTCGTGCGAGACCCCATCCTCGTCCAGGGCGAGGTCGATGAGACGATCTAAGTTCTCCTCCTCTATGTCGTATGTATGCATGATTGTGCTAAAGTATGGTGATGAAAAAATGACTCGCTCTTACTCCTCAGCGACCGGCTCTTGGCGAATGGTGTCGTCCCGGTCGATGAGCGTGTGGAAGACGCTGCCCTGCGGCTTTGTCGCAGTGAAGTCCTCCCTATAGTGGCAGCCGCGCGACTCCTCTCGGGAGAGGGCGGAGCGGGCGATCAGCGTGGAGAGGTGGAGCCTCCGGAGGGTCATCAGGGCGTAGACGTTGTCCCGGCTCAGCGGCCGCACGCGCTCCTCCTCGGTGCCTAGCTGCACGATCAGTCGCCGGAGCTCGTCCCCGCGACGGATGATGCCACAGTAGGCGGTCATCAGTCGGGCGCACTTCTCCTCGATCGGCTTTCCCTCCCTCCGGTACCACTCCTCCGACTGCTCCCGGCCGAGGCTCGGCACGCTCTCCTCCGGCAGGTCGGTGAGGTCGACGGGATCGCCCTCGGCCCTCTCCGCCACGCGCTTGCCGTAGACGAGGCACTCGATGAGGGAGTTGGAGGCGAGGCGATTGGCGCCCATGACGCCGGTGCTCGCTGCCTCTCCGACGGCGTAGAGCCCGGGGAGGGAGGTGTGTCCCTCTAGGTCGGTCGCTATCCCGCCCACGGTGTAGTGGGCGGCAGGCGCCACGGGGATCTCTCGGGTGATGTCAATGCCGAGGGAGTCGAGGTAGGCGGTGATGGTGGGGAAGCGGTGGCGGATGCGCTCCGGGTCCAGGTGGCTCAGTGAGAGGCGGACGTGCGAGGCACCGCTCTTCTTCATCTCGCGGAAGATCTCCCTCGCCACCACGTCCCTCGGTGCGAGGTCGGCCAGGGGGTGACGCCCTTTCATGAAGGGCTCGTCGTGATCATTAAGGAGGATCGCTCCCTCCCCGCGGACCGCCTCGCTGATGAGGAAGGCGTGGTCCGTCTCCGTGTATAGTCCCGTGGGGTGAAACTGGATAAACTCCATATCTCGCAGCTCCGCACCGCCCTCATGAGCGAGTGCGCAGCCGTCCCCGAGGGCGGTGGGAGGATTGGTCGTGGGGCTGAAGAGTGCCCCGCAACCTCCCGTGGCGAGGATGACGCTACCGGCGAGGAAGGGCTCGATGCGGTGTGCCTCCTTGTCGTACACGAGGATGCCACGGCAGCGTCCCCCACGGACGATCAGCTCCAGCGCCTCGTGGTGCTCAAAGAGGGTGATCGCCTCCTGCGCCCTCACCTGGCGGATCATGAAGTCAGAGATCCGATGCCCGGTGTCGTCTCCCCCGGCATGGAGGATCCGGTGGTGGTGATGCCCGCCCTCCAGTCCGAGAGCGGTCTGTCCATCGGGAGTCTTGTCAAAGGTCATCCCCATGCCGACCACCTCGCTTATCCGTGCCGGTGCCTCCTCCGTGAGGACGCGGACGGCATCGGGGTCGTTGAGGTAGACACCGGCAACGATGGTGTCGTCATAGTGCTCATCGGTGGTGTCGCCCGGCGCACTGACAGCGGCTATGCCGCCCTGAGCGTGGTACGAATTGCTGTCCTCGACCGCTCCCTGAGCGATCAAGGCTACGGAGCCGCGTCGGGAGAGATGGTAGGCAGAGTATAGGCCTGCGAGGCCGCCGCCGACGACGACAAAGTCAAAAAGCCGCTTCATTATACTACGGTACTGGTTATACTCTCTACAAATGTAGCCTTTTTGTCACTCAATCCCTAAGCCGTGCGCGCATCGCATCGATTGGTGACACCTTTGAGCACTACAACTAAGAAGAAAGCACCCTTGGTGGGGTGTCATCTCGCCTGCTGATCCCGCAGGGGCGCAGCCCCGGAGGGATC
>NZ_KV793797.1:3809-10265 GCF_001808555.1 Porphyromonas sp. HMSC065F10
CCCGAAGACTCCGGGTTACCAACGGATCCCCTTAACCCCTACGACCCCGATAGGGTGTCGCACTTAGGAGATTAGGCTGCCGGTGCGACGCCCTTGCGGGGTCGTGATCGATTGTAATGGCTGATCCACGGGTCATCGGGGTTACGCCCCTCGACCCGAGGCTAAGAAGCGGGCACCCGCAAGGGGTGCTTTGCTCCCCACGATTATCATTGAGTTGAATGCCTTAGAGCGTTAGTGTAATGCATATAACAAGGGGGGCTCATCCCTGAGGCACCCGAAGGGTGCTCGCTCCATAGGCATCGGTCATCCGCGAAGGAGTGACCGATGTGTTGAGACCTGTCCCTACTCCCTCGACCCCTTGTGGGTCGCCGAGCAGAAATCCCCCTTTCCGGCAACCCCACCGAGGTGTCGCACTCAGGAGATTAGGCTGCCGGTGCGACGCCCTGGCGGGGTCGTGATCGCTTGCGATGCCTGATCCACGGGTCATCGGGGCTACGCCCCTCGACCCGAGGCTAAGAAGCGGGCACCCGCAAGGGGTGCCACGCAACCGAGCGCACTGTCATATCGGACGAGTCGGACAGCGCAACAGTCACCTGGTATTCGCCTATAAAAGACCTTTGCAAAATGGTCTTTCGCCGAAAAAGCAGCGCTTTTTCGGCAGGAAGTTTGCAGAATACCTCAGATGCAAGGAACTGAGAGTGAGGGCGAGGAGAGTGTGCTTACGCACATGACTAAGCCCGAATCTCGAAAGTGACGCCGCAGATGGGGTATTATGCAAAGGTCTCTATAAGGGCCTCCCGCCAGACGATCCCTGTAGGGTGCTTCGTCCCCCCAACTCTTCACAGGGAGGCATATAGAGAGAGGGTGCAGCCTGATCGTCAGGCTGCACCCTCTCTCTATATATTTATCGTGAGGTCGCGGGATCAGTATTTCTCGTCCTTCGCCATCTCCGACTCATTGATCTTGTGGAAGTCCATCTTGCGCCATACGTAGATGATGTAGCCGAGGACAAAGGGGATCAGGAAGGAGACGTACATCATCGTATTGAGGGTGTACTGCGAGGAGGAGGAGTTGCGGATCGTCAGCGAGCTCTGCAGGTCTCCGAAGGAGGGGTAGTAGGAGGTGTTATTCCACCCGGCGAGGAGGAAGAGCACCGTCACCGTCACTACGACACCGATGCCATGGTACCAGATGCCCTTGGTGGAGTCTTTCTTGAAGACCGTCACGCCGATGCCGTAGAGCACCAGGACGACGCCGATGAGGAGGGCGACGAGGAGGGCGGGCTGCTGGATCAGGTTGTGCCAGTACTTATACGGCTCCATATAGACCTCCGACGTCTGCGGATCGACGGCAAAGCCCTTGCCGAGGAGAGCGTAGATGAGGAAGGCGAGGAAGGTGACGAGGAAGCAGATCGCATTGGCGGGGACACGCTTCCGGGCGACACGGCTCACCTCAGGGTCGGTGATGTTATTGATGAAGTAGAGGAGTGCGGTGACACGGGTGAGGAAGAAGACGGCGAGACCGAAGACAAGGTTCATCGGATTGAGCACCGCCTCGAGGCCACGCAGCTGTACGGGACCAACGCCGGGTACATCGTACGGGAGCCAGGTGGAGACGCTTTGGCTGCCACCGCCGAGGTTGGTGAGTGCCTCAGCATTGACGCTGAAGTTGGCTCCGGTGAAGAAGGTGGCCACCGCCGTACCGATCAGGATCGGGGCGAGGATGCCATTGAGGAGCAGAGCCACCTGGTAGGTCTTTGACCCCCACACATTTCCCTGCTTATGCTGATACTCGTAGGAGACCGCCTGCATCACGAAGAGGAGCAGGATCAGCATCCATACCCAGTACGCACCGGGGAAGGAGGTGGAGTAGAAGAGGGGGAAGGAGGCGAAGAAGGCGCCACCGAAGGTGACAAGGGTGGTGAAGGTGAGGTCCCACTTGCGGCCGGTTGAGTTGACCAGCATGCGGCGGTTCTTCGGGTCCTTACCGAGGCTGAAGATGAGTGACTGTCCGCCCTGGACAAACATCAGGAAGACCAGCAGCCCGGCGAGGAGCGAGATGATAAACCACCAATAGTTCTGTAAGAAATCGTATGATGCCATAGTAAGTAGTGTCTCTTATCTATCTGTGGTGATACATTAGCGCTCAGGGGCTGCGGGCAGCTCCTCATCGGTCCGGGGGCCCTTCTTGACTGCATGGACCATGATGCAGATGTCAGCGATCAGCATGGCAGTGAAGAAGCAGACAAAGATCCAGAAGGTCACCTGCACGCTGCCGGCATTGAGATCCGAGATGGCGGCTCCCACCGGGAGCACCTCCTGGATCGCCCAGGGCTGACGACCTACCTCAGCGACGATCCAGCCGCACTGAGAGCAGATGTAGACGAGCGGGATGCTGATGAGCATCACCCAGGAGAACCATCCCTGGCGCCTCATGTCGTGCTCCGCCGGCTTGGTGATCGTCCGCTTGGCGAAGATGTATCCGAGGATCGTGACGAGGAGGAAGAAGACGGAGAGGTAGACCATGATGCGGAAGGTGTAGTAGAGCATGCTGACATTGGGCACCAGGTCGGCCTTATTCTCGATGAAGCCGTAGCCGAAGTTGGCGAAGTTGTCGTCCAGCACCTGACGGTAGCCGGCAGCAGCAGCCTCGTCGCCCGCTTTCTTCGCCGCCTTGTAGTCAGCGAGAGCCTGGATCGCCACCTTACCGGAGGCGATGCGGTCATCGACGGACATGGCGATGGTGCCGTCACGCTTCGTGTAGCCTCCCTCGATGATGTCGCGCATACCGGGGACATAGGCATTGAAGTCATTGAAGGCAAGGAAGCTCAGCACATTGGGCAGCTCGAGATTGAAGTTCCAGGCGTCCTCTTCCGGAGCCAGCACGGGGTGGGCATCCTTATTGGGCATACCGATGATGGAGAGCGGTGCACCCTGCTGACCGCGCTGGAGGTTCTCCATGGCGGCGAGCTTCATCGGCTGGTACTCAGCCACCTGATTGGCGGAGAGGTGACCGGTGGCGATGGTGAGCACAGAGGCGACGATGCCGAGGGTGGAGGCGAGCTTGATGCTCTCGAGCGCAAAGCGATTGCGCTTATCCTTCAGCAGATAGTAGCCACAGATACCCATGGCGACGATCGCCCCGAGGAGCCAGCTGGAGATGACGGAGTGGAAAAACTTTGCCACAGCCATAGGATTGAGCGCCACGGCGGCAAAGTCGATCATCTCATTGCGGACGGTGTCGGGATTGAAGTGCATGCCGGCAGGATTCTGCATCCAGCCATTGGCGACGAGGATCCACCATGCGGAGATGGTGGCACCGAGGATCGTCATCCAGGTAGCGAAGTGGTGGAAGCGGTCGGAGACCTTGCCCCAGCCGAAGAACATCACCACGAAGAAGGTCGCCTCCAGGAAGAAGGCTAAGATGCCCTCGATAGCCAGCGGTGCACCGAAGATGTCGCCGACGAAGTGGGAGTAATTGGACCAATTGGTACCGAACTCAAACTCGAGGATCAGACCGGTGGCGACACCGATGGCAAAGTTGATCCCGAAGATCTTTTGCCAAAACTTGGCCGTCTCGCGCCAGAAGTCCTCCTTCGTCCGGAGATACTTCGACTCAGCGATCGCCATCACCAAGCCCATACCCAGCGTCAGCGGGACAAAGAGCCAGTGGTACATCGCCGTCATGGCAAACATGATCCGCGACCAGTCAACAAGTGAACTGAGTAACATAAGATAATGTAGATGAGGTTTTGTGAATTTTTTATATAACTGCTGCTCGAGTGGTCTACGGGGTAGATCGCTCGACAAATTGCTCGACGATATAGTCCTGCTGCTCCTCCTCTGTGTCGCCCTTGGAGGCAAGGAAGTCGGGGAAGAAGAAGGCGCGCAGGATCGCAAACATGATGAAGAGCTTGATCAGGATCAGCCAGATCAGCGGCTTGCCCCAGGTCATGCCCCGGAAGCCGTCACGCACGATCACCCACCAGCGATGGAAGATATTTCCCCGCACGAGGGTTGCCTCGCCTGACGATGCAGGCTGTATGGTGGTAGGCTTCTTGTCGGTCATATTGGTACTCTGCTCTGTCGTTTCACTCCTTTGCGTCTGTAATATTAGCCACTCTTGCCAATAAATACAAATTTTTGCCACCAAAAGAGCCCTAATTCGCCCCCTTTTTATCGTAAAAACTGCAATTTGCACAAAAAGCACCACCCCCGGATGACAAACGGGTCACCCGGGAGTGTCGTGGATGGATCGGAAACCGGAGTCAGCGATCTCATCCCCCCGGCGGGATGGATCCCGACGGATCGGACAAGTCGGACGATCTGCCCCCGATCCCAAATCCTTGCCTTACCTTAATTCCCAACTGTACTTCACTGTTTCGAAGTCGGCATCTTGCTACTTTGGATGATACATTTTACTGACTTTGAAACAGTTGCTTGCTAAGAGTTTTTGCCAATAAAAAAGATCTATGTGAGTTCAGTAACATCAACCTGAGACCTTTGCATAATACCCCATCTGCGGCGTCACATTCGAGATTCGGGCTTGGTCATGTGCGTAAGCACACTCCCTTCGCCCTCACTCTCAGTCCCTTGCATCTGGGGCATTCTGCAAAGTCCCTGCCGAAAAAGCGGTGCTTTTTCAGCGAAAGACCATTTTGCAAAGGTCTTCAACCTATATATACGAAGTGGAGAGTTGAGGTGAAGTCATCCCTATTCAGCTATCAGATAAGCGCAATACTTGTCAATGAGGATTTCTATTGTTGTGTCGTTACGAAGTAATCTTTCTGCATCCAAGGGCAGAACCCATTCCTTAACGGGTGAACCATTAAAGGAGGATATCAGGTAATAGTTGTCACTCACCTCATTATGCTCTATCTTGGCATTCTCAACGAGATCAGCAGGGAGCTCTGCTGCACCACGATAGCGAATGGCGTAACTCGGACGCTTTGCTCCTGGTATTTCCATCGTAAGGATACCTTTCGTTAAAAGGTCTTGTATGTCACGGCCAGCTGTATCGACCGAACACTTATTCAGTGTGGCCCACTGCTTGGTTGTGATTTTTGACTCATAGCCGTCAAGGAACAGATTCAGAGTCTTCGTCTGACGTTCAGTCATAGGCACACCTGCCACTCTTTGCCAAAACATGCTCTTGTTGAGCGTGCGGCTCACGATTCTGTTGGCATCCTCCAGAGCTGTCTTCAAGGTCTGCAGATACCAAACTAGCCACTCTGTTATATCCCCATCCCCATGCTGGGTTCGCTCCAATATGTCATAATAGTGCTTTTTGTCACGATTGATTTCGGATGACATATTATAAAATCTGAGGGTGCTGTTGTCACCACGTGCCAGAAGAACATCTCCGAGAATGCGAGACAAACGACCATTCCCATCCTCGAAGGGGTGGATAGACACAAACCAAAAGTGAGCAATAGCAGAGGCCACTGCATAAGGGAGTCCGGAATCGGAGTTAAACCAATCAAGGAACTGTTTCATTTCAGAAGGTACCCGCTCTGGCGAAGGTGCGACATAATGCACCTTCTCTCTATCCATTAATCCAGACACAATATGTTCCTCATGAGTGCGATATTTTCCTACTTCGATACTTGCACCCTGGCTGAATCCCGTAGGGAAGAATGCAGACTGCCAACCAAATAGCTTCTCATCAGTAAGCTGATCCTTGGCATGCTCGCATGCATCAATAGACACTGCAACAACAGCATCGACGTAGTGGGAAGAAGTTGCCAAGTCTTTCATACTATCTATACCTAAACGCCTTGCAATGCTGCTTCGTACCTCATCTGCATTAAGCTGAATACCCTCAATCTCTGACGAATAGACAACATCGCGAGTCATGTTATCAGCCATAGCCTGCAACTTGTCTTCAAACCCAAGATTACTTAGACGGCCAAAAAGAAGTCCTTGCAGACGGCCTACAGCCTCCAGCAAAACAATGATTTTATCTGAATCCCAACGAAATTTGGGCCATGAAGGATGCTCATGAATATACATACCTGATTGAAGTTTAATAGTGTCTTGCGGCATTATTATGTTATTAACCCCGCATATTTTGCGGTAAAATTACAACGTTTATTCCGCATTATCAAGAAGAGTATGTCGCCTTAATTCCGCAAGAAAAAGGAGGTGCTGAAAAAAGGGGCAAAGAATTCCGCTGAATTCATTGCCCCTTAGGTGTAATTTGTGTATCTTTATATACCATAAAACACTGATACACTTATGGGTTACATAGCAAATATACGAGTAAAAAGTGGATATCCCATACAATCGTTTGGGGATTGAATTTCTTCTTCTCTGATCCGCTCTTCGCGTCCCTCGCAAAGTCGCTTGATAGCGTCCTGGGGTCTCGTGAGCGCCAAGGGGTCGTTTACCGCCACTCGGACATCCTAGGTGCACTTATGTACAGCGTCCTCTGCGGGGGATCCTGCATTGAGGACGT
>NZ_KV793797.1:10365-13491 GCF_001808555.1 Porphyromonas sp. HMSC065F10
TCCCAAATATCCTACAACTTCAATATCAATAGAAGGCTCAACAACCTGCTGATGCAGGGTTGACGCATTTGGGCGCTACGAAATCCACTCAACTCATTGTGAGGAGTGGGCGGCGAAGCACCCCTTGCGGGTGCCCGCTTCGTAGCCACAGGTCGAGGGGCGTAGCCCCGATGACCCGTGGATCAGGCATCGCAAGCGATCACGACCCCGCTAGGGCGTCGCACCGGTAGCCTATTCCGATAAGTGCGATACTCCGGCGGGGTCGCTTGGAGGGGGGGGATTTCTGCTCGGCGACCCACAAGGGGTCGAGGGGGTAGGGGCAGGTCTCGGCACATCGGTCACCGCTTCGCGGATGACCGATGCCTTTGGAGCGAGCACCCTTCGGGTGCCTCCCCGATAAGCCCCACTTGGTATATGATTACCCTAACGCTCAAATGCGTCACCCCTGTCACCCCTGATGGAATATGGTCTGCGAGACACAAAAATGCGTACATTTGCGTAGACTATAACACTTAGGCTCAAGGCAATTATTATGACAGACAGACAATTAGAGCAGGTCAGGATGTTTACTAAGAAAGAAGTGATGTCTAGTGCTATCAATGAGCTCCGAGGTTACATAATAAGGAACCTCTCATCCGTCACGGACGATGATAGGAGGCAGGAGCTTATGAAACAACAAAGACTTCTCGCATTTGAAGCAAATGCCGTCTTGGGCGATGATGAGATTGCACAAAGCGTACAAGACAAGGTACTTCGGCTATATAGCCCTATTTTGAAAAGATACAATGAACAGGAATGAGGTAGTCCGAATTTTTGAGGAGAAAAAGGACTTACACATTGATAGTCACACCTCCCGAAATCAACCTATCGCATAATATTGGGAGGACAACCATCTGCGGGCAAGAGTAGCCTCAACAAAATTATCGAAGAGGAGTACCAAGATGCAATAGACATTGTCATCAATGGCGACAATTATAGAGTATGCCATCCGCAATACAATGAACTGAGAAAGGATCCTCTCACATTCTCTTCTGAGACTTGAATTTTTTCTAACGTATTCACAGAAGGACTGATTGCAGAAGCGATCAAACGTCGATTGTCCGTTTCCATAGAAGGGACAATGAGGCGCTCGGAGGTGATCGCAAACACTGCAAAAAAGTTCAAATCCTCAGGTTACAAGGTTGAACTATTATGCATCTCCGCCCCTTATGAACTTACGGCTATCAATCTCTTCTCAAGATTTGCAGGTGAGGTGCAGTCTATAGGCAATGGCAGGTTGGCGGACTTTGAGAGTCACCGCCAAGCTTGCATAGGCATACCAAAGACTTTGGACGATGCGTATGAGGACAAGGACATCGACAGGATACGCCTATATTCTATTTTTGGCATCGACCTAATTGCTGATTACAAAAGAGTAAATGGGCAATGGTCAATCAATGAGAAGCCAAGCGAGATGATAGAGACATCCCGAAACGCTCAATTACAGAACCCAAGGATTGTGTTTCCTATTTTAGATAGAGGTCTGGCAGCTTTAGGGATCATCCAAGAAGAGAGCATAAGGAAGGAGCTATTAAAACAGATCCAAGCGCTTATGAAGACCATACCATCCCTTTACCGAGGGTGATTTGGTCTCTACCATCAGGGAGTGCAATCTGCTCGATGAGATCGACCGCCTCACATGAGACTGTTGCACGAAGGCGATCTGCTGCGTTGCTTTCGGAATTCGGTCTCGGTCACGTACGTGAGTACGCTCCTTTCGGTCTCATCCTCAGCGCCTTGCATCTCATCCTTCGTGCAAAGTCTCTAATCATATACCAGGCGGGGCTCATCCGAGAGGCACCCGAAAAGACCTTTGCAAAATGGTCTTTCGCCGAAAAAGCAGCGCTTTTTCGGCAGGAGACTTTGCAGAATGCCACAGATGCAAGGAACTGAGAGTGAGGGCGAGGGGAGTGTGCTTACGCACATAACCAAGCCCGAATCTCGAATGTGACGCCACAGATGGGGTATTATGCAAAGGTCTCCCGAAGGGTGCTCGCTCCATAGGCATCGGTCATCCGCGAAGGAGTGACCGATGTGCCAAGACCCGCCCCTCCTCCTCGACCCCTTGCGGGTCGCCGAGCAGATATTCCCTTTCCAGACAGACCCCGCCAGGGTGTCACACTCCCCGGAGAGGCTTGATAGTGCGACACCCTGGCAGGGTCGAGGTCGTATACGATGCCCTCTCCACGGGTCATCGGGGCGACGCCCCTCGACCTGTGACTAAGAAGCGGGCACCCGCAAGGGGTGCAACTCCGGTCTAATAGTCCCCCTCGAAGCGCTCTCCCGCAGAAGGCTCTCGCTGAGGGCTTTTGCCCTTGGCGGATAGGGGCGAAATCTAATACCGATATTAGATTTCTCTAATATCGGTATTAGAGATCACTAATATCGGTATTAGAGAATTCTTTTTACCGGTATTAGGTGACGCCCTGTTTTTGCGGGACGAGTCGGACGGGTCGGACGACCTGCCCCCGAAATCCTTGTTTTAATGGAGTATGGTCTGCGAGTCTGCGAGCTAAACGAATATCAGGAAGAAGCAGAGGTGAGTCCTAATCCTTGTTTTAATGGAATATGGTCTGCGAGGGAGGTAGATTACCCGAAGGTTCTACCACTCTACCGTCTTAATCCTTGTTTTAATGGAATATGGTCTGCGAGCATTCCATTGGAGGAACTACTGGATACAATTTCCTGTCTTAATCCTTGTTTTAATGGAATATGGTCTGCGAGCCGTGAGGAGGTGGTCACGCTCTATCACTGGAAGGTGGTAGGTCTTAATCCTTGTTTTAATGGAATATGGTCTGCGAGCAATCTTCAAAGATGAAGTGTTACCTAAAGAGCTGTCTTAATCCTTGTTTTAATGGAATATGGTCTGCGAGCGTTTGGCTCACCACTCGGTAGACAAACAGCCGTCCGGTCTTAATCCTTGTTTTAATGGAATATGGTCTGCGAGTTCGCATCGAATTATGCGTTGTAACAAGATCGATTGGGTCTTAATCCTTGTTTTAATGGAATATGGTCTGCGAGTCTCACAGACGCTCTCTAACGAACCCATCCTGTCGGGTCTTAATCCTTGTTTTAATGGAATATGGT
>NZ_KV793797.1:13591-27993 GCF_001808555.1 Porphyromonas sp. HMSC065F10
ATCCTTGTTTTAATGGAATATGGTCTGCGAGATAATAGACATCTGGGATGTAACACTCCTGGATTGGTCTTAATCCTTGTTTTAATGGAATATGGTCTGCGAGGGTCAAATCTGTGAAGATCTGTATGTGAGCCCTTTACGACCAAAAAAACCGCAGAACCCTAAAATTTTGAGGGAAAACATGTACCTCTGAGTGCAAATATACAAAGGTTTTTTGAATTGATTGTACAACGTGCAATCTCTACCTTACAATTTTTGGGTTTTTGGTCATTTTTCTTCCTCGTTTTCCTTGGAGAACTGCCTGTAAGCATCAGTAGAAGAGCGTATTGCGCTTGTGGGTGATGATGTCGACATCCACTTGCTCCCCGATGACGTGCATGGCGTGGAGCTGGTCCGTGGAGATGGGACAGACGATGATGCTGTCGTGATTGTCGTAGAGCGACTGCACCTCAGCGAGGTCTCTCTTGATCTCCTCGTAGGTCGCCCGGGAGAGGTCGGCGAGGAAGATGGAGTCTTGGATGCGTGTGCATCCCTTGCTTTAATGGGTGTGACGCACTTGGGTGGCACAGAAGCCACTCATCTCATCGTGAAGAGTGGGGAACGAACACCCCTTGCGGGTGCCCGTTTCTTAGCCACGAGGTCGAGGGGCGTAGCCCCGAAGACCCGTGGGCAGGGCATCGCAAGAAATCTCGCGACCCCGCCAGGGTGTCGCACTATCAAGCTTCTCCGAGGAGTGCGCCACCCTTGCGAGGTCGCTGGGGACTCTGCTCGGCGACCCACAAGGGGGCGAGGGGGTAGGGGTGGGCCTCTGTACATCGGTCACCGCTTTGCGGATGACCGATGCCTGTGGAGAGACTGTTGCACGAAGGCGATCTGCTGCGTTGCTTTCGGAATTCGGTCTCGGTCACGTACGTGAGTACGCTCCTTTCGGTCTCATCCTCAGCGCCTTGCATCTCATCCTTCGTGCAAAGTCTCAGCACATTTGAAACAAATGTGCGAGAATGGCACTTCGTGCAACATTCTCATGGAGCGAGCACCCTTCGGGTGCCTCACGGATAAGCCCCCTGGGTATATGATTACCTGAAAGCTGAAATGCGTCACCCCTGTATCCCTACCTTATATTTTTGCGCTTTTTGGGCTTTTCTTCATCTCCCCTTACTTGATGAAGAAGTCGTCGGTGAGGAAGAGCCGCTCGCCGGCGCGTGTTATGGCGGTGTAGACCCACTGGTAGCTGGCAGGGGTGGCATCGAGGGTGATGTTGCGCGGCATATCCACATAGACGTGGGGCCACTCGCCACCCTGTGACTTGTGGCAGGTGATCGCATATCCGTAGACCGCACGGAGGGCATTGAGGTAGGGGTCGGTGAACATCTGCCCCTTGTACTCATCTGACCCCTGACGTATGCCTCTCTTTCGCATCCTCTTGTGGAAGTCGACGAAGAGGTCCTTCTGTGCCTGCTTACCGAGGTTGCTGAGCCCGGAGTAGAGGATATCCTCGATCAGGAATAGCCTGAAGACCTGCCCGGAGGTGAGCTCTGAGACCTCGATGGTGAGGAAGGTGAGGCAGGCTCGCTGCTCGCGCCGACCGATGCCGGTGACCCTGACGAGGTCTCCATTCCTCAGCCCGCTGGGTAGGTTATTCTGCGTCACCAGCAGCAGCTCATCGACCATCAGCCGTGGGTCGGTAAATCCCAGGGCGGGTCGGACGAGGCCGGAGACCTGGCTGCACCGCTTATTGGCCCTGCAGATCATAGTCGCCCCGGCGTAGTCTCTGTCTCGGATATCGGCGATGTACTTATCCACGAGCTCGATCTGGCTGCCGACCAGCTCGATGTCCTTGTGGTGCCTGAGGGGGAGTGTGCCCCACTTGACGGCGGGAGGGCTCTCGTAGAGTCGCCGGACCTTCTCCGCCGCCGCGATGATGTCATTGTCCTTGGCCTGGCGGACTATCTCTGTCAGTTCGACACTCTCTGCCTCTATGCCAAAGGTCTCCCGGAAGTACTTCGTTGAGAGGGCGGGGGAGTCTACCTGACCGATGGGAGGCAGCTGCCCCTTGTCGCCGACGAAGATAAACTTCCCGAGGGAGTTGCAGTTGAGCAGATCCTGTAGTAATCGTCCACTGCCGAAGGTGGCCTGAGTGGGATCTCTCGGAGGGACATCGGAGACCATAGAGGCCTCATCGATGATGTAGAGTAGGGGGCAATGCATATCCTCTCCCGCACGTAGTCCAAATTGCAGGAGCAGGTCGCCTGTATGATCCACCTCTCCGCCACCTCTCTCGATCTCCTCCAGCATCTTGTCAATGTCCTTGTCAAAGCCGGAGAAGCTGTAGATGAAGTGGTGGATCGTGGTGGCAAACCTCGTGTTGAGCGTCTGGCTTTCAGTGGGCTGATCCTCTATGTGACGGCTGGCGCCCACCTTGTCGCTGAGTACCTTGGCAGCCCTGCCGGTGGAGGCGAGGAGGACGAATGGGAGGCTCTCCTCCTCCATAAGCCGGTCTACCACCATCCGTACCAGCGTGGTCTTGCCGGTGCCGGCGTAGCCGGAGAGGATCAGCACCCTGGCTGAGTCATCGGCGATGAAGTTGCGGATCTGTCGGAGTGCCTTACTCTGGTCCTCTGTCAGGACGAAGTCTTCCTCTATACTCATCTCACTCGCACTCTCTCCACTTCTTATGCCCCGGGATACCTGCGGAAGGTCTCGAAGTCAAAGCGGACCTCCTTCACACCATCTGCTGTCTCCGTGACCTGTCGCCTCGTGGTGGAGGCGAGGCAGGGTATGCCGAGCGGCTGAAGCCTCGTGATGACGGCGTAGCAGAAGGTCATCTCTCCCATAATGTGTACCGTGACGTCTCTCGTCTCGGCTCTCTCCTCGATCCGGGCAACGTACTCCTCGGCGAGGTCGGTGATCTCTCTCTCTCCGGCCTCCGGCGGGATTGCGGGGAAGGCCATATCCTCTATCTCGCCGTACATCTCCGCCGCCTCTCTCTGCCGTGCTCCCCAGCCGGCGGAGGGGTGGTTGGAGAGATTGATCAGCAGCGGAGCACCGGGGGACTGTGTCGGGAGTGCTTCGATGGTCTGCTTACCCCTCAGCACCTCCTCCGTACGCTTGATCAGCTTCTCTATCCTGCCGGGGATGTCTCTCCCATTGACTGCATTGGACCTAAATCCTGCGTGATTGAAGTCGTTGCGCAACTGACCGATCTCGGTATATAGCGGATGTAGCTCTCTCACGGCTGAGCCGTCGCGGTATTGCCTGACGACCTCCGCCCTCTTCTCTCTATCGGTGGGGTCGCTCTCGCCCAGCCGCCACTCATCCTCGGAGATGCTTTCCTTGGCTATTATAAAAGCCTTAGCAGCGAGCTCCGTGTAGTACTCCTCCTCGGAGGGGTAGCCGTGGCTCGCAGCCACGTAGGCCTTCATCGTCTCCTGCAGTATGGTGATGCTCTGCTGATAGAGCTGCATCCGGTAGCACCAGCGGGCAGCGACAAAGCCGTTGCTCACAGAGGGCTTGGTGTCAAAGTCTCCGAAGGAGTCCTTGATCTTGTCGATGAGCGGGACCATCGGTGCGATGAGACCGGCATCCAGCCCGTGGGTGCACTTGTCCAGCTCCTTGAATATCTTCCCTTCCAAGATCTCTTTGCCCCTGATGGTGGTAAGGCTCTGCGATACTGTCGTCAGCCTATCTACCAATTTGCTGAGGCCACTGGCTACCTCGTTCTTGCCCTTTGTCGCTTTCAGGATGGGGGTAACTCTCTCCTTTGTCAGCTCTGCCAGCCCGGAGGCGCGACCATTGCGGAGAAACTCGCCTGCCGCCACGGTCCAGTCCTGCAGCTCGATGAGTGCGCCCAGGTCGACTATTGGCTTGATCTCTGCCTTGACCTCCCAATTGCCGTAGGTGATGCTGACCACCTCAGTGCCCTTCAGCTCCCTGGCGTAGTTGGTGAGCACGAGGAGGAGCATCGGCAGGTAGCGGAAGCTGTGGGTGATGTCGATGTAGAGCCTGTCGCCCTCGTGGATCTGGTCGTAGATGGAGCGGAAGACGGACCAGATCGCCTCCTCATCTCCCTCCTCCGAGATCTCGACCGGCTCCACGGGGAAGGGAAGACCCATCTGACTGAGCGTCGGCTCGAGACCGGCGTAGTCCTTGGGGGAGTCGGTTCTGCTGTCGATCGGCTCTGCCTGCCAATTGGAGGTCCGGGCCGTGGGGGTGAGGAAGATGTAGGCGGCATCGTCCGCGCTCCACTCGCTACGTGCCCTGAGGAAGTCGAGCGTCGCCTCCTGTATGAAGCGTGTCTCGGTGCTGGTGAAGTCGCCCTGCCGGTAACTGCAGGGTTTGTAGTTGCCGGTCCCCAGTATGGAGATGAATACCCTGCGTGGTCTGCTACTCTCCATTGCTCTATAGGTCTATTACCTTATCCGTCAGTTTTTGTCCGTCCACGATGCCCCGGATGCCGAGTATGCGCATGCGCTTCTTGATATTTTCCTGCGTCGCCTGGGGCATCTCCCCGATCTTGTGGAGGGTGAAGAGGTAGGAATTTACTCGGAGCCCGAAGTCCTTGCTGATGGCGGCCAGCTTGTAGAGGTACTCCTCCACCATCCCCTTTTGCTGTTTGCCATACCCATTCATCGTCACCTTACACTCGATCACGTAGAGGGCGTTGTCTCTGACGAAGGTGACGTCGAGCTCGTTGTCGTTATTGATGGAGTCGTCCCGATAGATCTTGATCGACTTGGCGATGTCCTCGTCTCTCAGGTGGAAGTCACTCTTAATCCGCAGGTAGGTGTACTCCTCGAACCACTCACCGGTCATATAGCGTCGCTGGGTGGGCTTCAGCCCGTCGTCTTCATTGGCATGGGTATAGCGCCATGGTATGGCAAAGTCCCTCAGACGCATGTAGTTAAAGGTGTAGAAGGGCTCTTTCTTCCCCTGAATGAGGCTGTTGTCGCACTCGTAGCGCAGGCCGTAGAGGGTGAGGTACTCCTCGAGGGTCACCCGGTAGGTGATGGCGTATGGCTCCTCGGAGGAGAGGTCGTAGTAGACGTTGGTGCCGAGTGGGACGTAGACGAGGTGTGAGTCGTACCGGTCGAAGTATCGCGCCACGGCGAGGGACATCATCTTGGTCCCGCCGGTGATATTGACCAGGTACTCCTGCCCCTCGGGCAGGTCCGCCGCCTCGAGCTCCTTGAGGATCGCCCTGTAGTTGTCATTGGGGACCACCACTCGCCTGACGCTCTCCGGCTCCAGCCCCAGCGCTGTCTCGAGGTGGATGCCGCTGCGGCGCTGCTCCATGAGTGGCGTGGTGATGAAGAGGAGGTCGGAGTAGGTCCCCTCCATCTCCCTGATGAAGATAAGGTTGGGGACCAGGTGCTCGCTTAGGATCGATACGATTGTCTTGCTCATGGGTCACTCTATCCTTAGGGAGTCAAAGATCTGCTGCATCTGGGTCTCGCCGAGCTCCTTCGCGACTTCCCTCCGGATGCCCTTGCCGTGCCACTCCTTCTTGTCTCTTTTCTTGGCGCCATCGTAGATCTGCTGGAAGGTATCAATCACCAGCCCCAGCTCCTCGTCATTGAGTTTGACTCGCTCCTCTCTCTCGGCAGTGATAGTGAGCCACTTCTTGATGGCATGGAGATTGGCCTTCCAGGACTTGTCGGGGCTTAGAGTGGCAGCCAGACCCTCGGTATAGGCGGCCGATGCTCTCCCCTCTCTTGCCTGCTGCTCCTGCCGCTGCCTCAGTTCCTCGCACTTGGCTTGCATCCTCTCCGAGAGGGCCTGCACTGCGGGGTGGTCGAGATCGTCGCGGAGGCTCTTGATGACCTCGGTGAGCTTCTCTTCGCCCGCTGCGGGGTCAAGCGTGTCTGCCTCCTGCAGGAGAGCCTCGCACTGCTCCGTGAGCCGGTCGAGCCGCTTCCGCTCCTCTTGCTCTCTGACTCCCGCCGAGAGGGACTCCGGCATGTCGGGGGTCACCTCCTCGCTGTAGCGACGGAGGTAGGACTTGCTCTTCTTGGCGTCGGCAAAGTCGTTGACATTAGGTGAGACGGAGAGCTTCATATAGTGGTGACTGTCCCTCGAGACGGGGTTCCCGGAGATGGCAAAGAGCTCCCGCATCTGCTGTGTGCTGATCCAGGACCCGAGACTCTTGTCCATCTCCAGCTCAAATAGCCCCATGTAGTAACCCGCCTCCCGGAGCTCCTCGCCCGTCAGTTGTACCTCGTAGCGGCATCGTCCGTAGCCGTAGGACTTCCCCTGCCCCAGCTGGTGATAGCAGCCGTCACTGCCGTGGAAGGTGAGGGCGGAGAGCAGGGCGCCCAACTCTATGGGGCGGAGGTTGTGGAAGACCACATCCCCGCAGAAGGTGGCACCCTTACGGATCGGGGTCAGCGTGGAGTCGGTGTCGGCACTACCCGTCTTGGCCTGCCAGAGGCCATCTCTCACGTGGTACCGCTTCCATCCGGCGAGCCGCCCATCGTTGTAGGTCTTGTAGTCGAGGGTCTTGCCCTGCGCTCCCTGCTGCTCGATGTAGATCGGGTAGTAGGAGGCCTTGGGGGAGCCCAGCACTAATGTCACCTCGTCTCCGGACTGAGCGTTGTCGGAGAAGGCGTTGCCAAAGTGTACCCGCCCCTTGAGACTATCCGTCTGGCGGGTGTAGCCAAAGAGGCACTCCGCCAGGTCGGGCTTTGTCTCCCTGTGCCCTTCGGGCAGGAGGTCGGCAGGCGTATTGTCGTAGGGAAGCTTGTAGAGAAGGGCGAGACCGAAGTCCTTGACCTGCCGCCCGTCTGTGCGGAAAAAGACGGGGATCCCCTTCGCTCCCTCTCTCAGCTGTGGCTTCCAGTGGGTCCAGTCGTCCGAGTCTTGGTAGATGAATTCGTAGTGCTCCAGCTCCTCCGTAGTGAGGGGATAGACTGCGGTCGGCTCGGAGGGGAAGACAAATTCGTAGTACTTCCCTGCGTTCTTTGCTCGCTCCTCCTTCCACTTATCCGGCTGACCGGTCAGGACGATATCCCCCCGTATCGGGCCCTCCTCATCGTGGATCACCCTCCTCCCGTTGCCGCCCTCCACAGATGTGAAGAAGTGGCCGTCCAGTCTCCACCCCTCTAAGAGGTGGTACTTGTAGGCGGCGGTCTTGGGGTCGTACGTTTTGCCCCCCTCGATCACCTCCCTATTGAGGTTGATCCTGCTGTGCTCCGAGAAGTGATCCTCCATCACCGTCTCGCCGAGCAGGTCGTCTATCTCCTTGTGGCTGATGCGGAAGGGCTGTCCGTGGTCCTCGATCTCATATCTCCCGTCGCGCATCCTGAGGTAGCCGCACTGAAATCTCAGCTGCTCCTTTTTTAGCGTATAGAGCTTCTCATTGTCCCACTCGCGCTGAGCAAATTTTGTCCTCGGGTCTACGCTCATCTTGCCGAAGCTCATAATCTCGAGCAGGCTGCGCACCTCGCCCTTGATCGAGGTGGCGGGGATGAAGCTCCGCCCCTTGACCCGGCTGAAGCGATTGTCCTCTGCCTCCTTGGTCTGACCGTTGCGGATGAAGAGATCAGACTCTGTCGTGATCGTTAGCTTGATGACCCCGCTCACCCCGTCTGAGAAAGGGATGTCGTGCGAGATCTGATCTGCCCAGTCGGGGAGATAGACCCGGTCGGACAGGGGTACGAAATTGAATGGTGCTTCTACTGCCATAGCCTATACTCTGTGCTCTTTAATCCTCAAATCCGACAAAAGCGATGTGGTCAAAGACCAGCACCCCCATACCGAGGCAGGCCGGGTCCTCCTCCTCCCTCCAGTAGCGGAGAAACTTTAGATGCGGCCTCGACATCCTCAGCGCAACCAATTGCAGGCTCTCCACCTCCGGATCCTCATAGTCGCTCTCATCCACCCGGTGCTTACTCACCAGATAGCGTCCGTCGATGTACTTGATGCTGATCGAGATCCCCTCCTCCCTGCTGTAGAGGTAGCCCTCCTTGACAAAGGGGTTGACGCTGTCGAGCAGGGCGACATCCAACGGCCTGTCATAGTGGTACTCGACAGCCCTGTCTGCATTGCTCATCCAGAGGTATCCCTCGTAGGCGATCGTCGTGTCGATATCCTTAAGCTCTATCGTACTCATAGATTGTCTCTCCATTCTTGGTGATGGACCCGTAGAAGCGTCCGTTCCCCTTCATCACTGAGCCTCCCAGTGGCAGCATACCACCACAGAGATCCTTCATCGCACTCTCAAGGGCCGAGAGTGCGCCACAGACCCGATCCCGATCCTCGCTCTCCAGCGCGTGCTTGTCGATCGTGATCTCCATGGTGATCTCCTCCTCCGCAGCATAGACGGATTTCTCGGAGAAAAGGGCTCCACTGACTGCCCCGCCTGTGAAGCGGTCGATCCGCACGTGATTGAATACATGGTCCTCGGCCGCCTCCGGGCGCTTGAGCAGCACGTCTGAGAAGAGTACGTGCCCTCTGCTGCATCCCTCTCCGCTCTCCTCCCCGGCGGTGCCGAATAGTAGGGCGACGGCGCCGTTCTTCTGCCCGATGTAGTCCTCGATCACGGCTCCCTCAGGCAGATTGTCGGCGGCTATGCCCTGCTGCTTATTGTAGTGGAAGGCGGTGCGGTGAGAGAGTGCCCCCTTGACCGACGAGCTCGGTATCAGGATCATCTGCTCCGCATCGACGATCGTGGCGCGATCTCCCTCCCACACGATCTGCTGCTCGGTCACATACCGCTTGTCCGCATCACAATCCCCGAGACCGGAGCCGAAGAAGATGAAGTCCACCGGGCGGAGTGTGAGGAGGTACCTGTCGCTCTCCCTCTCCTCGATCTCCCTCGGAGTGTAGGGTGCGAAGCCCTCCCACTCTGCGCTCAGGCAGGAGGACTTGGCGAGGTAGAGTGACAACTCCTCCGGCTGCCGGAGGTCGAGCCGGCGGTGTAGCGCCCGCACGACCCGTACCTTGCCGAAGCCCTTGCGGCTCCCCCCGCCTATGCGGAAGAGATCCGAGTCGATCGTGTCGATGATCCGGAGGAGTGCCTCGTCTGACGAGTCCGCCTCCTCGGCTGAGGAGATCAGCTCCATGTCGAAGCAGAAGCGTGTCCCCTTCAGCACCACCTCCTCGTCAAATTTTCCCCTCATCTCCGTGGCGCCTCTGTGCCCGATGCGCGCATGCTGACGTATCGGCAGGGTGCTGTACGCCTCTAAGAGCGGATCCTCCTCTATCGGGGCAATGCCATCGACCGCCCTGCCCCTGCTGTCGAGGATCTTCGCCTCGCTGATGATGAGCCGCGATCCCTCGCCACCCGTGGGGGACTGCCAGCCCATCAGGGTCTGCTGCAGCTCCTCAGAGGGGAGTGCGTGGCGTATCACCCCGGCGAGTGAGGTGCCGGGGATGAAGGGCAGTCTGTGGACATCCCGCAGTACCGGTGCATCAGTCAGGGGGCTCTTCTCTCCACTGCTGATGGATAGCGGGCTGTCTGCTTCTATGGTGATCCGTGCAATGTTTCGGATCGGGTAGAGTGTATATGCCATAATTTCTGGAGAGTTTGCTTAGTTGTCCTTTGAGCTCTTCTTGCCCATCGTGGAGGCGAGGTTGATGACCAGGTCCTGGAAGCTGCTCTCTGACTCCGGCACTGCCGCCTCCCTGCTCAGGAAGTCGATCAGTATGCTCCGGCGTCCGTTTTTCTCCCACTTCTCCTTGGCCACCCCGTGATTGAGGTAGCCCTCGATCGCCTCGATCAGCGCATCTGCATCCTTGTGTACCATGGCGAGACTGCGTATGGAGCCCCACTGGGAGGCAAATTGGTCTCCCGTGAAGAGCCTCGCATGCTCCCTGGCAAAGTTGTTGGCTAAGTCGTAGACCCGGTGCATCCTCCTGCTGTGACTGCTCTTCCTCCGGAGCACCGTCAGCAGCTGCCGGTCGCTCTCGGTCAGCACCGACGGCTCCGCCGCCCGGCTCTCGCCCGGCTCCATCTCCTCCCTCTCGTGGGTAAAGGTGTAGAGACTCCTCCCCTCCGAGATGTCGGCGGAGAGGAAGTCAGGATTGTAGATCACCCGCCCAAAGCCCTCGCTCCGGTAGCACCCCACATAGGATGTGCGGAGGTCGTGGGCGTCGGTCCTGACGACGAGGACGCTCCCCTTCTCGATCCCGCACCGATCGGTGTCGTAGGCGTGGAGGGTATAGTTCCACGGGGCGTAGCGGAAGGTGCGCACCTGACTGAGGTCCCACAGGATCTCGCCCGACTCCAGCCCCAGGTCTGCTGCCGTGGGGCGAAAGGTGGGGTACCCGTTGGCATCGAGGAAGATCAGCCGAGAGTCGGCATAGACCACCACGCAGCGCTCTCCTCGCACCTCTACGGTGTTGTCGCTGCTGAGCGGCTCCCCGTAGTCGCAGAGGTCGATCTTCACCCGGCCATACTGAGCCGTCCTCGAGCGGCCTATGTGGTGCTCCCCCACCAGCGCCTCCATGATCTCGTCCCTGTAGCGCACCGCCACGTCATCTATCTCTACGGAGAAGTAGAGTGTCAGTCCTTCGCAGAGAGACTCTATCCCGTACATCTGCTCGTCACGCGAGCGGCGCTTCTCCGAGTCGTAGGCGGACTTGATGGCGAAGTTTTTCCGGATGCTCACCCTTGTTCCCCGGTTGCCGTCAAGGGCGTAGTACCCGCTGCGGCACTGCTTGAGGGACTTCTGTCTCAGCCTTGAGAGGTCGGGGATGAGGTGGTAGACGTAGCACTCCTGCTCGATGCTGCTCAGCTTGGGGTAAAAGAGTGCGGCCGGGACCTTCACGCCCCGGATGTCGTTGATGCCAGGATGGGCGTCGCCGAAGCGGACGCTCCCGCTGTGGAAGAGGAGGTGCGTGCGCTCGTCCTCCTTGTCATAGAGGCTCCTCGCTACCACGCCGAGGAAGTTATTCCCCGGGATGAAGGTCAGCGTCTGAGCCTTACCCTCTGTCGTCGGGGTGTCCCGCAGCACCACGTCGGAGAGGAGTGTACACTTGAGCTTTAGGGTCTCCATAGTCAGTCGTCTATTCTTGATATTTCGCAGCGGCCATAGCCTCTGCTCCTGCCCAGTCCCAGGCGCTTCACATACTTGAGTGCCTCCTCGAGGAGCGCCTCCTCTTCCGCTGAGCCGATCCCGGTGATCTCGCCGTAGAGGGTGCAGGGGATCGCTGTCTCTATGCGGCGAAGGGTGTGCTCCTTGGCGACTCCCCTCTCGTCGATGGCGGTGGAGGAGAGGGAGCGGTAGAGCATCTCCGGGTCTATGTCCGGCGTGGTCAGGAGGCTCCGGCGCATGGCGTCACTCAGTGAGGCGTTGGTGAAGTAGAGCCGCCCCTGCCGGCTCTCGCTGCCGAAGAGCCCCTCCACCGATCCCTCCTCGCCTCCGCGGAGGAGTAGGATATTGGTGACAGCCTCGCGGAGAAGCCCCTTCACCGTCCTGCCGGGGACGAAGGGGAGACCACTCACATCCCGGACCACTAATTCGTCCACATCGGCACCTGCAGTCTGTCCGGAGCCGCAGTGCCAGTAGGAGAAGAATTCTATCTTGTACCTCATCTCTTATACTATCTCTTACCTCTTCTTTGTGACCAAGTTGAGTATCCCATACAGGGAGAGCACATCGTAGGCGGGATAGGCCCTCACGCCACTCCTGCCGGCAGCCGAGGTCACCCTCCTTGCAGTCGGCCGGGTGAGCTGATCCACCATGGCTCTGCCCTTAGCCCCATAGACCATCCTCATCCGCTCCAGGTGCTGTGACGCAGCTCCCTCCCCTCTATGGAGTAGGGAGAGCCACTGGCGGAGCCCCGACCTGACGCCGTCGCCCTCCGTCGACGTCAGGCTGTCGCAGGTCGCCCTCAGCTCATCGATCGTCGTGTAGCCCTCGCGCGGATCGAGGAAGTAGGGGCCATACACCAGTGAGACGCCCGGTAACGGCATCAGAGCCCGATCGACGATCTCGCCGTAGCTCTGCACGTAGCTGTCCTCCACCTTATGGTACATCAGGCAGGCGGGGACGCTCTCGCCCTCGCCCCTGAGACGCTTCGCCTCCCTCTTTGCCACCCCGCACAGCTCCTCCGCCAGCCGGTAGCCGTAGTGGAAGGGGTAGGACGACTTGATGAAGGCGACCCCCGCACAGGCAGTCAGCCGATCCATGCCGGTCTCCTGCCGGAGGATCCGCCCGAGCGCTCCCTCGCCGGTGTGGTACTCAAAGCGCCGGATGAAGGCGGTCGCATAGTCTATCGCCAGCCGACCGCTGATGATCGCCGTCATGTCGTCGCCCCCCAGCACGATCGGTCGGAGGAGGTAGGTGCCGCCCATCTCTCCCTCGATCTCCCGGAAGGCATCATTCGCCGCCCGCTCCGTGGCGCGGTCGAGCTCTCGCGAGAAGGTCCTGTACTGCTCGAGGTCGTGACCCACCCTCTGCACCACCTGCCCGAGGCCATTCCCGTCGGCGTGGATGATCGCCAGCCAGTCGTTGCCCTCGGTCATGCGGGAGACATCAAAGGGGAAGCGCTCCGCCTCCACCCTCTCCTTGCTCTCCCTGCCGTAGAAGCTATTCTGTGCCAGGTAGATGGATCTATTGTGCCTCGTCTTGGCGGCCGTGGTGAGGTCGGTCTCCTTGCCCTCGGTCGAGACAAGCGGTAGCCCTGTCCGTCCCGATCGGCGCACACCGAGCGGGCCGATGATCAGGTCGGGCTGCGGGCAATTGCGCTGCTCCTTGAGCTTCGTCTCCAGGTCATCGATGGCTCTCGTCTCATCGCGTCCGTCGAGCTCCACCACCGCCTGGCTGATCGTGATCCCCGGCGCCTCCGTCATCACCCTGCGGGGGAAGTCCCGGACCGCCCGCTGGCAGGACTCTCTGTCGTCAAAGCGGTAGCGCACGTTGCCCGCCGCACCTATGTATAGGTGATCGTCGCGATAGCAGCTCCCGAGGGTCTCCCGGAAGAGCCTCGTGCAGATCTCTGCCACCAGCTCGCTGGCTCCCACGATGTCCTTCAGCTCATTTGTCTGGAAGATAAAGTCCTGTATGCCCTGCACAGAGGCACCATATAAGTAGTTCATAGGCGTGATGAATTGTGATTTCTGACTTTAGTGACCGTCCCATACCCCACACTGGCGTGCTTCCCGAGGCCGATATGGTCCGGGAGGGAGATATTGGACTCAAATTGCAGGTCCATCGCCGCCAGCGGCACCCCCTTGTACTTTATCGTCCGGAGGGGAGAGGTGGAGGTGATGGTGACCCGGAGCGGAAAGGGGATGAAGATGTCCACCCCCTTGAGCATCGACAGGATGTTTCCGGTCAGGATCCTCTCCAGCATGATGAGCCGGGCAGCCATGCTCGGCTCGCCCTGATAGAGCTGATGGTTGCGCTCATTGAGCGGGAGCCAGTCCCTCAGCCGGTAGGTGACGGGGGGCGTACACTCCTCCACCGGGTGGGCGAGTGCATCGATCGACTCGATCCTGAGGACCACATGCCGCTGACCGATGTGGGTGTCGAGGGACTCTACGCTGAGGAGATCCCCGAGGGCGTCCACCCCCTGTCCGATGCAGAGGAGGGCCGCCTTACCTCCGACACGCTTGTACTGCACCAGCGGATAGCTGTAGCGAAGCCCCTCGGTCGTGTGGTTGTGGAAGAGGGTACTCCGGCAAGAGAGCAGGCTGTTGACCGCCCCACGGAGCAGAGGCATCTCCCATCTCTCGATAGGGGTGTCCAGTCGCATGAGTAGTGTATTCACCTCGTCCATATCAGGATCGTTGCCGGAGCTTGTGGCGATAGATTTGGGTTTCTTCTCCGAGTGGGGATGACACCCCACCGGTTTCTTCTTGCGACTAAGATATCACTTTTTTCTGATATAAAGAATGCTAATCTCGGTATTAGGTGACATCTTGCTCTGCGGGGATAGGTCGGACAAGTCGGACAAGTCGGACAAGTCGGACAACCTGCCCCCGTTCCCAAATCCTTGTTTTAGTGGAGTATGGTCTGCGAGGTTGAGAGGGCCTTCTGGCCATCTTGGCTGGTGAAGACCTAGTCTTAATCCTTGTCCTAATGGAATATGGTCTGCGAGCCATCCTGAAAATGGCTGTGCTGGAGGAGAGGCTGGAAGTCTTAATCCTTGTTTTAATGGAATATGGTCTGCGAGAGGTCTGAAGAAGACCTACGATGAATTGGGAGCCTGGTCTTAATCCTTGTTTTAATGGAATATGGTCTGCGAGTGTAGTTGCTCTTATTAAGGGTGCTATTTCAGGTGGTCTTAATCCTTGTTTTAATGGAATATGGTCTGCGAGAGATCCAACAGCTTGCTGATGAACTTGGAGTTACTCTGTCTTAATCCTTGTTTTAATGGAATATGGTCTGCGAGAAGGATATCAAAGTAGATTCAATAAATGCCACTTTGGTCTTAATCCTTGTTTTAATGGAATATGG
>NZ_KV793797.1:28093-29515 GCF_001808555.1 Porphyromonas sp. HMSC065F10
GCAAATATACAAAGGTTTTTTGAATTGATTGTGTAACGTGCTATCTCTACCTTACAATTTTCCCACTTTCCCTGTGATCTCCCTCTTTATCAAGAGGATAGAGATCACAGAGTGGGAGGGTGAACTCGACCGGGTGTCGTCACTCGGCCGAGCGGTCGTGGAAAAGGAGCCAGAAGAGGATCCCGGCGACGAGCGCATAGCCGGCGAAGATAAACCAGCTCTCCGGGAAGCCGACCCGGTCGACCACAAAGCCCGCCGCATAGGCACCGATCGTGGAGCCGAGCCCATTCGTCATCATCAGGAAGACGCCCTGAGCCGATGAGCGCAGCGCAGGCGAGGTCTGCTTGTCCACATAGAGAGAGCCGCTGATATTGAAGAAGTCAAAGGCGACCCCGTAGATGATCATTGAGAAGATCAGGAGAGCCACGCCATCGCCGGGATTGCCCCAGCCGAGGAAGGCGAAGCGCAGCACCCACGCCATGAAGCTGATCATCATCACCGCCTTGATGCCAAAGCGCTTGAGGAAGAAGGGGATCATCAGGATGCAGAGCGCCTCGGAGATCTGCGAGAGGGAGATCAGCGTGCCGGAGTGCTCCACACCGAAGGTGCCGGCGTAGGCGGGGTCCTCACCGAAGCCGGTGATGTAGACGTTGGCAAAGGCGTTGGTGATCTGGAGGCAGATGCCGAGGAGCACGGAGAAGAGGAAGAAGATCGCCATGTCGTGCCGCTTGAAGAGGCGGAAGGCCTCCAGCCCGAGCTTCTCCAGCAGCCCCTCGTCCCCGGTCCGCGGCTTACGGATGATCCGGCTCGAGGGGAAGACAAACATCCACGCTGCGAGGGCAAAGGAGAGCCCGGCGGAGATGTAGAGCTGTGTCGCAGAGGTCTTGAAGCCGAGGTTGTCCACCACCAGCATCGCGCAGATGAAGCCCACGGTGCCGAAGACGCGGATCGGTGGGAAGTGCTTCACGGTGTCGAGCCCCGCACGGTTGAGTGCCGAGTAGGCGGTGGCATTGGTGAGCCCCAGGGTCGGCATGTAGAAGCAGACGCTCAGCAGGATCAGCGTGTAGAGGGAGGTGAAGTCGGTCACCTGTGCGGCGGCGATCATCAGCCCTCCGGCGATGAGGTGACAGATCGAGGTGAGCCGCTCGTCGGGGATCCACTTGTCGGCGACGATGCCCATCAGTGTCGGCATAAAGATCGAGGCGATGCCCATGGTGGCAAAGAAAGCGCCGATCTGCCCGCCGGTGAAGTCGAGCGTGCCGAGGTAGACGCCGAGGGAGATCAGCCAAGCCCCCCAGACGGCGTACTCCAGGAAGTTCATCACGATCAGTTTGCCCTTAAGCGAAGTGGTAGATTGCATATAGTCGTTATTGTATTATGGATACGAAATTGTCAGTGCGACCCGCAAGGGGTCGAGGTCCG
>NZ_KV793797.1:29615-38145 GCF_001808555.1 Porphyromonas sp. HMSC065F10
CCCCCCGTCGGTATAGGGCGATGTATGCGGGATCCATCATCCGTTGGTATAGGGCGATGAATGTGGGATCCTCCCCCCGTCGGTATAGGGCGATGAATGCGGGATCCTCCGGTCGGTGGTATGTGGCAACAAATGCGGGATCCTCCACCCGTCGGTATAGGGCGATGTATGCGGGACCCGTCATCCGTTGGTATAGGGCGATGTATGCGGGATCCGGCACCTGTCGGGCAGGGTTGGTCGGGGCAGGCACCCCTTGTGGGTGCCCGTTTCCTAGCCACAGGTCGAGGGGCGCAGCCCCGAAGACCCGTGGATAGGTCGTTAACCCAGTCCCGACCCCTTGCGGGTCGCAGACACAGCTAAGAGTTTGATTTCCCTTCATCATTACTTATCCCGTGCATAATGGCGAGCCATTCGTCGTGGAATGAGAGTTTCTTATGATGCTCCTGCTGGTTTTGTATATATCTGCAGCAGGAGTCTACACGTTCTCTGCTGATTGCCTGACAAAAGTACCCCTCTTGCCATCTAAATCTCCCTCTATAGCCCATCTGCTCGTTGATGAGCTTGTTCGTTGCCTTCTTTAGCTCCCTCATGTAATCAGAGATTACGAGGGCAGGGCTCTGTACGTAGATGAGGAAGTGCAGGTGGTCAGGCATACCATTGATGGTCATCACGTGCACATTATGCTTATTAGAGAAGCCTATTATGTATTGCTGTGTACGGACTCTCACCTCATCGCGAAGCAGCGGCTCCCTCTCCTTCGTCGAGAAAACGATGTGATAAAAAGCGGAGAAGTAGGTGTGACGATTGCAGTCCATGGCGGTACTGTCAGTGCGACCCGCAAGGGGTCGAGGTCCGGACGATGATCTGTCCACAAGTCATCGCCGCTGTCGCGGCTCGACCTGTGGCTATGAAGCGTGGATCCCTGGCGGGATCCATCACCCATCGGTATAGGGCGATGAAAGCGGGATCCGTCACCCATCGGTATAGGACGATGAATGCGGGATCCGTCACCCATCGATAAGGGTCTGTCGGGGCAGGCACCCCTTGTGGGTGCTCGTTTCTTAGCCACAGGTCGAGGGGCGCAGCCCCGAAGACCTGTGGATAGGTCGTTAACCCAATCCCGACCCCTTGCGGGTCGCACTGCAGGGACACCATCTCGGCTCAGTCTCGGAAGGCGGGATCCCCCTTGACGGAGCTGTACTCGGACTTAAGGGCGGCGAGGGTCTTCTCCGACACCGGTACGAGGGGCAGTCGGAGGACGTTGGGTGCCAGCCCCATCAGACTGAGGAGCGCCTTGGCTCCGGAGGGGTTGCCGTCCACGAAGAGGAGACGGAAGGTCTCCTTGAGGAGCCGGTGGGTGTGGAGCGCCTCCTTATCCCTTCCCTCAGCGAGCAGGTGAACCATCTCGGCAAAGGTGGCGGGGTAGGCATTACCGATCACGGAGATCACGCCGTCAATGCCCATGGTCATCAGAGGATAGGTGATGGTGTCGTCACCCGAGAGGACGAAGAAGTCCTCCGGTGCGCGATGCCGGACGAGATCGATCTGCCCGACGATGCCGCTCGCCTCCTTGATGCCGATGATGGCGGGGCAGTCGTTGGCAAGGCGGATGGTGGTCTCGGGGAGCATATTCACCCCGGTGCGCGAGGGGACGTTGTAGATGATGATCGGGATGGGCGACACCTCGGCGATGGTGCGGAAGTGGCGGTAGAGCCCCTCCTGGGAGGGCTTATTGTAGAAGGGGCAGACCACCAGGGCGGCATCGATGCCGGTGAGGTCCATCGTGGTGAGGCGGGTGATCACCTTGAGGGTGCTATTGGAGGAGACGCCGACGACGAGCGGCAGGCGGTCCTGATTGACCTCCACGAAGGTCCGGATGACCCGGTCCTGCTCCTCCTCCGTGAGCGTGGGGGTCTCAGCGGAGGTGCCGAGGGCGACGAGGAAGTCCGCCTTACCCTCTATCTGACGGCGGATCAGCAGGCGGAGGCGGTCGTAGTCGACGCTCTTCGTCTCGTCATCGGTGAAGGGCGTCACCATCGCCGTCCCGAGTCCGCGGAGGTATAGGATCCTTTTGGTAAGCATAGCTATCGTACTATAGTATATTTCTTTGAGACAAATGTAAGAGAATTATTCCTCTTCGTGGTGCCATCTCCCCGCCTATAGGCATTGGTGAAAACAGGGATCATCGGGGACTTAGGGGCGTAGGGTGAGGGGCGTGCCGGGGGTGAGGGTCACCTGCTGCTCTTGGTCGCGGGTGGCATCGCGGAGGATCACCGTGGTGGGGTCGGCGAGGCGGCTGCGGAGCGTCACTTCGGTCACCTTCCCCTCGCTCCAGCGGCAGTCCACCTCCACACCGCCGCGGGCGCAGAGTCCGCTGTAGCTACCGGTGTGCCAGAGGTCCGGCAGGGCGGGGAGGAGCTCGATCACCCCCTCGTGGCTTTGAAGCAGCATCTCGGCAATGCCGGCGGTGCCGCCGAAGTTGCCGTCGATCTGGAAGGGCGGGTGGGCGCAGAAGAGGTTGGGCAGCGTGCCACCTATATTGATCAGCTCTCCCTTCTCGTCAAAGGCGGGGACAAAGAGACTCTTGAGGAGCTTGGCGGCGTGGTTGCCGTCCTTGAGCCTTGCCCAAAAACTGATCTTCCACGCCCGGCTCCAACCTGTGCCGGCATCGCCTCGCCTCCGGAGGGTGACGCGTCCCGCATCGGCCAGCTCGGGCGTCTCCCGTGTGGTGATCGCATCTCCCGGGTAGAGCCCGTAGAGGTGCGAGACGTGGCGGTGGTGGATGTCCATCTCGCGGTAGTCCTCGAGCCACTCCATGAGGTAGCCCTCCTTGCTGACCTGCATCGGCGGGAGGAGCGGCAGGGCATTCGCCATCCGGGTCAGGTCGGGATCGTAGGTGCCGAGGATCTCGGCGGCGCGCAGCGTGTGGCGGTAGAGCTCGCCGACCAGCTGAGTGTCCATCGTCGGTCCCATGCAGATGTAGGCGATCTGGGTCGAGTCACCGGGGAGGTAAAAGCCATTCTCCGGCGAGGAGGAGGGTGCGGTGACGAGCCACCCCTCCCTCGGCTCGCGGATCATCGTGGAGAGGAAGAAGCGGGACGCATCGAGGAGTGTAGGGTAGATCGCTCTGAGGTAGGTGGTGTCGCGGGTAAAGTCGTAGTGGTCCCAGAGGTGGCGGCAGAGCCATGCCCCGCCCGTCATCGTCGCTCCCCAGGAGGCATCCTCACCGGGAGCGGTGTAGTAGAAGGGGTTGGTCATCATATGCGCCACCCATCCCTCGGCGCCGTAGAAGTGCTTGGCGGTCCTCTGCCCGCTCTCCCGGAGGGCGGTGGTGAAGTCGATCAGCGAGCGATGAAGCTCGGAGAGATTGGCCACCTCGGCGGGCCAGTAATTCATCTGGACGTTGATATTGAGGTGGTAGTCCGCATTCCACGGCAGCTGGATCCCCTCGCCCCAGAGCCCCTGTAGATTGAGTGGCCAGCTGTCGGGACGACAGCCGGAGATCATCAGATAGCGGCCGTACTGGAAGTAGAGTGCCGCGAGGGAGGGGTCCTCATTGTCCTGATAGCGGCGGATGCGGTAGTCGGTGGTCCGCTTGGCGGCCTCCGTCGGTGCCCCGAGGTGGAGGCTCACGCGGTCAAAGAGCCGGCTGTACTCCTTGAGATGCCTCTTGTAGATCGTCTCGTAGGCGAGGTCCTCCACCTCATCCAGTCGGTCTGATGGTGGCTCCGGGGCGACACCGCCGGCGGGGATGAGGTTGGTCCGAGCGGCGACGAGGAGGATCACGTCATCGGCGTGGGAGACGGAGAGGCGGCTCCCCTTCACTCGCATCTTGCCGCCGGTAGGGATGCAGCGCACCTCCGCCTCGTAGTGGGTCCCCTCGCCACCAAAGCCATCCGGCAGCGAGCCGGTCAGGCGTAGTCCCACGTCCGTCCCCTCGACCGTACCCCCCTCGGGGCGGGAGAGAGAGAGGTCAAAGGAGACCTTCCCCTTATGATCCGCACCGAGGTGTATCACCAGCACGTCGTCCTTACGCGAGGCGAAGTAGGAGCGATTGTACCGCACCCCATTGAGGTCAAAGAACGTATGCGCTACCGCTGTCCGTAGGTCCAGCTCGCGCCGGTAGCCTGTCTCCGCCCCCTTAGGCAGGTGGTGGTCGAGGGTCATGTAGGCGAGCATCTGGTAGCTGCCGTAGGGCGAGTGGGCGCCATCGGGGAGTCCGCTTCCCTTGCCTCCGCAGCGGAAGTACTTATACATCAGCCTCTGCGCACAGAGATTGTCCCCGTCGAGGAGCGCATGTCGGATCTCCGGCAGGTGGCTCACTGCGTCGATGTCGTAGGCGGTGCTGTCGGCACTGCCGCTCCACATGGAGATCTCATTGAGGATCAGCCGCTCGCTCCGCACCTCGCCACCGGTCATCAGGCCGAGCCGGCCGTTGCCGATCGGCAGCATCGCCTCGAAGACCTTCGCCGGGCTGTCGTAGCGGAGCTTGAGTGGGGTCTCCTCGGCCTGGAGAGGGAGCGAGAGGAGTGTCGTAAGGATCAGTAGGAGGTAGTCTCTTAGTCTCATAAGGGTGAGGGATTACAGAAGTGACTCGAAGTAGTCCAGCAGCTCCTCTCTCCCCTCGCTCTTGAGCGAGGAGGTGACGAAGTAGGGCGGCAGCTCGTCCCACTCCTCACGGAGCTTATCGAGGTAGGCGTCTACGCTGCGGCGGGCAGCCGACTTGGAGAGCTTATCTGCCTTCGTGAAGATGAGGGCAAAGGGTACATTATTCACTCCGAGGTGATTGATGAAGTTGAGGTCGATCCGGAGCGGTGCGTGGCGTATGTCGATCAGCACAAAGAGGCAAGACATCTGCCACCGCCGGCTCACGTAGTCATCGATCATCCGCTCGAGCTGCTGCCGCATGGGCTTAGGCACCTTGGCGTAGCCGTAGCCGGGCAGGTCGACGATGTAGAAGCGGTCATCGATGAGGAAGTGATTGATCAGCTGGGTTTTGCCGGGCGTCTGGGAGGTCTTGGCGAGATCCCTCCGCTGAGTCAGCATATTGATCAGGGAGGACTTTCCGACGTTGGATCGTCCGATGAGCGCCAGCTCCACACGATCGTCGTCGGGGCACTCCGCCACGCTGCGGCTGCTCTTGATGAATGTTGCCTCTTTTATTTCCACTGGTATATGGTTTCTTCTTAGCGTTGCTTGGGGGTAAAAAGGTCTGCCACACCGGCGCTGATCCTCTGGGCATTGCTGCGCACCGTGTGGAGGAAGTCAAAGATCGTCTTATCTCGGTCCTCAGGCCTGCCGGAGCAGACGCTCAGGCTGCGCGGCACCGCCTCTATCCGGAGCTCGTGGGTCTCCTCCATCGCATCACCGTCGATGTGGTAGATGACCGACTTGTCGGTCCGGATCGTGATCTGTCGGCCGCGCAGCTGTCGGGTGTACTTGCTCTCTGTCAGGTCGCCGCTGAAGAGCCGGTAGGCGATCAAGCCTGCCTCACCGGGCGGAAACTCCTCAATCGCCGTCACGTCAAGCATGCCATCCACCAGCGACGCATCCGGGGCGATGAAGGCATTGTTGCCATACTGCGATGCATTAGCCACCGAGACGACGTAGGCGTGCACCTCGCTCTCCTCCCCATCAATGGTCAGTCTATAGTCCTCCGCATGGTACTGGCCGAAGAGGTCTACCGTGTCAGCGATGTAGCTGATGAAGCCTCTGGTCTTGCTGGCCGAGAACTTCTCCGACACCGCTGCATCCAGCCCTATGCCGCAGGTGCAGAGGAAGGGCTTCCCATTGACCCGCCCGGTGTCGATCCGCTGCACCTCATGGCGTAGCAGCACCTCGATCGCCGGCTCCAGATCCATCGGGATATGGAGCTCACGTGCGAGCCCGTTTCCGCTCCCATTGGGCAGGATCCCCATCACCGTGTCGGTGCCGATGAGTGCACGGCCCACCTCATTGACGGTCCCGTCGCCCCCCATCACCACGATGACATCAGCGTCTCCCGGGTCGAGAGCGCGGTGGTAGGCATCGTCCGGCTCCCGGGTGACGAAGCAGGTCACCTCGTGCCCCTGCTCCAACAGCAGAGACACCGCCCTCGACGCCATCTCGATCGCATTGGCGTCGGGGCCGGAGACCGGATTGATGATCAGGAGGTACTTCATGGGCGTCTCTCGTCGGAGATGATGCTGGTGGGCAGAGGGTCAGCCGTGATCCGGTTGTAGCTGCGGCGGCTGGCGATGATGTCTATGGCGGTGTAGATCGCCGAGCGGAAGGAGTGCGGATCGGCGATCCCTCGGCCGGCAATGTCGTAGGCGGTGCCGTGGTCGGGCGAAGTGCGGACGATCGGGAGCCCGGTGGTGACATTGACGCCCGTGTCCATCGCCAGGAGCTTAAAGGGGATCAGCCCCTGATCGTGATACATTGCGAGGATGCCGTCAAAGGTGCGGTAGCTGCCGCTCCCCCAGAGCCCATCCGGAGCCACGGGGCCAAAGACCTGTATCCCCCTCTGCCACGCCTCCTCAATGGCGGGGGCGATCACCTCCGGCTCCTCACGCCCGATGAGACCATTCTCCCCAGCATGAGGATTGAGACCCATCACGACTAAGCGGGGCTTGACGATGCCGAAGTCTCGTATCAGCGACTGCTCCAGCGTCACGATAGAGGCCACTAAGTGCTCCCTCGTGATCAGCGAGGGGACCGCCGAGAGGGGCTCGTGGATCGTCGCCAGTGCCACATGCATCCCTGACGGCTCGGTGAAGAGCATCAGCGGGTGGCTATCGGGGAAGTAGGAGGCGAAGAACTCCGTGTGTCCCGTAAAGGGAAACTCCGACCCCGTCGTCATATCCTTGTGTATCGGTGCGGTCACCACCCCATCCAGCCGCCCGGCGACCAGATCCTCGGCCACATCCCTCAGTGCGCGGGCAGCGAGCAGTCCGGCAGCCCGTGTGGGCTCACCGGGGGTGACGTGTAGGTCAATCCCGCTGGCATCGGTCTCCACGATGTTGATCTCTCCCTCGCGCGCCTCATCGGCGTGATGGATGCGGTGAAGCCTCTCGGGCAGGTCGAGGGTAAAGCGCTTCCTGTAGTAATTGTAGATCGCTTCGGAGCCATACAGGACCGGCGTCATCAGGCGCAGCATCCGGCTGTCAGCGAGGCATCGGAGGATCACCTCGTAGCCGATGCCATTGAAGTCCCCGTGCGTCAGTCCGACGCGCGGAGTGGTCTCGTGGAGCGCTTGCTCTTTCCTTTTATTATCTTCCGGCTTACTCATTCTGTCGGTATCTCTTCTTCCACGCCATCGGGTGTGGGGGTGACGACAAGTTCGTCTATGGTATTGGGCATCTTATGTGTCCTGAAGTCTGCCCCTATCGGGCGGATCGTGTAGAGGCTCGCCTCCGCATTCAGCAGCATATTCCGCTGCTTCTCACCGGGTGCGTAGATGAAGACCTCACCGATGACTAAGTTTCGCCCACTCTTATCCAGCATTCCCTGCATCACGAAGGAGCCGCCCATCATATCATTCGTCATCTCCCAGAGCCCCCTCAGCTCGCCTCGGTAGTCCCCGAGGTAGGTCATGCCGTGGTAGTAATTGAAGGGCGGAGCATCCCGCTTCGTCGTCGTCATCTGGCTGCCGGGGTACTTCCCGGTGATGATGCTCCCGAGGATCGAGTCACGCAGCTCGGTGAAGTACTCCTCGGTGAAGGTATTGGGATTGCGGTAGGGGATGGAGTAGACGACGAGGTCGATCCGCTTGGACTGATCCATATTGGATGCCCAGACAAGTCCCCTCTGTGCCCTTGTGAAGTCGAGTCCCGTGGGCGGATTCATCGTCACGCCGACGGAGTCCTCGATGAGCTGACGGATGGGATTGGAGAAGGTCTGCTCTAAGTAGTCCTGCCGGCGCTTCAACTCCTCGGTGTAGATCAGCTGGACCAGCTGATCTCCCCGGCTCTGCAGGAGGGTGTAGATGTCCTCGAGGTTGCGTCCCTTGGCGTGGATGATCAGCTGCCCGGAGGCGTAGTCGTTGCGCGACAGCCCCACGGAGGGACCGCTGTAGGTCTCCGGGTCGATCGAGACGTAGAGGATGTTGCGGACCCGGCGGACAAAGGAGACGAAGTTGGACGCCTCCACGAAGGAGATGTCCGTCATTGGCTCCGGCTGCGGCAGGATCGTCACCGGCTGCCCGAAGTAGAAGGTGATGCTGTCCCGTAATGCCTGATTGTCTATGTTGCCGTCAGGGACGACGGCGATCAGACTGAGGGCATTGCCGGTGGCGCTGGTGGTGCTCCGCCGCTTCTTCCCATTGCAGGAGGAGAGGAGGAGTAGGGCTGAGAGCAGCGCCACGATATAGGTGAGAGATCTGCGTGTCATACTATATTTATATATGGAGGAGAAATGATTGCCACCTACAAATGTACCGAAAAGCGCCCACACCTCCGGCGGCCTTTCGGAGGAGATCAGTGGTGCCGCATTTGAGTATTGGGGTAATCATATACCAAGGGGGCTCATCCGTGAGGCACCCGAAGGGTGC
>NZ_KV793797.1:38245-49422 GCF_001808555.1 Porphyromonas sp. HMSC065F10
CATCGGTCATCCGCAAAGCGGTGACCGATGTGCCGAGACCTGTCCCTTTTCCCATCGACCCCTTGCGGGTCGCCGTGCAGAGATCCCTTTTTCCCGCGACCCGGCAAGGGTGTTGCGCTATCAAGCCTCTCCGGGGAGTGCGACACCCTTGCGGGGTCGCGAGATCGCTTGCAATGCCTGATCCCCGGGTCGTCGGGGCTACACCCCTCGACCCGGGGCTAAAAAGCGGGCACCCCTGCCGGGGTGCTTAGTTTACCACTCTTCACATAGGGACGATGGGATTTTCGGACTCACCGTAGGGCCGTCCCCACGGGCGGATTTCTAATACCGATATTAGTGATCTCTAATATCGGTATTAGTGATCTCTAATATCGGTATTAGATTTTCGTCAGAGGAAGGGGGACGAAATAGGCACAAAAAAAGGCGGGACGACACACTGAGGTGCCGTCCCGCCGGGAGGGATTATTTTAGTCAGGGATCAGAGATCACTTATTCTGGATCCTCTGGTCGATCTCATTGTACTTATCGTTCATGCCGAGGTTGTAGTAGATGCCACGGAGAGCGACGAGGTACTGGGTGTCGTCAGGATTGAGCTCCACAGCCTTCTCGAAGAAGGGCAGAGCCTTCTCGAAGTAGACCTTAGCCTCATCGACCTTGGCCTTGTACTGAGCCTCGTCGGTGATCGAGTTGGCCTCAGACTGAATGTTGGCACCCTGATTGAAGTAGACGCGACCGAGGCCGAGCATAGCCTGTCCGTACTCCGGGTCGATGGCGAGTGCCTTCTGGAAGGCCTCCTCAGCCTTTGCCATATCCTTGAAGCCCTGCTCGTAGACGTTGGCGAGGACGAAGTAGAGCTGCTTGTTGTCGGGGTTGGCGGCAATGGCCTGATCGAGGTAAGCCTTGGCGTCCTCGTGACGGCCCTGCTGGATGAGGATGTTGATCTTATTGAAGAGGTAGAAATTCTCCTCCGGGAAGAGCTTGATACCCTCGTCGAGCGTCCTCAGGAAGCCGGCGGTGTCGCCTGCCTGGACGTAGGACTGAGCGAGGAGCTGGTAGACGTCATTCTGACGGAAGGGGACGTCCTTGATCGCCTCGTAGGCGGCGATGGCGCCCTGCTTGTCGTCCTTATTGCACTGGGTGAGGGTGTAGGCGTTGAAGAAGCCGATCTGCATCGACATAGAGTCCTGCTCAGCGGTGGGGGTCCCCTGGAAGAGGTCCATCTTCTTCACGTCCATAAACTTCTGGAAGTAGTCGTGAGCCTTGCAGACATCACCTCCGTCCATGGCGGCGGCACCTCCGTTGACGAGGAAGCCGTAGTAGGTGGAGAGAGACTCAGAGATCTTCTTGTCGAAGTGCTGCTTTACCTTGCCCTTCTCATTGGGGAGGCGGTCGAGGGAGTCAGCCTTGGTGTAGTAGTCGGTCATGTCAGCGACGGCCTTGTAGAAGGCGTCCTGATTGATCTCCTTGCCGAGTGAGAGCTGGAGGTAGTCATGCTTCACCTGCTGCTCCTCGATGAGCCCGGCGACCCACCAGGTCTTGGCGTCGTTGGCGGTCTCGGGGTTCTCAAATGCCGGCTTGAGGAAGTTACGAGCCTCCTGTACATTGACATCGTCCTTCTTGGCCATACGCTCTACCTGCTTGACCAGCTTCTCCTGACCAAAGGCGGCAGGGACAGCGATAAGGAGTGAGAGCGCTCCGATAAGTAATTTGTTACTCATGGTTGTCTATTCTTTGCTATTAATTTATGCTCAAAGTTTACCTCAGCTCTCTCGGGTTTGCCCCGAGGAGTCGGTCCAAAGGTAATAAAATCTGCCTACATAGGCATATTCCTTGTTCCTTCAGTACACTATTATGATGAGAAAGGGGGTGGATCGTTTAATCCTCCTCACTCTCAGGGGTATCATCCCCCGTCTCCTCCGGCTCGTCGAGGGTGGTGGGGTCGGCATCCTCCTCACGCTCTCCGATGGAGGTGTCCTCCTGCTCCGCCTGGTCCTCATCGGCCGGTACACGGCAGACATCAGCGATCTCGTCGTCCCTCTTGCTGAGGTTGATGAGACGGATGCCCTGAGTATTTCGCCCGAGGATGGAGATGTCGGAGACGTGGACGCGGATCACGACACCGCTCTTATTGATGATCATGATGTCGTGGTCGTCGGTGACGGAGTGGACGGCGATGAGCTTGCCGGTCTTCTCGGTCGCCTTGAGGGTGATGATGCCCTTACCGCCTCGGTTGGTGATGCGGTACTCCTCGAGGGGAGAGCGCTTGCCGTAGCCATTCTCCGACACGACGAGGATCGACTCCTCCTCGGGGTCCTTGATGCTGATGGCACCTACGACGCGGTCCTCAGGCGACTGCAGCCGCATACCGCGCACACCGGCAGAGGAGCGGCCCATGGGGCGGAGGAGGCTCTCCGGGAAGCGGATCGCCCGACCCTCGCGGCTGGCGAGGAGGACATCGTGCCGGCCGTTGGTGAGCATGACGGAGACGACGCGGTCGGTCTCGTCCTTGAGACGGATGGCGATGATCCCCTTGGCGCGCGGACGGGAGAAGTCCCTCAGGCGAGCCTTGCGGATCATACCCTGCTCAGTGACGAAATTGAGGTAATGGGTGTCGACAAAGTCCTGGTCGGAGGTGAGGTTCTTGATCCTCAGGATGGCGGTGATGCGGTTGTCGCTCTCGATATTGAGGATATTCTGTATCGCACGCCCCTTGGAGTTGCGTGCCGCCTCGGGGATCTCAAAGACGCGGAGCCAGTAGCAGCGACCCCGGTCGGTGAAGAAGAGGAGGTGGGCGTGATTGGATGCGCCGTAGACAAACTCGACGAAGTCCTCGTCCTTGGTCCCCGCACCCTTGGCACCGGTGCCGCCGCGATTTTGCGAGCGGTACTCGGCCAGCGGCGTGCGCTTGATGTAGCCGTAGTGCGAGATGGTGATGATCATATCGTCATCGGGGTAGAAGTCCTCAGGATTCATATCCGGGGTGGCGTAGACAATCTCCGACCGGCGGTCATCGCCGTACTTGTCGATGATCTCGCGGCACTCGTCGATGAGGATCGAGTAGAGGAAGTCCTCGTCGGAGAGGATCCGCTCGTAGTAGCGCACCTTCTCCGTCACCTCGTCATACTCCTGGTGGAGCTTATCCAGCTCGAGGCCGGTGAGCTGACCGAGACGCATCTCCACGATGGAGCGCGCCTGGATCTCGGAGAGGCTGAAGCGCTCTATGAGTGCCTGCATGGCGGCGGTCTGATTGGCTGATGCCTTGATCAGGTGGACCACCTCGTCAATATTGTCGGCGGCGATGATACGTCCCTCGAGGATGTGGAGCCGCTCCTTCGCCTTCCGCAGGTCAAATCGGGTACGGCGCGTCACCACCTCGTGGCGGTGCTTGACGAATTCGCCGATCAGCTCCTTGAGCGACAGCAGCCTCGGGCGACCGTCGACGAGGGCAATGTTATTGCAGGCAAAGGAGGACTGCAGGGCAGTCATCTTGTAGAGCTTATTGAGCACCACGCCGGCATTGGCATCCCGCTTTATGTCGATGACGATGCGCATACCGGTCTTGGCGGAGCTCTCGTCCTGGATGTTGCTGATGCCCTCGATGCGCTTGATGGTGGCGAGGTCGGCGATCGCCTTGACGAGGTCTTTCTTCACCACCCCATAGGGGATCTCGGTGATGATGATCTGGTCGTGGTTGGCGGAGCTCTCTATCACCGCCTTGCCGCGGATGATGATGCTGCCCCGCCCGGTCTCGTACGCCTCCCGGACCCCCTTGTAGCCGTAGATCACTCCGCCGGTGGGGAAGTCGGGAGCCTTGACGTGCTTCATGAGATCTTCCGTGGTGACGTCGCCGCGCTTCTCGATGTAGGCGATGACGCCATTCATCACCTCGGTGAGGTTGTGGGGCGCCATATTTGTCGCCATGCCGACAGCGATACCGGCGGCACCATTGACGAGCAGGTTGGGGATGCGTGTCGGGAGGACGGTGGGCTCATACTCGGAGTTATCGTAGTTGGGCGTCATGTCGACGGTCTCCTTCTTGATGTCTGCGAGCATCTCCATGGCGATCGGCGCGAGGCGCGCCTCGGTGTATCGCATCGCTGCGGGACCATCGCCGTCGACGGAGCCGAAGTTACCGTGGGGATCGACCAGGGTATTGCGCATGCTCCAGTCCTGAGCCATACGGACGAGAGCCATGTAGATCGAGCTGTCGCCGTGGGGGTGGTACTTACCCATGACGTCACCGACGATGCGGGCGCTCTTCTTGTAGGGCTTGTCGGGCGTATTGCCGAGGTCATTCATCCCGAAGAGGATCCTGCGGTGGACCGGCTTGAAGCCGTCGCGCACGTCCGGCAGGGCGCGGCTGACGATGACCGACATCGCATAGTCGATGTAGGAGGTCTTCATCTCCTGCTCCAGGTCGACCTTGATAATCCTATTCTCAGAGTCTTTGAATTCTTCGTTCATCTGCTTAGTCTAAAGTCGGGGTGGTACCGCCCTCAGGCAGTCACTTGGCGTACCCCATATATAATGGTCAAATATACCACTTTTTGCCCACACCTCTCACTGCCTCCTCAGATCCGTCCAGGGGTGACGCATTTGAGCGGTACAGAAGCCTATCCACTCATTGTGAAGAGTGGTGAGCGGTGCACCCCGACAGGCGTGCTCGCCTTTTTACCCGGGAGACCTTGGGAAAATCCAAAAACGTCACCCCTGTCGCTTAGCACCACAGCCCCCGAGGGAGCGCTGATGATCAGTCAGCCCTCCCTGCTCTCCCTGCTAGACGGCGGAGCTGATGCCCCAGCTCGGGGATCCAGAGGACGAGCGACGTGATGCCGATGATCAGGAGCCAGTCCTCGAGGCTCAGACCGCCCTCGACGGTATTGAAGAAGCGCTGCAGCCCGGGGATCTCGATCAAGGCGATCTGCCCGAGGAGGATCACGCCGGCGATGGAGAGCAGTCCTCGGCAGCCCTTGAAGTGGAGCGCACTGCGCCCTGTGGCGAAGGCGCGGGCGTTGAAGAGGTTGAAGAACTGCAGCATCACGAAGGTGGTGAAGAAGAGCGTCAGCTCGTAGGGCGTCAGTCCGTCCGCTGCTCCCGGTCGTGTGGTGACGAGGTCTCGTAGGGCGGTCACATCGGCATGCTCGAGGTGGTAGAGTAGGGCGAGGAGGAAGAGGAAGAAGACCCCGCCCATGGCGATGATGGCCCGACCCATGCGCCGGGTGATGATGAAGGCATCCCGATCCCGGGGCTTCTCGTGCAAGACTGCCGGTGAGGGCGGGAGCGAGGCGAGGGCCATGGCGGCAAAGGTGTCCATGATGAGATTGACCCAGAGCATCTGTGTCACTGTCAGCGGTGACTCGGTGCCGATCATGGCACCCACGAGTACGATGAGGCAGGCGGAGAGGTTGACCGTGAGCTGGAAGAGGAGGAAGCGCTGGATATTCTGGTAGAGCGAGCGGCCCCACATCACCGCCTTGCCGATGCTGCTGAAGGAGTTGTCGATGATGGTGATGTCGGAGGCCTCCTTGGCGACCGAGGTGCCGTCGCCCATCGAGAGTCCGACGTGGGCGGCCTTGAGCGCCGGGGCATCGTTGGTCCCGTCTCCTGTCACCGCCACCACCTGGTCGAGTCTCTGGAGCGACTCCACGAGTCGCTTCTTGTCCATCGGTCGGGCGCGGGCGATCACCTTTAGCCCCGGCACCCGGGCATCGACCTCCTCGTCGGTGAGGGCGGCGAAGTCTTTCCCCGTGATGATGCTCTCCTCCCCATCGTCCTCGCTCCAGAGGCCGATCTGTCGCCCGATCTCGCGAGCTGTGGCGGGGGTGTCACCGGTGACGATCTTCACGTTGATGCCGGCACCGAGGCACTCCTCCACGGCGTCCTTGACATCCTCCCTCACCGGATCGCTGATCGCCACGATGCCCTGGAAGGTGAGCCCCTCGAGGGTCACGTCCTCGCCCTGAAGCGGTATGGGCGCATCGAGGACCTTGTAAGCGAAGCCGAGCGTCCGCATCGCCTGGCTCTGGTAGTCGGTCAGCTGCCGGAGGATCTCCGCCTCGGTCACGCCGCTCTCTGTGCGGGAGCAGAGCCGGTAGACGATCTCGGGGGCGCCCTTGACATAGAGCACCACCTTGCTCCCGAGGAGGGCAGAGCGGACTAAGGTCGCCATATACTTACGCTCGGTGGAGAAGGGCAGCTCATCAATCACCTCGGCCGACTTGCGCAGCGTGCGGTAGTCGATCCCCCGGTCGCGGAGCCAGAGGATCAGAGCGCCCTCGGTGGGATTGCCGAGCACCTCCGGCCGCTCCGGGTCGCTCTCATCGAGGTCGGCGGTAGAGTTGACCGCCAGCCCCTCCTTGATCCCTTGCGACACCTCATCGCTCCCGAGGAGCTGCTCGGCACCGAGCCCGTAAAAGCGCGACTCGGCGACGCTCATCCGATTTTGCGTGAGCGTCCCGGTCTTGTCGGTGCAGATGACGGTGATGGCGCCCATGGTCTCGCTGGCGTGCATCTTGCGGACCAGGTTGCTCGTCTTGAGCATCCGGCGCATATTGTAGGCGAGGCTGAGCGTGACCGCCATCGGCAGTCCCTCCGGCACCGCCACGACGACCACGGTGACGGCGATCATCAGCGTCTGGAGGGTGTAGGAGAAGAGGAGTGTCAGGTCTGCACCGGGGAGCAGCTGATTGTGCAGGGCGATGGAGCCGGTCATCAGGATGGCGAAGTAGCCGGTGATGATGCCGGTATTGAGCGTCCAGTGCCAGCGGCCAAACTTTCGGCTCACGAGGAGGAAGAAGAGGGCCGTCGGTACCACCAGCAGCCACGAGATCGGCTCCCAGTCGAAGTACCTGATCATCCGTCCGGCGATGATCATCCCGGCGAGGATGTAGCTCACCTTGGTGATCAGGAGGCTGAGTCCATCGAGCTGCTTATTGAGCGGGGTCTTGACGCTGTCGTCGATCTGGGCAGCGACGTAGACTTTCCCATTCTCCGTCTCGTCCCCCACGGCGGTGACCCGGAAGACCCCGTGCCCGTCCATCACCTTCGTCCCCCGCAGCACCATATCGGTCGGGTAGGAGGCACCGGGGTCAAAGTCTGCCTCGCGGGTGGACTTGAGCGATGGGACGCTCTCGCCATTGAGGGTTGACTCATCGACGTAGATCGAGACAGCCTCTACCAGCCGCCCATCAGCCGGCACCTCGGAGCCGGTGTCGAGGAGGACGATGTCGCCGACGACGAGATCCCTCTTGGGTACCATCGTCGTGATGCCGTTGCGGAGCACCTCTACCGGCTCGTCGTCGTTGACCTGATTGAGGATCGCAAATTCCTTGTCCGCCTGCCGCTCGAAGTAGAAGGCGATGCCGGTGGCGAGGAGGATGGCGATGAAGATGCCGATGGGCTCAAAGAAGACCGATGCCCCCGCCTCGCTGTCCAGCCCCCAGTACTCCCAGCAGGAGATCCCCACGGAGAGCGTCCCGGCGATCAGCAGGATGATGATCAGCGGGTCGGTAAACTTCTCGAGGAATTGCTTCCAGACAGGCTCCTTGGCGGGCGGGGTGAGCACGTTGGCGCCATGCTTCGCCCGGCTGCGGAGCACCTCCGCATCAGTCAGTCCCGTCAGCTCTCTCTTCTTATTCATCTCTTCTCTATTGGGTGCGAAGGGGGACCACAGAGTCTGCTGGGTCCCCCTTCCATGAGTCTATTATTTAATCAAAGGAGCGATCAGAGGTTGTCCTTCTCGATGTCCTTGAAGTAGCGGTAGGTGCCGACCGTCAGCTCGTCGCACGCCTCCTCGTCGCAGACGATGATGCCGTGGGGGTGGAGCTGCAGGCAGGTGATCGTCCAGCGCTGGCTCACGGGACCCTCCACAGCCTCGCGGATGGCGCGTGCCTTATTGTGCCCATTGGCGAGGATCATCACCTCGCGGGCGTCCATCACGGTGCCTACGCCTACGGTGACAGCGGTCTTGGGCACCTTATTGAGGTCGTTGTCAAAGAAGCGCGAGTTGGCGATGATCGTGTCGGTGGTCAGGCTCTTCACGCGAGTGCGTGAGGTGAGCGAGGAGCCGGGCTCATTGAAGGCTATGTGCCCATCGGGGCCGATACCGCCCATGAAGAGGTCGATGCCGCCTACCTCCTTGATCTTCGCCTCGTATCGCTCGCACTCTGCCTCGATGTCCTCAGCGTTGCCATTGAGGATGTGGGCGTTCTCCGGGAGGATGTCGATGTGGGAGAAGAAATTGGTCCACATGAAGGAGTAGTAGCTCTGCTCGTGCTCCTTCGGCAGACCGATGTACTCATCCATATTGAAGGTGATGACGTGGCGGAAAGATACCTCACCCGCCTTGTGTCTCCGGATCAGCTCAGCGTAGGTGCCGAGAGGGGTGCCGCCGGTGGGAAGCCCCAGGACGAAGGGGCGCTCCTCCGTGGGGGCAAAGGCGCGGATACGCTCGATGATGTGATTGGCGGCCCACTTGGACATGGCTGCCTTGTCCTGCTCTATAATTACTCTCATAGGGTTGTGCTATAGTGTAAGTGAATACTTTACTTGAGACCTTTGCATAATACCTCATCTGCGGCGTCACTTTCGAGATTCGGGCTTGGTCATGTGCGTAAGCACACTCCCTTCGCCCTCACTCTCAGTCCCTTGCATCTGGGGTGTTCTGCAAAGTCCCTGCCGAAAAAGCGGTGCTTTTTCGGCGAAAGACCATTTTGCAAAGGTCTTTTACTTGGCAATCTCCGGGGTGCCGGAGAGGATCGCCTTCGCCATCGCCTCGCCGAGACGGACACCCTCAGCCTCCTTGTCGCCGGCCATGGACATCAGCATCGTCACCGGGTCGGCGACGGTGGTCCACTTCATCCGCTCACCGAAGTCGGTCAGCTTACCGGCGACGTTGGGATTCCAGGAGCCGGTGCCGAAGTGACCGTAGAAGCGGGGAGACACCTTGCGCATCTCCAGCTTGGAGAGCAGCTCCTCGATCTTGGGGTAGAGGCTGTTATTGTACGTCGGAGAGCCGATGATCACACCGGAGTAGCGGAAGATGTCGCTGATGGCATAGGAGACGTCCTGGCTGGCGAGGTTGTAGACCTTCACCGGCGTCACGCCTGCCCTCCCGGCGGCGTGGGCGATCGTGTCGGCGAGCTCGCTCAGGTGACCATACATCGTCGCATAGACAAGTACCAGCCCCGGCTCCGATCCGTAGGCAGCGAGCTGATCATAGAGCCTCAGGATCTCCGGGATACGCTCCTGCCAGATACTCCCGTGGAGGGAGCAGATCTGCTTGATCGGGAGAGTCTCCGCCTTCTTCATCACCTTCTGGACGAAGGGTCCGTACATACCGACGATATTGGAGTAGTAGCGGGTGCACTCATTCATCTGGTGCTCCGTGTCGCTCCTCTGGTAGTCAAAGATACCTCCATCCACCGTGCCGTAGCTGCCGAAGGCGTCGGCACTGAAGAGGGTCTCCTCCAATGGGTCGTAGGTAAACATCACCTCCGGCCAGTGGACCATCGGTGCGGTGATGAAGCGCAGCTCACGCGACCCGATCGGCAGCGTCTCCTTCTCGCTCACCTCGAGGACATGCTCCACCTCGCCGAAGTACCCCTCGAGCATCTTCTTGCTCTGACGATTGACGACGAGGGTTGCCTCCGGGTAGTGGCTCAGGATCAGTGCGAGGGATCCGGAGTGGTCCGGCTCCATATGATTGATGACGATGTAGTCGAGCTTCTCGCCCGCGAGAGCCGCCCTGAGCTGTCTCAGGAAGCGATCGGTGTAGGTGATGTCGACGGTGTCGAGGAGGACGTTTTTCTCATCCTTGATCAGGTACGAGTTGTACGCCATCCCGTGAGGGATCGGCCAAAGGTTCTCGAAGAATCTTGTCTGGCGATCGTTGACGCCGAGGTAGTAGGTGGAGTTATTGACTTTTATGATGGGTTCCATAGCTTATCTTGTGAGTGTGAATGTGAGACTTATACGATGCGACCATCTGCCGGTCGCTTGCAGGTGAGGCTGTACCAGATCGACCACAGGCCGAGGAGGACGATCGGGATACTGAGCCACTGACCGATATTGAGTGCCTGGGAGACAGCTGCCAACGTATCGGGACGGTGGAGGAGGTAGAGGATGCCGAAGAAGATCAGGTGTAGCGACACACCGACTACCCAGAGGACCGGGGTGCGGTACTTCTTTCCCTTCAGCAGCAGGGCGACGATGAAGCCGATCGAGACCAGGACAGACGGGATGGCAAGCCACTTGGCTATGCCGATTCCGGTCATCGCCTCGTCGGGTACCTGGTCGTTCTTCAGATACTCGATGAAGAAGCGGAAGGTGAAGATCAGCACCATCGTGATGCCAAACATCAGCCCCACATGCCTCTGCGCGTCCCTCCGCCAGTAGAGCCAGAGCATCAGGCCGAAGACGAGGAAGTAGAATGCCGCCTCGTAGATCTGTGTCGGGTGCGATGGCGCCGAGAATATCGGCTCCGCTCCCGCTCTCCACTCACCGATATTGGTGATGAAGCGGAAGGCCCACGGCACGTCCGTGGCATGACCGTAGATCTCGTGATTGCAGAGGTTGCCGAGGCGGATCATCCCCGCCACCAGCCCCACGGGGACGCAGAGCCGGTCAAAGGTCCAGAGCATGCTCCGATGGGTCACATGCCGAGAGTAGATGTAGATGGCGATCATGATGCCCAGGACACCGCCGTGGCTCGCCAGTCCGCCGTGCCACACCTTCAGGATCTCGCTCGGATTGGCGAGGTAGTACTCCGGCTGATAGAAGAGGCAGTGCCCCAGTCGCGCCCCGACGATCGTGCCGATGACGACGTAGTAGAAGAGGGCGGTCAGCCAGTCCTCCGGGAGCTTCTCCCGTCGCCACATCTTGCTGACAATGGCGTAGCCGAAGACGATCAGCCCGAAGGCAAAGAGGATACTGTACCATCCGACGCGGAGACCCTTCCACTCCAGCAGGATCGGGTCCAGTGTCCAGGTGACGACATCAAGCATAGGTGTTATCTATATAAAATTGAGAGATGCATTTTCAAGCACGACAAAGATACCACTTTCAGAGTGTTTTCGTAAATGCTACCACTCCCTCCCAAGGGTGACGCAATTGAGCTCATAGAAGGCACTCAACTCATTGTGAAGTGTGGGGAACGAAGCACCCCCTGCGGGTGCCCG
>NZ_KV793798.1:0-334 GCF_001808555.1 Porphyromonas sp. HMSC065F10
TCGAGGCACGAAGTGCCGAAGACCGCGGGAGACGATGATGCATTATAGGCATACGACCCCGCCAGGGTGTCGCACTTACCAGTCAGGCAATCAGTGCGACACCCTGGCGGGGTCGTGGGATCGCTTGTAATGGCTGATCCACGGGTCTTCGGGGCTGCGCCTCTCGACCCGTGGCTACGAAGCGGGCACCCCTGCCGGGGTGCTTCTCCTCACGATGAGACGAAGGGCTTCTGTGCCACTCAGGTGCGTTATCCCCAGCGATATGCTCTTGCATGCCGATCTCTTGCGGGTCACCGGAAAAGGGATTTCTGCTCGGCGACCCGCAAGGGGTCGA
>NZ_KV793798.1:434-14079 GCF_001808555.1 Porphyromonas sp. HMSC065F10
GCTTCACAGATGACAGATCAACGTCTTGACCTCGACCCCTTGTGGGTCGCACCGGATGCACATAGCTCCGTCTACAACCCACAAGGGTGCTTCCCCAGCCCCTCAGACACCTGTGGTACCCTCTCTGAGTGTGGGGCAATTCTTTTACCGGTATTAGTGATCTCTAATATCGGTATTAGTGAACTCTAATATCGGTATTAGTTTTGTCTGAGAGATACCGATCAAAAGAGGTCCCCCTCCGGAGGGGGCCTCTCCTGCTTGGTGCGCCGGCTCGTGAGGTGGGAGCAAAAAAAAGAAGGGCTGTGACGCAGATGCGCCACAGCCCTTCTCCTTTAGTAGGGTATGTGAGCTTACTTGATGCCGCGAGCGGGGAGGAGAGCGGAGGCATCAGGGTGCTCCATGCCGGTGAAGGCGGTGAAGGCCTGATTCAGATCCACTGTGCGACCCTTGGAGAGGATCTTGTCGCGGAAGTCCTGAGCGACAGCCTGATTGAGCCATCCCTCACGTCCGAAGCGCTGAGCGATATTGACTGCCAGCACCTCCGTCCAGAGGTAGCTGTAGTAGCCGGAGGCGTAGCCACCGCCCCAGACGTGGCTGAAGTAGGTCTGGAAGTAGCGGGGTACGATGGACTGCCAGGCGAGGCCCAGCTCCTGACGGCGGTTGAGATCCCACTGGGCAGCGGCAGCAGCATCTGCCGGTACCTGATCAGGGGTGAGCATGTGCCACTGGATATCCATCGTGGAGGCGATCAGATTCTCCCCGAGAGAGTAGGCTGCGAGGTACTGGACAGACTGGAGCATCTTCTCCTTCAGTTCCTTAGGCATCGGCTCACCGGTCTCGTAGTGACGTGCGTAGTGGTCAAAGATCTCAGGAACGGTGGCGAAGTACTCGTTGAACTGGCTCGGCATCTCGACGAAGTCGCGCGGGGTATTGGTCCCGGAGATGCTGCGGTACTTGTTATTGGAGAGGAAGCCGTGGAGGGAGTGGCCAAACTCATGGAACATAGTGGTCACGTTGTCCCAGGAGATGAGGTTGGGCTGACCCTCGGGAGCCTTCGGGTAATTGCAGCAGTTGTAGATCACCGGCTTGGTGCCGTCAAAGGTGCTCTGGGTGACAAACTCGTCCATCCAGGCGCCCGGAGCCTTGGTGTCGCGGTGGAAGTAGTCGCAGTAGAAGAGGCCGAGGTCGCTGCCGTCCTTATCCTTTACCGTAAATACGTGGACATCATCGGCATAGACGGGGAGGTCAAAGCGCTCCTCAAAGGTGAGACCATACGCACGCTCTGCAGCATAGAAGACGCCATTGCGGAGGACGGAGTCGAGCTCGAAGTAGGGCAGTACGTCTGCATCGCTGAAGTGGAAGCGGTCCTCCTTCATCTTGGCAGAGTAGTAGGCGACGTCCCAGGGCTGGAGGGTAAAGTCGCTGCCCTCGGTCTTGCGGGCAAAGTCCTGGATCGATGCCATCTCAGCCTCAGCCTTGGGGACAAAGGACTCCTTGAGCTGGGTGAGGAAGTCGTTGGCTGCCTGCTCGGTGCCGGCCATCTGGTAATTGAGCGAGTAGCTGGCGTAGTCGGGGAAGCCGAGGAGCTGAGCCTGGCGTGCGCGGAGCTTGGCGATCTCGGTGATCAGCGGCCAGGTATTGGCTCCGCTGACACCCTCGCCATCGGCACGGTGGATGGAGGCGTTGTAGACCTTCTCCCTCATGGCGCGGTTATTCAGCGATGCCATGATCGGCTGCTGGGTGGTGTTGGTCAGCACGAGGGCGTAGGTGGCCTTCTTGCCACGCTGCTCTGCATCAGAGCGAGCCTGTGCGAGCTGAGACTCGTTCAGTCCGTCCAGCTCTGCCTCGTCGTCCGTCCAGACGGTCTGAGCGGCGAGGGCATCAACGATGACGCGGCCAAACTCCGTCGTCAGCTCGGAGAGACGAGAGTTGATCTCCTTATACTCCTCGCGACTCTCCTCGGGGAGGGCAGCGCCGTTTTTCTCAAAGCCCTTGTAGGTGTACTCCAGCAGGGCGCGATCCTCGCCCTGGAGCTGATTGAGCTGCGTGTCGTAGATCGTCTTGATGCGGGCGAAGAGCTTCTGATTGAGGTTGAGCTCATTGTCCCAGTCGGCGAGCATCTTGGATGCCTCGGTCTCGATCTTGCGGCGAGCGTCGGTGCCGTCGGCTGAGACGAGCTTGAAGAAGACGCTGCTGACACGACCCAGCATGGCGCCACTCTTCTCGAGCGGGATGATCGTATTCTCAAAGGTGGGCGCCTCCTTATTGTCGGTGATCGCCTTGATCTCCTCACGCTGGAGGCGGATCCCCTCCTTGAATGCGGGGATGAAGTCCTCATCCTTGATGTTGGCGAAGTCGGGTGCCTGGAAGGGCAGTGTGCTCGCCTCGAGGAAGGGGTTGTCTGTCAGAGGCTTCTCCTTCTTGGAGTCGCATCCGGTAATGCCTATCAGGCTCATACATGCAATGCCTGCTAAGAGGGTTACAATTTTTTTCATACGGTTTCGTATTGATAAGGTGTTGAAGTCCATCTATGGAGTGAGTGTGTCGGTGACACAACTAACGACAAATGTAGTCATTTCTGTCCGGATAGTAAAAGTCGGGGCGCTGACCCGGCTGCCGGAGCGCCTCAGAGAGATCGGCACCAGTCGCTGAGGAGGCGGGCGCCGTCGGGTGTGAGGATGCTCTCGGGGTGAAACTGCAGCCCGACGAGCGGGAGCTCCCTGTGCCGTATCGCCATCACCACCCGATCCTCTACCGTCTCCGCTGTGACGGCGATCTGCGGTCGGCTCGCCTCGGTCTCGCGAAGCGCCCAGCTGTGGTACCGCCCCACGCTCATCGGGGGGTAGGTGCCGTCCCGCCACTCGATGAGCGACCCGACGCCATGCTGCGGGTGATCCAGCCGGTAGAGCTCCATGCCATAGAGCGTCCCTATCTGCTGGTGTCCCATACAGATCCCCAGCACCGGCAGCCCGGCGGGTCGCCTATGGAGGAAGTGGAGCACATCGGGGTGCTCCTCCACGACACCGGGGCCCGGGGAGAGGATCACCCCGTCTGCCCCCTTGAGGCTGCCCGGTCGGCTGAGTGCCTCCTCGGGCAGCACCTCCACCTCTGCCCGGCACTCCTCGCGGAGGATCTGGGCAAGATTGTAGACAAAGGAGTCTCGCTGATCGATGAGATAGAGCTTTTTCATTGGTCCATGGGTTGATTCTCCCACAAAGGTAGTACATTTGGTTATGCTTAGTGAGATAGTCCGGGACTTCAATCGACTGGGGGCGTCCGGGACCCCCTTCTACTTCCTCCTTAGTTATAAGGGGGACGAGTGCTACATCGACACGGGCGACGGCTCGAGTGGTCAGCCTTTTTACCTCTCAGTAGAGGGGCAGACCAATCGGCCCTTGGAGAGCCTCCCCTACGATGGACCATCGGCGCCTCTTTCTCTGACGGCTCATCCGGAGAGCTTCGAGCGGTATGCGGAGCGCTTCGGGGTGATCCGGGAGGGGCAGCTGCGGGGGGACTCCTTCCTCGCCAATCTGACGCTGCGGACGGCGGTGGACTTCAGCGGGGACCCAAGGGAGCTCCTGAGGCGGGTGCAGGCGAAGTATTGCGCCTGGGTGCCGGGGCGGTTTCTCTGCTTCTCCCCGGAGATCTTCGTCCGTATCTCCGAGGAGGGGGAGATCAGTTCTTACCCGATGAAGGGGACGATCGACGCCACGCTGCCGGATGCGGCGGAGCGGATCCTCTCTGACCCAAAGGAGCAGGCGGAGTCGGCGACGATCGTCGACCTGATCCGCAACGACCTCTCCTCCGTGGCGGAGGGAGTCCGGGTGCGGCGCTACCGCTATCTGGATCGCGTGGAGACGCGCGGCGGGGCGCTGCTGCAGGTGAGCTCCGAGGTGACGGGACAGCTGCGCGAGGGGTGGCGCGGACGGCTGGGCGACCTGCTTAATCGACTCCTCCCGGCCGGGTCGATCACCGGAGCGCCTAAGGGGGCGACCCGGGCGCTGATCGAGCAGGCGGAGAGGCATGAGCGGGGATTTTACACCGGCATCTGTGGTCGCTTCGATGGAAAGAGCCTCGACACGGGCGTGATGATCCGCTTCATCGAGCGGGATGGGGAACACTATTTCTACCACGCCGGCGGAGGCATCACGATCAATAGCGACTGCAGGAGCGAGTATGAGGAGGTGATTGAGAAGATATACCTGCCCCTATGATCCGCTACATCGAGACCATCAGCGTGGAGCGTGGAGCGGCGATCCCTCTCGCGGAGTATCACCTCCAGCGGGTGCGGGAGACGCTGGGGGAGGAGCCGGACTTCCTCCGGTCGGAGGAGCAGCTGGTCAGGCTCTTCCGGGCAAACCGCCCCGCTGAGGAGGCCGGGCAGTACAAGCTTCGCCTCGTCTACTCCGCTGCCGGCATCGAGGAGGTGTCGGTCACCCCTTATACGTACGACATTCGTCGGGTGAGGAGACTTCAGTTGGTGGAGTTGCCGAGCGACTATCGCTACGACCGGAAGTATCTCGACCGGGAGCTCCTCGACCGCATCGCCGCCTCCCTGCCGGACCACGAGACGGTGGCGCTGCTGACGCAGGGCGGGCGGGTGACCGACACCACCTTCACCAATGTCTGTCTCCGCCGTGACGGCCGCTGGGAGACGCCCGACCGACCTCTACTGGAGGGGACGAGGCGTCGCTCCTATCTTGATGCGGGGGCGATCAGTGCCGTGCCGGTCTCGGTCTCGGAGCTGCTCGCCGGTCGCTGGAGGGAGATCTCCCTGATCAATGCGATGAATCCGCTCGGTCGGATGATCCTACCGATCACCTCCGCGACGCTTTTTGTCGCCCCAGACGAGCCGTCTGAGAGTCTGGACGAGGCGCCCGTTGAGTAGCCGCTCGCTCCGCTCCTGACCCAAGAGCCTATAGAGTACCCGCTTGATGCGGAAGATCGTCCCGAGGTGGCGCGCATAGGGGTCGTCGCTCTGCCAGGTGGCGGCGTAGTGGTGGATCGTGCGGCTGCGGGGCGTGAGCGTCACGCGGTGGCTGACGAAGTCCATGGTGTAGAAGTAGTCGGCGGGGTAGACCGTCACCTCTCCCACCCGCTGGAGCCGGTCTTGGAGCCGAAGCCCTTTCTCCTGCAGCGTCGTGGTGAGGAGCTGCGGATTGGGCGTGAGGTCGAGTGTCCCATCGGGCAGACGGAAGGGACGGCTCTCGTAGTGGGTGAGTAGCTCTTGGATCAAGGGATGGTGCGGCTCGGCGGCGATGATCCCCGCCAGCACGTGCAGCCCCACCTCCTCGCCCAGTCCGACGAAGGCGGTGTCGTCCAGTAGGTCGTCTATCGAGTGGATCACCTCCATGTCGGTGTCGAGGTAGATCCCTCCCTCTCGCTCAAGGGCGTAGAGGCGTGCCACGTCGGAGACAAAGGCGTACTTCCCCGCCTCGTAGGCCTCCCGGGTGTAGTCGAGCCGGTTGATGTCGAAGGTCTCCTCCGTCCACGCCCTCAGCTCATAGCCGGGGAGCTTTGCCCGCCAGCTCTCCACCATGGAGGGCACAGGATTGGGACCAAACCAGCAGTAGTGTATGATCTTGGGTATCATCGTGGGGCGTATCTCCGCTGATCTTTTTTCCTAAAGTATCGCCCGATGGGGCGGAGCAGCGTCCAGAGGCGTGGCATCCGCGGTCGTTCTGCCGGCGGGATCAGGTCGTAGTAGCGCCAGACGCTGATGATCGACCGCAGGCGGGTCTTGAGTGGCACCTCCCGATCCTGAGCCAGCTCGAGGTGGTAGGTGAGGGCGGACCGGGGCGAGTGGTAGAGGAGGCTCATGTACTTTGCACTGAGACCATCGTCGCGGTACTCGCAGAGGTAGATGACGCGATTGAGGAAGCGAAAGCGGTACTGCCGGTCGAGGCGGTTCCAGACCAGCGCCTCGGTGCAGAAGCGCTCGCCCTCCAGCTCGGGGAAGGGGTATCTCCGCAGGTAGTCGGTCCGAAAAACCTCCGCCATATCCTGCATCATCCCCCGCCGGTGACGGATCGTCCGCAGGTGGTTGTCAAAGAATTCCTCCCCGAGATCTCCCGAGGGGGTGCCGTCGAGTGCTCCCCGCAGTCCCACCAGCCCGGCAAAGGTGGCATCATCGCTGATCCGCTCCGTCTCTCTCAAGACTGTCTCCACCGCATCCGACGGCAGCCGGTCATCGCTGTCGACGATGAAGAAGAAGTCGCCCCTCGCCAGCTCGACCCCTCTATTGATCGCCCGGTGCTTCCCGCCATTGGGCTGACGGTGGTAGCGGATGGGGAAGGGGTTGGCCGCCCGAGTCCAGCCCTCCACGAGCGACCTCGTGTCATCGGTGGAGCCGTCATCGACGATGATCCACTCGAGGTCGTGACAGCTCTGCTCCCTCAGGCTCTCGTAGAGCTTGGGGAGGATGTAGGCGCGGTTGTAGGTGGGGGTAAAAATCGTCAGCATACGCGGTCAGCGGATCTTTCGCTTGATGCTCCAGAGCAGATCGGAGAGCCGATAGGAGCTGCGGGCGTAGTCCATCAGTCGGAAGGCGATGCGCCGCGCACCCCGCTCGGAGGGGTAGCGGTAGCGGAAATGGCTCATGATCTCCGCAAAGCACTTCACCTCCCCCGCACGGGCGATCTTATTCATCGCCATATCGGCGAGGATGTCATCGTACCACGGAGCCAGCAGGGCGGCGTAGTCTTCGCCTTTGCCCTGATAGGGATAGGTCTCGTCGATCCAGCTGAGCAGCCGTCGTGCCGCCTCCAGCTCCTTGGAGGCCTTGGGTCCCTGCGTGATCGCCCCGGGGCGCTCCCGCCGGTAGTTGTACACCACCGCGCCTGCATAGTACCCGATGCGCTGACAGTGGGGCATGGCGGAGATGAAGAAGGCGACATCCTCCCCCGGCTGTATCGGGATGAAAGTGAGCCGGCCCCGCTCCACCACCGACCGATGCATGATGAAGGACCAGGAGGTGGCGTAGCTACGGTGCCGGTGGATCAGTTCGCGCCCCGTGACGATCCGCTCCCCGAGGGCGGAGAAGTCGATATTGGGTCGGGTGGTGCCGTCGGGGTAGCGGTCTGCCCAGTCGATGAGGCAGAGGTCGAGCCGCCGAGCCTCTGCATCGGCGAGCAACCCCGGCAGTACGCCCTCCTCAAGCCAGTCGTCCGAGTCTACATGGAGGAGGTACTCCCCGGAGGCGAGGGCGAGGGCGGCGTTGCGGGCAGAGCTGAGTCCGCCATTCTCCTTATGGTGGTAGATAAAGTGTGGCTCCCGCTCCGCATACGCCCGGGCGATCTCTCCCGACTCGTCCGTGCTCCCGTCGTCGATGAGGATCACCTCGTAGCTCCCGGCCTCCAGTCCCTGAGCGAGGAGTGAGTCAAGGCACTGCCGCAGGTAGGGCGCGACGTTGTAGATCGGGACCAGTATGGAGAGCTTTTTCGTCATCGCTGCACCACCTCTGCCAGATAGTCGAGGGAGAGACGCCTCTGCTCCTCGAGCTGCTGCCGTACCGCCTCGTAGTCGGGGCTGAAGGAGAGGAGCGGAGCCCCCTCGCCGAGACAGCCGGTGAGCCCGAAGTCCTCCAGGAGACCGGTCACCTTGATCCGATTGAAGTCTGTCGGGAAGACCGTTATCGGCACCCCGGCCAGCAGTCCCAGCACCGTGCCGTGGAAGGTATTGGTCACCACCCCGGTGGCGTGGGCGAAGTAGCCGATGAGCGTCTCCGGCTCCAGAGCAAGGTTGCGATTGGCCCAGGGGTGGTAAAAGCCGACGGAGACGATCTCCAGCCCCTCGCGGGAGGCGTAGGTCTCGATCTGCCGGAGGATGACGGGATCCTCCCGCCGATAGTCGTAGCCGTAGACGAGGAGGTAAGGCCGTGCCGGCGGCGGTGGGGCGATCTGTCGCTCGGCGTCAAAGCCGTCCAGCAGCACCGGGTCAAGCGTCCGGATGGGTCGCTTCCCCGTCAGCTCCTCCACGATGTTGGCGGAGTTGGCATCCCGCACGGAGATGTGGTCCATCGCCGAGAGTGCCGCCCGGACCATCGGGAGGCAGTGCCGATCAGCGATATCGCTCAGGGTGGTGGAGCCAAAGGAGGCGGCGTAGGTCGACACCCGGTCGGAGGGGACGCCGAAGCCCCATCTCGCGGGCGTGATCCCCGCATGGAGGGTAAAGACCTCATCGCTGCCGATCAGCACCCCCTCGAGGTTGCGGTAGTCAGCGAGGCGTCCCCCGCGCAGCCCTCTGTCCCGGACAAATCGGCGGAGGACCGTCCGCTTACGCTGGGCGAAGAGGAAGCGGTCGCCCCTCCAGAGCCACTCCTCGGGGCGGTCTATCGAGATGCCTCCGGCATCGGACCCCTCCTGAGGGGCGAAGTCGTGATTTTCCTCATACCCCAGAGCCCTTGCCTCGATGCCGAAGTGGCGGCGGAGGACCCGCGTGAGTCCGTAGAGCTGGAGTACGGTGCCGTAATTGGTGACGTCGTCAAAGGTGATGATCCCGTACATAAGCATTATCCTAAAAGTGTCTCCTCAGGCGGTCGACGCCGTGAGGGGGTGGTGAGGATCGGCATGGCGGGGAAGCCGATCGGGACGATGGCGATGAGCGCCTCCGACTCCCGGCAGCCGGCGAGACTGAGGATCCTCGCTTCGTCCCGCGGGAGGAGCGAGGCATTGCCGGCGCAGGCGCCCACGCCGTGGTAGTGGAGGGCGTAGAGGAGGTTCATCAGATAGATCCCTCCGTCGATGTAGGGCTGCTGCCGATCCATCCCCTCCATATAGGTAAAGGCGAGGTCAGCGGTGACAAGGAGCAGCTGCCTGATCCCCTCGCTCTCGCTGCGGAAGCCGCCCTGCAGATCGAGGATCTCACGGGCTATGGCAGGGTCGGAGACCGAGTGGACCCGCACCTCCTGCCGATTGCAGGCGGAGGGGGCGGTATTGGCGAGCCGAACCACCTCTCTGAGCAACTCGTCCGGTACCGGGCGGTCGCTGAAGCGGCGGATGCTATGGCGGGAGGGAGCAAAGGTGGCAAAGTCTCCGTGCCGTGCCTCCTCGGGTAGCACCTCCACCGCCCTCCGGGTTGAGTGGTGGGCAAGCGCACTGTAGGCTGAGTCGGGGAAGTAGTCCGAGATGTCCGCCTCTCGCTCCCGGTGGTAGCTGTAGTAGGCGCTCAGGATCGCCTGGGCAGCGATGATCTGCGAGCTCTCCGGCAGTCCCTCCTCGCGCCACGCCTGAAGCAGCTGTAGCAGTCGCGCCACCTTTGCCCGCCCGAAGCGCAACCTCAGGTCGCCCCCCTCGTGGAGGAAGCCCTTCTCGAGCGAGTGGTAGAGCACGGTGATCTCCAGCTCGCGAGCTGAGGGCGTCTCTCGGTGGAAGTAGGCGGAGTGACGGCGGTAGCGCCGATAGTCGGAGAGGAAGATCCGGGGCACCTGCAGGCGGAGGCGCACTCGATTGTACCACGACATCAGCCGCGGTCCCAGCAGTCTCTTTAGTCTCTCCTTGGGTGTCACCTTCTCCATGATCCTACTCGCTCCCGCACCACACGGCGGAGATAGCTCCGCTCACCGGTCGTGAGCCCTATCCAGAGGATCAGCCCCCCGGATACCACAAAGCTACACAGAGTTACCGTAACGAGCCGCCCCCACGACGGCTCCAGCGCATCCCGCATCATCAGCGTCACGCCCGCCGAGAGGGCGATGATGAGGAGCGGCTTGGCGACCACCTCCCGCACATAGGTGGCTATGCCGAGCGCCGGGATCTTCTCCCGCACGAGGAGCAGCCTCAGGGCGAGTGCCACCACGTCGATCCCGATGTGGATGTAAAAGGCAGTCTCCACCGCCATCCCCACCTTGTACGCCACATAGGTAAGCGGGAGATTGAGCATGATCAGCGTGCCGACGAGTGCCTGGTACTTGGCGATGCGCCCCGTCGCCTGCATCGCCATGGCGAGCGAACCGGAGGCGCACTCCACCATGCAGTCGATGAGGGCGAGGGATGCAAAGAGCACCGCCCCCCTCGGCGGCGTCACGAGCCAGACCGTCTGGAGGAAGTCCATCTCCAGTATCGCCGGCACGCAGACGAGCGTCAGGAGGTAGAGAGAGAACTTCCCCGTGCGGGTCACCAGCCGAAGCATCTCCTCCGTCTCCCCGATGGCGTACCGCTTGATGATCTGAGGATTGGAGGCGACCTGAAAATTGGTGTAAAAGGTCTGCACCGACGACATCACCTGCATGGCTATGGCGCGGGCGGCATTGGCGGTGGGCCCGAAGAAGAGGTTCATCAGCACGTTGGTCCCCTGCCCCTTCATCACCCCGGCGAGGTTGCCGAAGACATTCCACCCCATATAGCCGAGCAGCGTCCGGAAGTAGCCCTTGTCCTCTATCCGCGTCAGTTGCGCACCGGGGAAGTGCTGCCGCACATAGAGCCTGTAGATCAGCGCGATGACGAGGCTCACCCCGAGGAGCATCCCCCCATAGGCAACGAGCCGGTCGACCTCGAGGGCAGCGTAGACCAGCACCAGGACGACACCCAGCTTGAGGAGCGTCTCGAGGATGCTGATCCGGGCAAAGACCCCCATCCGCTCATCCGCCACGATGAGGGCATTGAAGGGCACCTGCACGATCGTCACCATAAAGGAGAGCACGGCGAAGTGGTAGACCCAGAGTGCCGCCGCCATACGCCCCGGCGGGATGATCAGGTAGCGGTGGACAAACCACAGCCCCACCGTCTCCGCCAGTAGCCCGATCACGAGAGCCAGTGCCATATGGAGGTACCGGGTGGCGCTGAAGGTGATCCTCAGGTGCGCCTCATCCCGTCGCCCCAGGTCGACGGCGAGGAAGCGCTGCGTCGCCCCGATCATCGCCCCATTGAGGAAGCCGAGCATCGTCACCACGCCGCCGACGACATTGTAGAGACCATAGTCGGTCACCCCGAGGGCGGCGAGGAGCGCCCGGGAGGTATAGAGCCCGATCAGCAGCACGACCAGCTGACGGACGTAGAGCATCAGCGTATTCCGTGCGATACGGCTGTTGCTCCCTCGGCTCTCCTCCTCAGGCAGGGTTGGTTTCATACGACAAAGATACCCCCTTTCTCCTGCTTTAGGACGCCTACCCTCATGTGAGCCATCCGAGAGGGCTTTTTCTTTTATCGGTATTAGAGAAATCTAATACCGATATTAGTGATCTCTAATACCGATAAAAGATTTCTCTAATACCGATATTAGATTTCCTCAGTCGCGGAGGGTCTTGGCGGAGATGTACATGACGATCGCCAGGATGACGAAGAGGACTAAGCTCCCGATGAGGAGGGCGTAGCTCTCCAGCTGCATCAGCACGTAGATGGTCAGGTAGAGGAGCGTCATGATGCCCCCGAGGAGAAGTGCCTTCTTCGTCTCCCGGAGGATCATGCGGAAGTAGATGGTATTGAGCCCTATCGTCATCACGGCGGAGATCAGGTAGGCGAGGCCGAAGCCGATCACCTCACTCATGGAGAGGAGCAGGGTGTAGAAGAGTACCAGCGAGAGCCCTGTGAGGACGTAGTGGAGGAGATTGATGCTCCCGCCGCGGCGGCGCAGTGTCAGCTCCACGAGATAGACCGAGAGGAGCGTGAGGGCGATGACGAGGATGCCGTACTTCACGCTCCGCTCCGTCTGGGCATAGTTGTCTACCGGGCGGAGGAGGCTGACGAAGTGGCTGTTGCGGAGGAGGGTGGACTGTCCCTCGCTGGCGATCAGATTGTCCTCGGCGAAGGTGCTCCAGCGAGCCTCAAAGTCCCCTTCGGTGATGCTGTAGTCGTCCGGCAGCTTCTTGCCCCGGAAGGAGGGGTCGGGCCAATTCCCCTTGATCGAGCTCTTGGCCGATACACCGACAGCGAGGAGACCGAAGTGCTCACTCCCGGCGATGTCCGTCCGGAGGCTGAAGGAGAGGTCTCTCAGCGCCCCCTCCTCATCGTCGGAGAGGGGCAGGTCGGCAGAGAGCGGGGCACTGGTCACATCCATGTCACTCAGGTAGGGGAAGTTCACCTCCATGAGATCGCCGTAATTGTCATCGATGCAGGTGGTGAGCGAGGAGAGGGAGGGGTTGTTCTTCATCTTATACTCCTTCCCATTGACCTTGATCCTGACGATGTCCCGGTAGCCGGTGGCGTCGCTGGTGGAGAAGGCGACCTTCGCCCGGCTGAGGTCGTACGTCCCCTTCACCTCCGAGAGGGCGCGACGGATCTCCTCCGCCCGCCAGGTGCCGGATAGGTCTACGTGCGCCGTATAGACGGCGACCTCGTAGATGCTGCGGTGGCGATTCTCGATGTCAAGCACGGCATCAGCGGAGACCTCCTCGGGGATTAGGTAGAGGGCGCTCTCCTGGGCATTCCTGACATCGGGTGTGTAGGGGACGACTAGCACGGGGGTGAGGATGTTTTGGCTCCCACCCCAGCGTGAGGTGATCTCCTGCGTAGCCTTGCGCCCCTCGTACTGGCGCGAGGAGACCAGCCCCTCCACCATAAGGAGAGGGATCAGGAGCAGTAGGGCGACCAGCCCGAGGATAAGCGTCTTGGCGACAAAGGATAGGGAGTGCTTAAGCTCCCTCTGCGGTGGTATGACTTCCATGATGATGCTATGGGTGTTAATAGGTGATGCGAAAATAGTCGAGGATCGCTCTGTACCGATCCTGTGCGGTGAGACAGGTGTCGAGGAGATCCCCCCGCACCTCTTCCCACCGATCAAGACCCCGATAGTAGTACATCTTGAGCTCCTCGGTGATGATAAAGGGGACGATATGGTGTGCTAAGCACTCCTTAAAGATGATCAACCTGCCTACGCGGCCATTGCCGTCCTGGAAGGGGTGGGTCATCTCCATTCTGTAGTGGAAGTTGAGGATCTCCTCGAGCGAGACTTGTCTCTTGCCGGCATACTCCTGCAGTAGCGCCCTCATGGCTGACGGCACATCCTCAGGGGCTGTGGTCTCCTTTCCTCCCACTTCGTTGGGCAACAGCTTGTACTCACCGACGGCAAACCACGGTCTGTCCGCATCGGAGGTGCCCGCCTTCAGGAGTGCGTGCAGTCTCTTGATCATCTCCTCCGTCAGTGGCTCCTCCGCATGCTCTATGACGAAGTCGATGCAGCGGAAGTGGTTGGTCGTCTCGATGATGTCGTCGACGCTGACCGCCTCATCGGTGATGCCGATGGTGTTGGTCTCGTAGATGTAGCGCGTCTGCTCCTTAGAGAGACGACTTCCCTCGATGTGGTTGGAGTTGTAGGTAAGGTCTATCTGCGTCCGATGGTAGATGCCCCCTCTCATCTTGCTCTCCATCTGCTCTCGCAGAGCAACCAGCAGAGGCGAGTGCTTCACCTCGTCGGGCAAGGGCGTATCTGCGGGGATACGCCACATCTCCCCCTCTTGCACAGCGCCGGGCAGCTTCCCCTCGGCGCAGTAACCTCTCACGGCCTGCTCTGTCAGACCATGATTGGCGGCATACTCTTCCTCCGGGACAAGTCTCATATCCATACACTACTATTCCTCTGCAAATATATCCTTTTCGCCCCGATAGTAAAGCTACTCTCTCCAAGGGCAGGGGGTGACACATTTGAGCATCAGGGTAATCATATACAAAGGGGGGGCATCAGTGAGGCACCCGAAGGGTGCTCGCTCCATAGG
>NZ_KV793798.1:14179-33790 GCF_001808555.1 Porphyromonas sp. HMSC065F10
CGCCCCTACCCCCTCGACCCCTTGTGGGTCGCTGAACAGAAAGCCCCTTTTCTGACGACCCCGCCAGGGTGTCGCACTTATCAGGGAGTCAGACCAACCAGTGCGACACCCTTGCGGGGTCGCGGGATCACTTGCAATGCTTGATCCCCGGGTCTTCGGGGCTAAGGAGCGGGCACCCCCCAAGGGGTGCTTCGTTCCCCACCCTTTATAATGAGTTGATGGACTCCTGTGCCACTCAAATGCGTCACCCATGGGGGGATGGGAAAAAGAGGCTGCGAGGTAGAGAATTATCTTTACATTTGAGGAGTCAAGAGGTAGGTTTGGCTATGCCCCCACGACTGAAAGTTTTTCATTTACCTTCGTAATATACTATTGCCATGTTGTTTGTAAACTTGATTCCCTGGAATTGTGACCTGCCCTCTGAGCTGAGGGAGTTTCTCACGCCTGAGTTTCGAGCTGATATGCAGAAGGCTCTGGAGTATGAGCGCTCACCGATGTCGTGGTGCTATCATTATTCACGTTTTTTTGAATATTACTGCTACGATTATCATCACCCTGACCTTCAGTCCTTGCTGTGTCAGATTCCCATTCTCTTTGTGACCACTGATCAGGTCGGTGAGCGGCATAGTATCGCATTAGTGGGTAGGGAGATGGAGGTAACCATCCCCGACCATCAGATGCCCTACGACGAGATGACCCTTAAGGGTCTAAAGGAGACTCTGGAGCTACCTCCTGAGCGGGAGGAAGACTTTGATCAAAGACAAATCAATGAGGCAGAGGAAGATCGCGAGAGAAATAAGATCGTATGTGTCCAGCCGATATTGGATCTATTTGGAGTCTATGTGAGTGCCTACTCCCATGGATCAGGTAGTCTCGCTGATTACGAACCACGTATCTTCATTTGGGTTGACAAAATCTGGAACTATACTCATAAGGAGGAGCCAGATGAACGTTTGGCCGTGGAGAAGTTTCACGCCCTTCTGGATCAGGTCGTCCTCCATGAGTTGATGCATGCCCTTATGGATACACGTCTGTACCTGGACTGGTACTATTTGCAGTATCACCCACAATCTCCATTTAGCTACGACACCACTCAGCTCTACAGGCTGAGAGAGGAGTCGCTGGCAGAGGCGCTCTCCTTAGTGCTGGTGCGGGAGGTGGTCCCCGAGCCTATGTGGGACTACCTACTAAGCAATACCCGAGGAAACAGCTTGCCCTATCGACTTGGGGCTGACTACGTAGACGAGGAGCTCTTGGAGAGGGCTGTCGGAAACTGGATGGCTGCTAAGAACAAAGCCGATATTTTCGGATGTAATAGCCTGTGTAATCCACTGTATGATGACTGGTGCGACTATGTGTTCTCGGGTACCCGACTGGATCTCTCTCAGCTGAGACTTTACGAGGAGGGCTTTTGGGGCTTTTGGTTTGGTGAAGCCCATCGCTACAGAGAAAGTCTTGGCTCTACCGAGACGATCCTATACACTGAGGAGGGACTTGTCCTGCAAGTGATCAAGGACTATATGGAGGAGCATCAGGGGATCACGAGAAGAGAGCTTATGGAGGTTTTCCCTTCAGACCTCAACGATGACTATGTCACTATGATTGACTATCCGGAGACTAATGGGTTTCAGGATAAGAAGGATGATAAATACATAAGATCTGTTTACGATGATCGTATATTACAATGCTCCGATGGACAGGTGGCAGTATGCGATTACTGGAGCTTTGAGTCAATGCCGAGGTTTGTGAAGCATGCGAGAAAGCTTGGCTTCAAAATCAAGACCTACCCAAAGCCCTGGTGACTGGTTTATCCGGCTGTCGGGGAGCCTTGTCAGTAGTGATGACGTGCATCCGCTAATTGCGTACTTTTGTGGTAAGGATGGTAGATGATGAAGCAGGAAGAGATAGATAGAGCGAGCCTGGAGCGGGCCATCAGGCTCTACGACTCCGGGGAGATTGATCAGGTGGAGGTGGGGACTACCGGCGGACTCTGCCGGATCCACGAGTACCTATTTAGCGGACTGTATGACTTTGCCGGTCAGGTTCGCTCGCTGAATATCTCCAAGGGCGGTTTTCGCTTTGCGAATGCACTCTACTTAGATGCGATCCTGCCGATCATCGATGCCATGCCGGAGAGTACCTATGAGGAGATCATCTCCAAGTATGTGGAGATGAATGTGGCGCACCCCTTTATGGAGGGAAATGGTCGTGCCACAAGGATCTGGCTCGATCAGATCCTGAAGCGTAGCCTCGGGCAGGTGGTCGACTGGCAGCGTGTACCGAGGAGTGCCTATCTGCAGGCCATGGAGCGCAGTCCCGTCAATGATCTGGAGCTGCGACACCTCCTCTTCCCTGCACTGACGGAGAAGGTGGATGATCGGGAGATACTCTTCAAGGGGCTGGAGCAGTCTTACTACTACGAGGGGTACGAGGGATGACGACGCTGGAGATCATACTGCTTGTGGTAGTCGGGGGGCTGCTGCTTCTCGTCCTGCTCCTCGTCGGGCGGATGGGACGACTCACGGCGACCGCAGCCCGCACGGAGGCGACCCTCGAGAGCGAGCAGAGGAAGAGGGAGGAGCAGGAGGGACTCTTCGATCGTCAGCTCGACCGGATGACGGAGCGCTTCGAGGCACTCTCGGAGGTGATCACGAAGAGGCGGGCGGACGAACTCACCTCCGCAAATAAGCAGGAGCTGGACTTAGTGCTGGCGCCGCTGCGGGCGAGCATCGACAAGATGGACCTCGCGCTGAAGTCTACCGGTGAGACCAATGCCCGCCGCTCCGGTGAGCTTGACCGGCAGATCCGGATGCTGATTGAGCAGACCACTGCCGTCGGCGACAAGGCCGACCGCCTCGCCCGTGCGATGTCGACGAGCGGTAAGGTGCAGGGCGACTGGGGCGAGAAGCGGCTGGAGCAGATCCTGCAGCGGGAGGGCTTCATCCGAGGGACGGAGTACGATGCTCAGCTGGTGCTGCGGCGGGGCGGTCAGGTGCTGCGCCCCGACTTTGTCCTCCACTTCCCCGACGGGCGGGACGTGATGGTCGATGCCAAGGTGTCGCTGCGGGCTTTCCTGCGCTACCACGATGCCGCTGATGAGGAGGGACGACAAGCGGCTCTTGCTGATATGGAGCGAGACCTAAGGGCGCATGTGAGCGAACTGGCCAAGGCGCGCTACCACGAGCTGTCGCTCGAGGGACGGAGCACCTTCCCCTACACCCTGATGTTTGTCCCTATGCCTGCCGTGCTGCAGTTGCTCTCGAGCAGTGACCTTAGGGAAAAGGCTCTCGCGAGCAGGGTCTTCATCGTCACGCCTGAGTCGCTGATGCTCTTCCTCAGGATCATCAGCGAGGCGTGGATCAGTCGCCGGCAGGAGGAGAACATCGCCGAGGTGATTGCGCTGGCGGACAAGATGCTCCGTCAGGTGGATAACATGATGGAAGACTTCCGCCGAGTCGGCGGCAAACTCGATGATGCCAAGAGCGCTTACAAAGATGCCCTCACCCACCTTGATGGCCGCCAGGGGCTGACCGGCTACGCCGATCAGATCCGCCAGCGCATCCGCTGAGGAGGTCAGTGGGGAGTGATGCACAGGATGTCGCGGAGGTCGGTGGTGTAGTGGGGGCTGGTGTGCTCCCGGCGGACGACGCCTTGCAGTGCATCGGGGTCGCGGGCGGCGACAAAGAGCCCGTGGTCCCCGTACCGCTCCCGGATGCGCCCCTCGATGGCTCGTAGGCGCTTCCGTCGCTGCTCCTCCTCGGTCTCAAAGGGCAGCGCCCGGTCCATCCGGACCAGGTCAGAGACGAGGATCCCCCCTTTCTTGAAGTCATACCCCGGTCGCCAGATCGAGCCGAGCAGCTGCCGCACCACCGGCACCAGCTGTGAGAAGTCGCTCGTCGGCATCGTGAAGGAGCTCTGCACGTAGGGATTGTACTGCGGGATGTCGAAGCGAAAGCGATTGGTGCGGAGGTAGATCGCGAGATTGAGCGTGCCGAGGTGCTGCCGCTCCAGCTCGCTGCAGACGATGTCGAGAAACTCGAGGAGGATCATCTCCAGCTGCTTCTTGTCCGAGACGGCGTTGCCGAAAGAGCGGGATCGGCCGATGCTCTTGGTGGGCGTCTCCTCACCGAAGGGGATCCTCGGCACCCCTCGCAGCTCGTAGTAGGTGTCCAGCCCGACGATGGTGAAATTTCGCCGCACCCACTCCGGTGTCCGCTGGACGAAGTCGTAGGCGGTCTCGATGCGGAAGCTCTCCATCTTGCGGAGGTTTCGCCTGCCGACGCCCCACACGTCGCCGATGGGTGTCCCCTCGAGCGCTCGGACGATGTCCCGCCGGCTGTCGAGGGTGTAGACGCCGCCGGTCTCGGGGTGCTTCTTGGAGTAGTGGCTGGCGATCTTGGCGAGGGTCTTGGTGGGGGCGACACCGATGCCGGTGGGGATGCCCACGCCCCTGAGGACGGCTCGCCGGATCTCCCGCGCCAGCCGGTCGTACTCCTCATTGGGGGCAAAGTGGACGAAGCACTCGTCTATGGAGTAGACCTCCTGCTCCGGTATGATCGACCGGACCACACTCATCACGCGGCGGGAGAGATTGCCGTAGAGGACGTAATTGCTTGAGCAGACGGCGACATGCTCGCGCTCCACTAAGTCCCGGATCTTGAAGAGTGGCACACCCATCGGGATGCCGAGTGCCTTGGCCTCATTGGACCGGCTGACGACGCAGCCATCGTTATTGGAGAGACAGACGACGGGTCGGTTGCGCAGCTCGGGTCGGAAGACCCGCTCGCAACTGACGTAGAAGTTATTGCAGTCGATCAGACCGTACACGGCTCAGATCCGTCTCGGCCGATGGATGACGTAGGTGACCACGCCCCAGAGGATGAAGTCGTCCTCGGGGTCGACCCGCATAGGCGGGTAGGCGCTATTGGCAGAGACGAGGTAGGCCACATCGCCTCTTTGCTCCACAAACTTGATATTGAACTCCCCATTCACGCAGCAGACCACCACGTCATCATCGTGCACCTCTAAGGCGCGGTCGACGACCACGATGTCCCCCTCGTAGATATTGGCTCCCTCCATAGAGTCGCCCACGATGCGGGCAAGGAACGTCGTCGCCGGGTGGCGGATCAGCTCTCTATTCAGGTCGATCGACTCCAGCCGGTCGTCCTGCGCCGGCGAGGGGAAGCCGGCAAAGATCCCCTCCTCGGCATAGGGCAGGGTGAGCCCCTCGCCCATCTCCACCTCGTAAAACCGGAGCGTCTGCTCGCTCCTCTGACTCTTCTCTACTCCCTTATCCATAGCAATACAAAGATAACGATATTTCCCCCGCTCCTTTTTTTTGCCTCCCCCCCATAAGTCATCTCTATGTAGTGTGTAAAAAAAGAAGCCCGCCCCTCGATGTCGCATCGGAGGGCGGGCAAAGTCTTAAATAGGGTTTGACTTATATGAAAAGATAATCGATCTGTGCCTCAGTGTAGAGACCTCAGAATATGATGTGCCAGAGGGCGAGCAGGATGATGACCCAGAGGGCGATGCTGACGACCTTGACCGTCGTGCTGCTGTGCTTGCTCCGGAGGATCATCCCGATCGGGATCACTCCGATCACGTAGATCAGCAGGGTGGCGAAGGGCAGAGCGACAAGACCACCAGCGATGGAAAAGAGTAGCCCGGCCGCTGTGCTGCGGAAGTACTCCCCGTCGTGAAAGAAGTCGTACTGGAAGAGATCCCCGTCGGCGAGACCTGTGATGACTCCTCCCATGGCGACGAAGAGTCCCAGGATAAGCAGAATGGAGCCTGTCCAGAGTAGTCCCTTGCGCCAGCCGGGAGAGAGGAAGTCGGAGGGGCGGGGGAAGGCACTCTTACGATCGCCCGACTCCTTTCCCTCCGCCTCGCTCTTGGTTATTGTCTCGTCGATGTCCTGCCAGATTGTCGATGGGGAGACCGGCTTGCCGTGGAGCTCAAGTCGCTGGGTCACTGTCTTGGCTTGAGGGACAAAGATTGTCATCGCCAGGTAGACGAGGATGATCGCCGGTGCGACGGGGGTGAAGAGTAGGAGGATGAAGGTGAGGCGGAAGAGTAGGGCGTCCATGCCGAGGTACTCTCCGAGGCCGCCGAGGACACCGCCGAGCCAGCGGTCCACGGTGGAGCGGTAGTAGATGTGCCGAGGCCGCGGTCCCTCCATACCGGTCGGTGGGATCGGTGGGGTGGGGATCCTCCTCTGCTCCGTCTCGGTATCGGGGGCAGCGGTGTCGTAGTTGATAGACTCATCGGCTGCCGGCATCTCCTCCTCAATAGGATGCTGCTCCTCCTCGTCGTCAAAGAGGCGATCCAGGGAGCCGACTCGCTCTATCGTGCGGCGGACGGCATCGATGGTGATGGTGGATCCGGGGCCCTGCTGCCGGATCTCGTCGGCAAAGAGGTCGGCGATGCGGCTCTCAAAGTCGGAGACGATCTCTCCATCGGGGTCCTCAGGGGCGTAGTGTGACCGGATGCCCTCGATGTAGGCGTCAAGGGCGAAGTAGGCGTCCTCATCGATCGTGAAGAAGCGGCCGCCAAGGGTGACTGAAAGGTTCTTTTTCATGATGCTCTGTTTTTTTGCCCTTATGGTTCTCTATTCCTTATCTGTCGGTTGCATCTCGTCTACGGCCTCCTGCATGGGGGCGGGGGTGATCTGCGGACCGTTATTCTCCTGCTTGGCAGCTCGTATGCGGTCGACCTGAGCATTCATCTCAGCCCAGTTCTGATTGAGCTTATCCAGTATGCTTCGTCCCTTATCCGTAAGGGTGTAGTACTTGCGAGGAGGACCCTGGGTACTCTCCGCCCAGGTGTAGCCAATGATGCCGGCGCGACGCATCTTGCTCAGGAGAGGGTAGAGTGAGCCCTCCACGATAAGCAGGTCGGCCTCCTTGAGCAGATCAATGATGTCTGCCGAGTAGGCCTGGCGACTGTCAAGCAGGAGGAGCAGGTAGTACTCCAGGAGCCCTCGTCTCATCTGTGAGCGGAACTTATCCGCCAAGTCAGTCTTTGCCATGATGCTCTTACTGTAGTTAGTGAAAGTGATTCTATCTCTATATTGTACGGCAAAGATACGTATAATCTTAGTACCTTGCAAATGTAAGGTAGTGCGATGTTGGTGGTGAGTTTGGGACAGACCGGGTGGGTCGGGTGGTTCGGAAATGAGGAAAAAGGTGGATAGATCCCTCTCCCAGGGATAACGCCATAGGATCAGGCTGCGGTGCCCTCAGACTAATACCGATATTAGTTCGATCTAATATCGGTATTAGAGAACACTAATATCGGTATTAGAGATCGCTAATATCGGTATTAGATCTGTGCCTGCTCTATGGGCTGACAGCCAAGCCGGTCTATTTCGGCCTCAGGCTCCATTGCCGTGGGGGCATTACTTCGTACCTTCGTGGGCTTAGTGGGAGGGCGTCTTTATTCTTTACCCTATATGAGACCTTTGCATAATACCCCATCTGCGGCGTCACATTCGAGATTCGGGCTTGGTCATGTGCGTAAGCACACTCCCTTCGCCCTCACTCTCAGTCCCTTGCATCTGGGGCATTCTGCAAAGTCCCTGCCGAAAAAGCGGTGCTTTTTCGGCGAAAGACCATTTTGCAAAGGTCTTTATATATTAATGTGTACGTGCTGATATGAATGGATGGCTGATGGTGGCGATGCTGCTGGTCTCTAATGTCTTTATGACCTTTGCCTGGTATGGGCATCTCAAGCTCCAGCAGCTGCATATACTCCGGGACAGCACACCGCTCTATGTGGTGATACTGCTGAGTTGGGGGCTCGCGCTGATGGAGTATGCCTTTCAGGTGCCGGCCAATCGGTATGGCTTTGTGGGTAATGGAGGAGCCTTTACGCTGCTGCAGCTCAAGGTGATCCAGGAGGTGATATCGATCACGGTCTTTACGCTCTTCACGGTGATCTTCTTCCGAGGTACGCCGCTGCAGTGGAATCACCTCGCTGCATTTGTCTGCCTCGTCCTGGCGGTCTACTTCGTCTTTCGGTAAGGATTGTAGTCGCCCAAAATACCCGATGGGGAGTAGGTGTCTGGAGGTAAAATACCTACTTGTGAGTATGGGCTTGCGCCTTGATTAGGGTCACCTTTGCAGCTATATAGGGGCGTAGTCCCTCATTGCATCACTAAAGGATTAAGTAAGAAAGATGACTCTGATCAACAAGTGGAGCCTTACGCTGCTCCTCGGTATGACCCTCGGCCTCGCATCTTGTGGGGGTGATAGTAATAAGAGTAAAGCTCAGACCTCCGCGGAGGAGGCGACCCCTGCCGCCCTCGAGGTGGATCAGGTATTGGCAGACCCGGATAGCTTGGTCGGTGATACCATCAAGGTAGAGGGGGTCTGTGCCCATATCTGCAAGCATGGAGGAGGAAAGATCTTCCTCATGGGCAGCGACGATACCAAGACCCTCCGTGTAGAGGCGGGTGAGTCGATCGGCAGTTTTCCTCAGGAGACCGTCAATAGCATCGTACGTGTGACAGGAGTCCTGGTGGAGGACCGCATTGATGAGGACTACCTCGCTCAGTGGGAGGCTCAGATCGCCGATCAGGCCAAGGAGGCTCAGGGCGAGGGTGGCTGTGCTGCCGATATGAAGGCCAATGCGGAGGCGGAGGCCAATAGCGTCCGAGAGCGGATTGCCAATTTCCGGTCCCGCATTGCAGATCGTGCAGAGAAGGAGGGTAAGGCCTATGTCAGCCTCTACCACATGGAGGGGCTCTCCTACGAAATCCTCTGATCTCACGGACTATGGCAAATAGTCCCCGAGGGGACCGGTCTAAGAGTATGGTGAAGGCGTGCCGCTGGATCCACAGGCACCTCTCCTTCTTCTTTGCCGGTATCGTCATTATCTACGCCCTCTCCGGCATCCTGATGAATCATCGGGATGAGCTCAATCCTACCTACTCAGCGAGGCGGATAGAGATCCCTCGTGCACTCACTGAGACCCCTCGGGCGAAGGGGTCAGTCACCACGGGGGAGATAGAGAGACTCCTCGATGAGATCGGAGAGAAAGGGCACTATACGAAGCACTACTATCCGGATGAGAGGACGATGAAGGTCTTCCTCAAGGGCGGCTCCACTCTGGAGGTGGATCTCCAGACTGGTACCGGCGTGTATGACCGCTTGAGGAAGCGGCCGCTACTCGGCGACTTTGTACGCCTTCATTACAATCCAGGTCGCTGGTGGACCTACTTCTCTGATCTCTTTGCGATAGCCCTCATCGTCATCACCCTCTCGGGTCTCTTCCTCGCCCGTGGTAAGAGAGGGCTCAGAGGGGTAGGCGGGCTGGAGCTGGCCTTAGGGATACTCATTCCCCTCCTTTTCCTACTCCTATGAGGCGACTCGTCTGGATTTTCCTCACCCTCTTCTCTCTGCTCCTTGTGGTGCAGGGACAGACGGCGGTGAAGCTCACGGTCGTGGACTCAGGGGACGGGATGCCTCTCCCCGGGGCGGTGGTGACAATGAAGGATGGACAGCGGGAGTACAAGGGGGCCACGGATGCGAAGGGTATCCTGACACTCCGGAGAGTGATCCCCGGGGGGTACCTGATCCGTGCGACCTACATCGGGTATCGGCCCTACGAGCAACGGGTACAGGTCACACCGGAGCAGCACGCCTTTACCCTCAAGCTCCAGGACAGTACCGATGAGCTCCAGGAGGTGGTGGTGACGGCTAAGCCCTCCAAGGGTATGGTCACCTCGTCTCTCATAGGGAGAGAGGCAATGACGCTGCTCCAGCCCTCCAGCATCGGCGATGTGCTGGAGCTGCTCCCGGGAGGCTTCTCCTCCGATCCTCTCCTCACCTCGCCGGATATCGTCCGGCTGCGGGAGGCCTCCCTCCCCATCGTAGGGCAGCATAATTTGCTCCCGAGGGTCAATCAGTCGCAGTACAATACCTCCTCCATGGGGACGAGATTTCTCATCGATGGCGTCCCCGTGCAGATGGATGCCGGGCTCAAGGGGATGTATGGGAGTGATGGGGCCTACTCGACTCAGGTGCCGATCAATGCCGGTGTGGATATGCGCTCCATCTCCACCGATGACGTGGAGAGCATCGAGGTGGTGCAGGGGATCCCCTCCGTGGAGCACTCCGACCTGACAAGCGGTCTCATCAAGGTGAAGCGTAAGCAGTGGACCGATGAGCTCACCGGGCGCTTCAAGTCGGATATGTCCAGCAAGCTCTTCTTCCTCTCCAAAGGGGTCAACCTCCTCCCCGACCGGCTCAATCTCATCAGCAGCATCGGCTACCTCAGCGCCTACTCCGACCCCCGCAGCGTACGTGACTGCTACGAGCGCATCACCGGTTCGCTCCGTCTCTCCGGACGATGGTCGGGGACGATAGGCAGTCTCTCCTCGCTCTCCAGCATCGACTATACCGGTTCGCTCAATGACCGAAAGCGGGATCAGGACCTTGACGTCACCCCCTTAGATACCTATCAGTCGGGAAACCATCGCCTCGCTCTCTCAGAGAGTCTCTCCTTCCTCCCAACGGAGAATCCCTGGCTCAGTGCCGTGGATCTGACCCTGTCACTCTCCCACACTTGGGACCGGACCGCCATCACCAAGGATATGTTGATGAGTCGCGATGTCCCCTACCTGACTACCCGCGAGGAGGGAGAGCATGAGGGACGGTACTATCCCCGCACTTACTTCGCCTCTCACACCGTCGATAGCAGACCTCTCTACCTCTATCTCAAGCTCAAGGGCAGTAGTCGTCTCGACCTCGGCCCCGGCCGGCATCGGCTGAAGTATGGAGCGGACTGGAGCTACAGCAAGAATATCGGGCGAGGGGCAATCTTCGACCTCGACCGCCCCCTCTTCTGGCTCTCCGGCAGCCGTCCCCGACCCTTCTACGATGTCCCGGGTAAGTCGGTCCTCTCCCTCTTCGTGGAGGATGAGATGACACTGCCGATCCGGGAGCACTCCCTGACCCTGATGGCCGGGGTGGTGGCCAATAGCCTCCTCGCCCTCGATCGCTCCTATAGGATGTCTGGTCGGTGGTATCCGGACATCCGACTCAACGCCCGCTGGAGCTTCGCCCCGATAGAGGTAGCCGATCGCCCTCTTATGGTTCGGGTGAATGGTGGGGTAGGGAGCCTCAGTATGTTTCCCTCTATGGAGCAGCTCTATCCGGATACGATCTACGACGACTTTGTGGAGCTCAATTACTACCACAGCAATCCGGACTACCGCCTGGTCTATATGCGAACCTATATCTATGACCCGGATAATAAGCAGCTGGCACCGGCGAAGAACGTCAAGGGCGAGCTCCGTCTCGATCTCGACTACGCCGGCTACTCCGCCACTCTGACCTGCTTCCGGGAGCGGATGCGGAGTGGCTTCCGCAAGGATACTGAGCTACGGATCGCGGACTTCCGGTACTACGATCCGCAGTCGGTCGACTATGCTACCCTGACAGCTAAGCCGGACATCAGGGACTTCAAGTACAGGGATACACGAGACTTCCGTCTGCTCCCTCTCGATACGAATGGAAGCGAGACCGATAAGAGTGGTGTGGAGTGGGTGATGAGCACTCCGAGGTACCGCTTCCTCAATACCCGAGTGACGCTATCGGGAGCGTGGTTTAGGACCACCTATCGGAATAGTCTCCCGCAGTATGAGCGCCCGAGAGCCGTCCTCGGCGGGCGCGAGGTCCCCTACGTGGGCATCTATCAGGATAATGAGATACTGGTCCGTGAGATACTCAATACCGACCTTCGGCTCGACAATTACCTCCCTAAGATCGGACTGGGACTATCGCTCTCCTTTCAGTCAAACTGGTTTTCCTCCTCGCAGAAGATGCCTCTCTCCAATTATCCCGACTACTTCATCTCTCTCTCAGATGGAGAGCGACGCCCCTTCACAGAGGCGGCCAAGGGCGATGCTCAGCTGCAGTGGCTCAAGCGAAGCTACACCGAGAGCTCCTTCGAGCGGTACGTGGTTCCCTTTATGATGATCACCAATCTAAAGGCGACGAAGTCCCTCTTTGAGAGCAAATTGCGGGTAGCGCTCTTCGTCAATAAGATCTTTGACTACAGTCCGGACATAGAGCGAAAGGGCTTCGTGATCCGGCGCAATCAGACCCCCTACTTCGGTATGGAAATGATGATCAATCTATGACAAAGGCTCAGACTCTGATCGCACTCCTGCTCCTCGTGGGCTTATCTGCGTGCCACCTGCCGGAGCGCCCGGACGTGATGAGCCGCGTGACGCTCCGACTGGACTATAGCACCCCCTCCCCTGTGGTCCGCCAGAGCTATAAGATCGAGTGGGAAAATCTCAACACCCGCCATACCACCACCCGCAACTCCATCACCACCTCTACTTATACGGACGAGCTCTACCGCGGGCTCTACGATGTCCGGGTGGAGGGGGCGCTCCTCTTGGAGAGCGGCGAGACGGTCTGGGTCAGAGGGTCGGCTACTGAGCGGCTCTTCCTGGATAAGGAGGAGACCTGCGAGATCAAAATGCTCAGGATGCTATGAGACGTCATCTCCTTCTTCTCCTCGTCCTAACGGTCGTGATGAATGCTCACGCTGCGGATACGCTCAGTGTGGCCGCACGATCCTATGAGTGCTCGATCGCTTGGCAGCAGCTGTGGCTCCGCTATGCCGATCAGGTGGCACTCCATCATAGGCAGTACCGCAACTCCCTCTCCTCCTTTGCTGCTCGGTACGAGGGACGAAATGAGACGGAGTCGCTCTATGATGAGCAGGGACGGGGTGAGAGCATTGCACTGCTCCAAGCGAAGACCTACCTCCTCCCGTCGGCAAGGGAGCACCTCTGGGGCTATGCCGACTATGCCAATGGGCGTGTGAAAGAGGTGAAGTGGCGCAGCACCTCTGACTACGATCGGCTCTACCCCTATATTATGGCTGACGAGAAGGGCGGAGACCTGTCGCTGGAGAGGTATACCTTCGGTGGAGGCTACAGCCATCAGCTCTCCCTGCTCCGACTATCCGGGGAGCTGCACTACCGCTCTCAGCAGGAGTACCGCTCAGTGGATCCGAGACCTCGGAGTATCGTCTCAGATCTACGCCTCTCCACCGGGCTCTCCCTACCGGTCGCCACCTGCGAGGTGGGACTCTCCCTCGACTATGGGCTCTACAAGCAGCGGAGTGGGGTGGCGATCTATAGCCCTATCGGAGGCAGTCTCCAGCGGTTGATGAGTGGTCTCGGGGGCAGCTTCCGGAGGTTTGACACCAATGAGCCCTCTCTCCACTATCGTGGTCGGTCGCTCGGGGCTGCGCTCCATCTCCTGCCTCGGACCTCCGACGAGGGGATGCGAACTCTTCTTGGCTATCGGTATAGCCGGCTGGAGCAGGCGGTGAGTGATATGAATGAGGTGCCGATCCACCACTATACCGATCATCAGGGGAGGCTGAGTGTCGGCTACCAGCACCGGGTGGGGGCACTCATGGGTGCACTCGATCTTGAGGCAAGTGTCGAGAGCCGCTCCGGAGTAGAGCATATCGTAGGCGAACCTAAGGCCGGGACCTATCCCGTAGTGGGGTACAACGCCAATTTTCACCGCGGCACCGTGGAGGGCAAGCTCTCACTCTCCCTCGGTGACGCTGACTATCGCCGACCGGGCTGGCACTGGCTTGTGCAGCCCGAGGTGACCTATCTTCGTCTCCGGACGAGGGTGCTCGAGCCGGAGAAGGAGCTTCGCCTCGACCGCTGGTATGTGGTCCTCTATGGAGAGGTCTCTCATCGCAGTGAGCGGAGCTACGGCCTTCTCTCCCTCGAGGCGGGCTATGCCCCTGAGGCTGTCGGTCTGCTCACGCTCCCTATGGCAGAGATGGAGGAGTCGGTGACGGATCACCTCCGGCAGAGCTATCGGTCCGCTACAGCGAGGTGTCTCAGCCTCAGCATTGCACCCAAGTACCACCTCCCTATGCCTCTCAAGCCCTCTTGGGGACTCGTGGTGGGCGGTCGCTATCGGCTCGACCACTTCCCCTCTTCACTCCGTCACACCCTGCTGGCGGAGATCCAGCTAACCCTATAGAACCATTTTGTTTATGAAGAAAACTTTTTTTATCGCATTTGCACTGCTCCTCTCAGTCCTCTTCTCGGGCTGCCGTGAGGACGCTCCTGAGCAGCCGAGTGAGGCTCTCGTTACCCTCGAGGTGAAGAGCCCGCTTGGCATCGAGGGGCAACTAAGCAACCTCCGCGGTGAGGTCGTCTCCAAGGCTAAGGGGACGAAGCAGTCCCTCACCTTTGAGCAAAATAAGGCGAGGGTCACCCTCTCTCAGGGTGCCTCCTACACCCTCCATCTCACCGGTGACTTCGCCACGAAGGGAGTCCTCACGACGCTGGAGTACAGTGAGGACCTTGTGGCCAGGAGTGAGCAGAGCTACACCCATACTTGTCAGCTTACCTTTGTGATGCCCAAGGAGAGCTTCGTCATCAGCGAGATCTTCTTTGCCGGGACGCTCAATAAGAACGGAGAGCAGTATGATGAGGATAAGTTCATCCGCATCACCAATAATAGCCCCGTGACCCGCTATGCCGACGGTCTGGCGCTGGTCCGCTCCACCTTCCAGTCGGACGACAAGAAGGAGCAGATCGAGCCGGATGTCCGCTCGACTCACATGCCGGTCAGTCTCGTGATGCAGATCCCCGGCGATGGGACCAGCTATCCCGTCAAGCCGCATGAGAGTATCATCCTCTGCCACTCGGCGATCAATCATGCGCAGGCAAATCCTAACTCAATCGACCTCTCCGGGGCCAATTTTGAGTGGATGAGCGAGAAGGGCTATACCGACTCCGAGACGCCAGACAATCCCCAAGTACCCGACATGAGGCTGATCTTCATCAGCGATCCCTACGGCGATGGCGTGCAGAATTGGGCGATGAGCACCAATGGTCAGCACACCTATGCGCTCGCTGACCTCCAGGGGCTCACGGCAGAGGAGCTCGCTAAGAAGTACAGCTACCCCTACGAGGAGGTCATGATCATCGAGGGGATGGATCCGATGAAGATGCCGGGCGAACCAGCCCTCCAGATTCCCAATGAGTGGATCCTCGATGCGGTCAATCTCAGTATGAAGGATGACTTCCAGTGGCTCCCCGTCTCCGAGAAGCTCGATGCCGGCTACGCCTCAGTCGTACCAGCCCTTGGTGACGACTCCAGATATGGGAAGAAAGTTGTCCGTAAGCCTCTCAGCGAAACTTCTAAGGTCCTCAAGGACACCAACAACTCCTCCAAGGACTTCCGTGCCGTCAGTCTGAAATAATAATCTCAAGTATATAATGATCATGAAACAACTTCATCACTTCTGGGCCCTCGTCGCCCTTCTATCCGTTCTCCTTGTAGGCTGTAAGCCTGAGGAGAACCGTAAACCCGCCATCGAGAGCGATTGTGCCTTCACCATCGAGGCGCCTGTCGGTCTCAAGGACGCTACCTACAGCGACCTCCAGGTGACCATTAAGAGCAGCCAGGACGGCAAGGAGATCGCCCTCAAGCCGGAGTCCGCTACCTTCCAGCAGAAGCTCCTCGAGGGCAAGTACCAAGTCTCCCTCACTGCGGGGATCGCCTATCAGTCCGATCGCCTCGGCAAGGTCCGGACGACAGTCTCTATGGAGGAAGGCATCGTTGTGAAGGGCGAGAAGAGCACATTTACCCTCATCCCTCAGTACACGGAGAATGTCAGCTCCGGCTTCGTCATCGAGGAGCTCTTCATCAGCCCTACCTACAATCCTGAGACGAAGAAGTCCTATAAGTACGGCGAGCAGTACATCAAGATCACCAACAACTCCGACGTCACTCTCTACGCTGATGGGCTCGGCATTGCGGAGTCTGCCCTCCTGTGCAATATGAAGCAGGACTATGTGGATAAGGATGCGATCAAGGATATCCTCCCGGTCGGATTCCTCTCCATCATCCCCGGCGATGGGACCACCTATCCCGTCAAGCCCGGTGCCTCGATCATCGTAGCGAATGACGCCCTGGACCACTCCAAGTTCTTCCCCGGAGCGGTCAATCTCGAGCACGCCGACTTCGAGATCTACGATCGCTCGTCCAATCCCCGCTTCCAGGATACAGACAATCCTGGGGTGCCCAATCTGATCTCCTACTACAAGTCCTCCAAGACCGTTTCCTCTTTCCATCAGGCGGGCTGCACCACCATTGTCCTCGTTAGGGTTCCGGTCGATGCCGCTACCTATAAGAAGGACTATGCTTGGTCGGCGAAGTATGTCTTCCGCTTCAAGGATTTTGTCAAGGAGATGGAGACCAACAAGTTCTACAAGGTCCCCCTCGACTGGATCGTCGATGCTGTCTTCCTGGGTATTAAGGATAAGATTGACTGGCGCTATATTCCTGACACCATCGATGCTGGCTTTACCGGTTGGCGCGATAGTTTTCTGGACAAAAGCGGCCAGGGTACTGCTGTCATCCGTAAGGTGGAGCGTGAGGCCAATGGCCGGAAGTACCTCAAGGATACCAACAACTCGACCGAGGACTTCAATGCTCGCGTACAGCCCTCTCTGAAGGCAGGCAAGTGACGCCATGCAGGATAGCATCATCCGGTGTGACCACCTGACCCACTACTACGGGAAGCGTCTCATCTACGAGGACCTCTCCTTCGAGGTCCCTCGGGGGCGGATCCTCGGTCTCTTGGGGAAGAATGGCACCGGTAAGACCACCACGATCAATATCCTCGCGGGCTACCTCCGCCCTGCCGGAGGCACTTGTCGGATGCTCGGCTACGACATCCAAGCCATGCCTCCCTCCGTAAAAGCGCAGATCGCTCTCCTCATCGAGGGGCATGTGCAGTACAGCTTCATGACCGTCACGGAGATCGAGCGCTTCTATGCGCGGTTTTACCCCCGCTGGAAGCGTGAGATCTACTACGACCTCGTCAGCAAGCTCAAGATCGCTCCACGGCAGCGGATCAGCCAGATGTCCTGCGGACAGCGCTCCCAGGTCGCCCTGGGACTGATCCTCGCCCAGGATGCCGACCTCCTGATCCTTGACGACTTCTCCCTCGGGCTCGACCCCGGCTACCGGCGTCTCTTCATCGACTACCTCAGGGACTACACCAGCGGGCGTGACAAGACGGTCTTCCTCACCTCCCATATCATCCAGGATATGGAGCGGCTGATTGACGACTGTATCATCCTTGACTACGGGAAGATCCTTGTCCGGATGCCGGTGAGGGAGCTGATGGAGACCTTCCACCGCTACACCTTCACCACCGATGAGGGGGTTACTGCCCTGCCGGGGGATGAGAAGCTCTACTACAGCGCCGTCATCGGTCGTGCGGCAGAGCTCCACACCTTCCAGTCGAGAGAGTATGTACAGGCCTACCTGCAGAGAGCACAGATCCCCTACGACCGCCTCGTGGAGGAGCCGATGACCCTCGAGGACGCCTTCATCGGACTAACCGGTAAGTACTGAGTCGGATATGATACAAGGACTACTGTATAAGGAGTGGATCAAGACCCGCTGGGCGCTCTTGGTGCTCTACATCGTAGGGATCGCCATCACCGCCTACGCCCTCCTCACCCTCCAGAGGGTCATCACCCTCCGAGGAGCGGCACACCTGTGGGAGATCCTGCTCTCCAAGGATGTGCTCTTCCTCAATGTTCTGCAGTATCAGCCCCTCTTCACGGGCGTGATACTTGCCGTGACGCAATTTGCTCCAGAGATGACCCAGAAGCGACTCAAGCTCACCCTCCATCTGCCTATGGGCCAGGGGACCATTGCCCTCACCATGCTTACCTATGGAGTAGGGGTCCTCGGGCTCCTCTGCCTCACGCAGCACCTGATGCTTGCCCTCTACCTCCGGAGCATCCTTGCCCCGGAGCTGGTGACTCATCTGCTCGTCAGCATCGCCCCGTGGTTTATGGCCGGCTTCACCGCCTATGGACTCACCGCCCTCGTGGTGCTTGAGTCCACCTGGCGCCGACGTGTGCTCTACATACTCCTCAGCTACGCACTCGTCCACTTCTACTTCATCAGCACGACCCCTCGTTTCTACCAGGGGGCGCTTCTCCCGATGGGGCTGGTGACGCTGCTGCTCTGCTACGTCTCGATACTCTCGATCCAACGCTTTAAGGAAGGAGTGCAATGAAGCCACTATACACCATTTTGCTTACCCTCCTTGCCGCACTGGCGCTGGTCTGGGGCATTACCTCGCTCGGTGATATGACGGCACCCAAGGGGGATTATGTCCCCTTCACCCTCTATAGTGAGGTGGTGGGGGACTTCGCCTCGCTCGACAATCGGGATGGAGAGGGGACCCGCTACTACGACTACGCTGGCCGGGAGTACACCGATAGCGAGTTTGATAGCATCCTCCCCTCCTTCTACTACCGCCAGCTGGTGATGGATGGACGTCTTCCGGATAGCATCCGGGGCATCGCTGTGGATCAGGGACTGCTGGAGCGTGAGAGCTTTATCTTCGTCTCTCACCCTGCGAGTCTCAATACGCACGAGACCCCGCTCTACTTCCTCCTGGAGTCGATGTCCAAGAGAGTCAATCTGGAGATGCCGGAGGATGTCTTCCGCTTCACAGATCGGCGGATCGAATTTGTCAACATGGAGTCCAACTCGATCGAGGAGGAGAAGTCGGCTCTCTACCAGAGGGCTCTGGAGGAGAAAGGTGTCACCTTCCCCATCCGCCTCGTGGCCGGTAATCCCACCACCCGCAAGCCGTACGACAATGGCTACCTCCTCGTCGATGCTGCGGACCGCCTCTACCAGCTACGACAGACTGTTGGTCGCCCCTTCGTACGACCGATCGACTTGCCGGAGGGCGTGCGACCTGAGTACCTCTTCGTCACGGAGTACCCCTCCAAGCGGTTCCTCGGCTTCGTCATCGACCGGGAGGGCTCGCTCTACGTCATCCGGCTGCCGGAGTATCGGCTCCAGAGGGCCGATCTCCCCGCACTGCGGATGCGAGAGGAGAAGCTGACCATCCTCGGCAACCCCTTCTTCTGGACCGTGATCCAGAGTGATGCTGAGGGGGCAGAGTACACCGCGCTGGATGCCCAGACGCTCGCAGGCGTCAAGAGTCTCCACTTCGACACCTCCGGCGGACGAACCTTCGCAGACTACGTCGTGCCCTTCCAGCTCCGCTTCGAGTCCGGGGAGTATAATTACCTCCACCCGACTGTTAGCCAATTCTCCTGGATCGGTACACTCGTCTGGCTCCTCGCCATTAGCGGCATCGCTTGGTATCGCCGAAGGAAGTAAGGACCATAATGAGACCTTTGCATAATACCCCATCTGCGGCGTCACATTCGAGATTCGGGCTTGGTCATGTGCGTAAGCACACTCCCTTCGCCCTCACTCTCAGTCCCTTGCATCTGGGGCATTCTGCAAAGTACCTGCCGAAAAAGCGGTGCTTTTTCGGCGAAAGACCATTTTAAAAAGGTCTTATAATATATGCTCGAGGTCGCTCTGCTCTCTCAATGACGGGCAGGGCGGCCTCGTCTATTAGGTCCTCTCACTCGGGTGCAATAGTGGTCGAGAAAAAGTGTCGAAAGGTGCATGACCTGCTGCAGAGAAGGGCATCCCCTGACCCGTCCCCACAGGCGCTGATCTAATACCGATATTAGAGAAGACTAATATC
>NZ_KV793798.1:33890-62347 GCF_001808555.1 Porphyromonas sp. HMSC065F10
TTAGAGATCACTAATATCGGTATTAGAAATCCCCCTGAGGTATCAGCCTGCTTCAGCGGGGTAAGTCACCGGCTCCCCTCCACCCCTGCCGGAGCTTCCTGCTATACCCTGTATACAGCGTCCTATCCTGTTTTTTTGCGATAAAGTGGCACTCAAGAGTCAGAAGTACTTGCCGGATCTGGATTTTTGTCGTACATTTGCAACCACATTCGAGAGATATGCGGGCGGAGGCCGGCATAGCGGATGTGACAGAAGACGCGCAGATACCAAAGTGGCCAACTGGGGCTGACTGTAAATCAGCTGGCTTTGCCTTCGGTGGTTCGAATCCGCCTCTGCGCACACGACAAGGGGAAAGGAAGGTGCCCGGGTGCGGGCATTGGTTCTCTTCTTGGATCTGCGGAAGTAGCTCAGTTGATAGAGCATTAGCCTTCCAAGCTGAGGGTCGCGGGTTTGAGTCCCGTCTTCCGCTCTTAGTGCAGTCCCTCCGGGGCTGTGATTATGGCAACAAATGCCGCTTTAGCTCAGTGGTAGAGCGCATCCTTGGTAAGGATGAGGTCCCGAGTTCAACTCTCGGAAGCGGCTCTTATGCAAAGTGTGAGGGAGTAGATGAGACGGCGTTACTCCGTTGGTCTCCTTAAGGGGGAGAAAGGGAGTATTGCCGGCTACTATTGCCCTTATGTGGGTAGAGAATTACTTAACTCAACTATATTTTTTGTATTATGGCAAAAGAAGAATTCCAGAGAACGAAGCCGCATGTCAACATCGGTACCATCGGTCACGTAGACCACGGTAAGACGACTCTGACTGCGGCCATCACCAATGTACTTGCCAAGGCTTCTGGTAAGGATTCTGAGGCTCGCTCTTTCGACCAGATCGACAACGCTCCCGAGGAGAAGGAGAGAGGTATCACCATCAACTCCTCACACGTGGAGTACGAGACCATGGATCGCAAGGGTAAGTCCCTTGATGATCTGCTGGATCCCGATGCTGTAGAGGGTGCAGAGCGCGGTACTGACATCGTAGGACGTCACTACGCTCACGTAGACTGCCCCGGGCACGCCGACTATGTCAAGAACATGGTGACCGGTGCCGCTCAGATGGATGGTGCCATCCTCGTAGTAGCCGCTACTGATGGTCCTATGCCCCAGACCCGTGAGCACATCCTGCTCGCTCGTCAGGTGAACGTCCCCAGCATCGTCGTATTTGTCAACAAGTGCGATATGGTCGAGGATAAGGAGATGCTCGAGCTCGTTGATATGGAGACTCGTGATCTGCTCTCTAAGTACGACTACGATGGCGACAATACCCCCATCATCCACGGCTCTGCTCTCGGCGCCCTCAACGGCGAGGAGAAGTGGGTCAACACCGTTATGGATCTGATGGATGCTGTCGATCAGTACATCCCCACTCCCGAGCACGAGCTGGACAAGCCGTTCCTTATGCCTGTCGAGGATATCTTCTCTATCACCGGTCGTGGTACCGTAGCTACCGGCCGTGTAGAGACCGGTCGCATCAAGCCCGGTGACGCTGTAGAGATCATCGGTCTCGGTGCTGATGGCCTGAAGTCTACCGTAACCAGCGTGGAGACCTTCCAGAAGAATATGTCCACCGGTGGTGAGGCAGGTGACAACGTAGGTATCCTGCTCCGTGGTATTGACAAGGATCAGCTGAAGCGTGGTATGATCGTCTGCGCTCCTGGCACCGTGAAGCCGCACTCTGAGTTTAAGGCTTCCATCTACGTCCTCAAGAAGGAGGAGGGTGGTCGTCACACGCCGTTCCGCAACCACTACCGTCCGCAGTTCTTCATCCGTACGCTTGACGTAACCGGTGACATCGAGCTGCCCGAGGGTCAGGAGATCGTGATGCCCGGTGACAACGTAGAGATCAAGGTGAAGCTTCTCTCTCCGGTTGCTTGCGACGCAGGTCTTCGCTTCGCCATCCGTGAGGGTGGATGCACCGTCGGTGCAGGTCAGATCACTGAGATCCTCGACTGATCTCACGGTCTGTAGACCACAGTAAGTAAATAGACTATGATAAGCCGTCCCTCGGGACGCTACGCCTCCGGTGACGGCTTATCTATAGGGGATTAGCTCAGTTGGTAGAGCACCGGTCTCCAAAACCGGGTGTCGTGAGTTCGAGCCTCGCATCCCCTGCTCAATTTAAATGTGTAAGTAGATATTAGGCTTTATGGCTGAACCTGAGAGCAAGAACATCTTCCAGCGCAGCAGCGCCTACGTCAAGGCGTGCTTCGACGAGCTGCGTTACAAGGTGTCATGGCCGACGCCCAAGGAGTTATCCCAGAGCGCGGTAATTGTATTGGTAGCTTCCGTCATACTATCCCTACTCATATTTGGTGTAGACCAGGTCCTTGAGTATGCGATGAGTGGACTTTATCGTCTGATCATCTAATAGTCAGGCCGGAGGTCAAGGGCTGACGGGCGAGATGAGGTCTCATCGCGGCCGCAGTCTTTACCTTATATGATAGGTCTCATGACAATCCTTGCGAAGTGAGGTGCGAGACCGGTAGGTCTCTCTCTGCACCTGCTCGCTCCCCTTAGGGCTTCCTATTTAGTCCGATTTACTTTAGTTTCACACAAGTCCGTGAGTGCGGTCCCTCGGGACTATCGGACTGGCAGATGCTTTGACAATGTCTCACGACGATCAAGATCAGGTATTCAAGTACTACGTCCTCCAGACCATCTCCGGCAAGGAGGAGGCTGTGAAGGACTATATCAACGGCATGCGTGATGTAGAGCCGTTCTTCGACAAGAATGTCGGAGAGATCTTGGTGCCCATGGAGACGACCATCACTAAGCGTCGTACCGCATCAGGCAATCGTGTAGAACGGGTAAGACCGTACTACAGCGGCTTTGTCTTTGTGGAGGCGCGTCTGGCGGGCGAGACGACGCATAAGCTGCGTCGCGTCCCCGGAGTGCTGGGTTTCATCGGTGGTGACGTCCACCCGGAGCCACTGTCTGACCTCGACGTGAAGCGTATCAAGGAGATCTCCGACCGTCTTGCTGAGGGTCCGGAGGATCTTGATATGAGCTATTCGGTCGGTGATCGTGTGAAAGTCAACGAGGGTCCCTTCACAGGGTTCTTCGGGGACGTGACTGAGGTATCTCCGGACAGCAGGAAGCTGAAGATCTTGGTGAAGGTCTTCGGGAGAGACACTTCGATGGAGGTGGATTACACACAGGTGGAAAAGGAGAGTGAGTCATAGCCGTCTCATCTGTGAGAGGTGAGCCCGGGCAGTCGTCCCGTCGTGAGCTGATCACAGGTATCCCGACATCATAGGTCCCAGGAGTCACCCCTCCCCTCCTCGCGAGAGGAATGGACGAAGGAAGGAGCTCCGGATGTGGACCGAATGTCATCAAAGGGTGGCGGTTCCTCGAGTGTACTTTTCGCCAAATTATTGTTTGACAATAAACTGAATGAATCATGGCAAAAGAAATTGCCGGTCAGTTGAAACTTCAGATCCGCGGTGGAGCAGCTAATCCTGCCCCTCCGGTTGGTCCTGCACTCGGTGCAAAGGGGATCAACATCATGGATTTCTGCAAGAGATTCAATGCTGAGACACAGGACAAGGGCGGACAGCTCCTTCCTGTCGTCATCACGTACTATGCGGACAAGTCCTTTGACTTTGTCATCAAGACGCCGCCCGCTGCTGCTCAGCTCATCGAGGCCTCCAAGGTCAAGAAGGGTAGCGCACAGCCCAATCGTAGCAAGGTGGCCAGCGTCACTTGGGACCAGGTGAAGGAGATTGCTCAGAATAAGATGAGCGACCTCAATTGCTTCACCGTGAAGAGCGCCATGCGCCTGGTTGCCGGTACGGCACGGAGCATGGGGATTACCGTAAAGGGAGACTTCCCCGAGGATGTCGAGTAATATCAGAAGGTAGAATACGATTATGAGTAGAATATCTAAGAATCGCAAGATCGCTCTGAGTAAGGTCGACAGTACGAAGGAGTACTCTCTCAAGGAGGCTTCACAGCTCGTCAAGGAGATCACCACGACGAAGTTTGATGCCTCTGTGGATATGGATGTACGCCTTGGCGTCGATCCTCGTAAGTCCACCCAGATGGTACGTGGTACCGTCACCCTGCCTCACGGCACGGGTAAGTCGGTGCGCGTCCTCGTCCTCTGCTCTGCCGATAAGGAGCAGGAGGCTAAGGATGCCGGTGCCGACTATGTGGGTCTCGACGAGTATATCGAGAAGATCAAGGGCGGATGGACTGAGATTGATGTGATCATCACCATGCCTGCCATCATGGGTAAGATCGGTGCCCTCGGCCGTGTACTCGGCCCGAGAGGACTGATGCCTAACCCCAAGAGCGGTACGGTGACCAACAACATCGGTGATGCTGTCCGTCAGGTCAAGGCCGGTAAGATCGACTTCCGTGTCGACAAGGCCGGTATCGTCCACACCTCCATCGGTAAGGTCTCTTTCACCCCCGAGCAGATCGCTGATAACGCACGTGAATTCCTTCGCACACTGGAGCGCCTGAAGCCCACGTCTGCCAAGGGTACGTACATGAAGAGCGTCTATCTTTCCAGTACCATGAGTCCGGGTATCAAGATCGACACCCGAGCATTGACTGAGGCGTAACGTATGTCTCCATCGGAGATATATCCATCCCTCTTTTGTCCTATAGATAAGTATGAAGAAAGAAGATAAAGCGAAAGTCATTGAGCAGCTCAAGGAGCTCCTCGAGACTTATCCCCACGCATATTTGGTCGACGCCATGGCTCTCGACGCTGAGCAGACCACTGCCCTCCGTCGCCAGTGCTTCCAGCATGGTGTCAAGATGATGGTTGTGAAGAATTCGCTCCTCCACCGCGCCTTCGTTGATATCAACGAGGAGCAGTATGAGCCCTTCCACCCCTATCTCAAGGGCACCAGCGCACTGATGCTCTCTGAGACTGCCAACGCCCCTGCCCGTGTACTCAAGGACTTCCACAAGGAGCTCAAGAGTGCCGGTGCCGACATCGAGAGGCCGAGCCTGAAGGCTGCCTACGTCTATGAGACTTTCTACCTGGGAGCTGCCGAGCTCGATACTCTGGCTGCCCTCAAGAGCAAGGAGGAGCTCCTCGGAGATATCATCTCCATGCTCGAGTCTCCGATCATGGACGTCATCTCTCAGGCCAGCTCTGCAGGCAACACCATCCACGGTGTCCTGGAGACTCTCGAGAAGCGCGCCGAGGCGTAAGGCGTCCGGGACTGTCTCGCCCTCCCCTGAGGCTGAGGCTCTCCCCATCGGTGACCATCTTTGCCGGGACCTGATCTGTCCTCCCCCTTACTGCGGGATGTATCCGGCATACCAGACTAAGCGACAGGTCAATGTAAGACAATCCATTAATACGTTTACAACTTTTTTATATATATAATAACGATATGGCTGACGTAAAAGCAATCGCTGAGGAGCTGGTCAATCTGACCGTCAAGGAGGTAACTGAGCTGAAGACTATCCTTAAGGATGAGTACGGCATCGAGCCCGCTGCTGCCGCTGTAGCAGTAGCCGGTCCCGCTGTTGCAGGTGCCGGTGAGGCAGCTGCCGAGAAGTCTTCTTTTGACGTAAACCTGAAGGACGCCGGTGCTTCTAAGCTCCAGGTCATCAAGGCTGTCAAGACCGCTCTCGGACTTGGTCTCAAGGAGGCTAAGGAGCTTGTCGACGGTGCTCCCTCTGTTGTCCAGAAGGATATGGACAAGGCCAGCGCTGAGGCTCTTAAGAAGACCCTTGAGGAGGCCGGAGCTACTGTTGAGCTTCAGTAATCCTCACTTACTACCCCTGACTCTCTCGTAGAGTCGGGTGAAGGGTTAAGGACCGGCCATTACCGGCAGGTTCTTAACCTTTTCGTGTCTTTTACTACTCCTTGAATTAAAGAATTTTATGTCCTCACAATATAAGCCTGAGAGAGTCAGCTTTGCCTCTTCCAAGCATCCATTACCCTTCCCGGACTTTCTCGACATTCAGCTCAAGTCGTACAAGGACTTCATGCAGCTGGATATGCCTGCCGGTAAGCGGAAGAGCCAGGGACTGTACCAAGCATTCCTGGAAAACTTTCCAATCACCGACACGAGAAATAACTTCGTCCTCGAGTTTTTGGATTACTTCGTGGATCCTCCCAGGTACACCATTGAGGAGTGTCTGAGCAGGGGGCTCTCTTATACTGTCCCTCTCAAGGCGAAGCTCAAGCTGTATAGTACAGATCCTGAGCATGAGGACTTTGATACTTCTATTCAGGACGTCTACCTGGGGCAGATCCCCTATATGACGCCTGCAGGTAGCTTTATTATCAACGGCGCTGAGAGAGTGGTGGTGTCGCAGATGCACCGCTCCCCGGGAGTATTCTTCTCGGTGAGCGTGCACAACAACGGCACCAAGCTCTTCAACGCCCGTATCATTCCCTTTAAGGGATCTTGGATCGAGTTTGCGACAGACATCAATAACGTCATGTACGCCTACATCGATCGCAAGAAGAAGCTGCCCGTGACCACTCTGCTGAGAGCCATCGGCTACGAGACTGATAAGGATATCCTGAGTCTCTTCGGCATCGCCGAGGAGGTGAAGGTGAATAAGACCAACCTGAAGAAAAATATCGGTCGTAAGGTAGCTGCACGTATCCTCGATACGTGGGTAGAGGACCTCGTGGATGAGGAAACGGGTGAAGTAGTCTCCATGGAGCGCTACAATGTAGTGGTCGATAGAGATGAAGAGCTTACGGAGGAGAATATCCAGGCGATCCTTAACCTCAAGAATCCGCCCAAGACGATGCTCCTCGAGAGAGAGTCTGAGTCCGGACTCGACTATAGTGTCATCACCAATACGCTGCAGAAGGACCCCTCCAACTCTCAGAAGGAGGCGGTCTACCATATCTACCGCCAGCTCCGCAGCCAAGACCCTATGGACGAGCAGTCCGCTCAGGAGGTGATCAACAACCTCTTCTTCTCTGACAAGCGGTACGACCTCGGTGACGTCGGTCGCTACCGTATCAATCACAGGTTAGACATCGATATCCCCGAGGATACGAAGATCCTCACCAATGAGGATATCGTCGCCATCATTGACTATCTTGTGAAGCTGAAGAATGGTCGTGCCAACATCGATGATATCGACCACCTGAGCAACCGCCGCGTCCGCACCGTCGGCGAGCAGCTCTATCAGCAATTTGGCGTCGGCCTCGCTCGCATAGCCCGTACGGTCCGCGAGCGTATGAATGTGCGGGACAATGAGGTCTTCACCCCTGTCGATCTGGTCAATTCGAAGACGATCAGCAGCGTGGTCAATTCCTTCTTTGGGACCAACCCGCTGTCCCAATTTATGGACCAGACCAATCCTCTGGCAGAGATCACTCACAAACGTCGTCTCTCGGCTCTTGGCCCGGGCGGTATCAGTCGTGACCGCGCAGGTTTTGAGGTGCGAGACGTCCACTACACCCACTATGGTCGCCTCTGCCCGATCGAGACCCCTGAGGGTCCCAATATCGGTCTGATCTCCTCCCTCTGTGTCTACTCCAAGGTGAGCGACATGGGCTTCCTCGCCACACCGTACTTCAAGGTCGATAACGGCAAGGTAGACTTCAGCAAGGGCGGCGTACAGTACTACACCGCCGAGGCGGAGGAGGATATGACGGTGGCGCAATTCACCCCCAATATCGGTGACGACGGGACGCTCCTTGACGGCCAGATCAAGAGCCGTCACGGATCAGACTTCCCTGTCGTGGATGCCGAGGATGTAGACCTCATCGACGTAGCGCCGATGCAGATCTGCTCCATCGCTGCCGCACTGATCCCCTTCCTTGATCACGATGATGCGCACCGTGCCCTCATGGGTAGTAACATGATGCGTCAGGCTGTGCCGCTTCTCCACGGAGAGTCGCCCATCGTCGGCACCGGTCTCGAGGGACCGATGGTGCGCGATGGTCGCTCTCAGGTGATGGCTGAGCGGGATGGCGTGGTCGAGTATGTCGATGCCAATAAGATCCGCATCCGCTACGACTACACCGAGGACGAGCAGTTTGTCCGCTTCGCTGACGAGGTGACCGAGTACCACCTCTCCAAGTGGCGCCGGACGAACCAGAGTACCACTGTCGATCAGCGCCCGATCGTCATGGAGGGCGATCGCGTCACTGCCGGTCAGATCCTCACCGAGGGCTTCGCCACCGAGCGTGGTGAGCTCGCCCTGGGACGTAATATCCTCGCCGCTTATATGCCGTGGAAGGGCTACAACTACGAGGACGCTATCGTTATCAATGAGCGCCTTGTCCGCGAGGACTTCTTCACCTCCGTTCACGTCGATGAGTACAATCTTGAGGTCCGCGACACCAAGCGCGGCATGGAGGAGCTGACCAACGACATCCCCAATGTCAGTGAGGATGCCACCCGCGAGCTGGATGCCAATGGTATCATCCGCGTCGGTGCCCACGTCCACCCGGGAGACATCATGATCGGTAAGATCACCCCTAAGGGCGAGAGCGATCCCACCCCGGAGGAGAAGCTTCTCTTTGCCATCTTCGGAGAGAAGGCGGGCGACGTGAAGGACGCTTCGCTCAAGGCAGATCCCTCACTAAGTGGCGTTGTGATCGACACCCACCTCTACTCACGAGCCGTCAAGACCGGCAACAGCCGCAAGACGATCCGTGACCTCAAGCAGCAACTCGACGAGGAGCAGGAGAAGGAGCAGGACCAGCTGAAGAAGCTTTTCCTCACCAAGCTCGGCACTCTGACCAATCGTAAGGTCAGCCAGGGGATCAAGGACTACGTCGGCACCACTGTGGTCGCCAAGGGAGTCAAGATCACCGGTCCTGTGCTCAAGCAGATCATCTACGAGGAGGTGGTGCCCGAGGGCTGGACCTCTGACGAGCATGACAATCAGCTGATCGCTGACCTGATCATCAATTACCTCCACGAGTCCAAGGTGATCGAGAGCCGCTACTACCGTAAGCAATTTGACGCCACCATCGGTGACGAGCTCCCCAACGGCGTGATCCAGAATGCCAAGGTGCTTATCGCCAAGAAGCGCAAGATCCAGGTGGGCGATAAGATGGCAGGACGTCACGGAAATAAGGGTATTGTCTCCAAGATCGTCCGCACAGAGGATATGCCATTCCTCGAGGATGGTACGCCGGTCGACATCTGTCTCAATCCTATGGGTGTGCCCTCGCGTATGAACCTTGGGCAGATCTTCGAGGCGGTCCTCGGGTGGGCAGGCTATAAGCTTGGAGTAAAGTTCTCCAGCCCCATCTTTGATGGCGCCTCGCTCGATGACCTCAACGAGTGGACCGACAAGGCGGGTCTCCCCCGCTACGGCGTCTCCTACCTCTACGATGGTGAGACGGGTGAGCGCTTCGACCAGCCCGCCACCGTCGGCGTCACCTACTTCCTCAAGCTTGACCACATGGTAGAGGATAAGATGCACGCCCGCTCCATCGGTCCCTACTCGCTCATCACGCAGCAGCCACTCGGTGGTAAGGCACAGTTTGGTGGTCAGCGCTTCGGAGAGATGGAGGTATGGGCCCTCGAGGCCTACGGTGCCGCCTACACCCTGCGTGAGATGCTCACCGTCAAGTCAGACGATGTGGTAGGTCGCTCCAAGACCTACGAGGCGATCGTCAAGGGCTCCGCCTTCCCGGAGCCGGGCATCCCTGAGTCACTCAACGTCCTTGTCCACGAGCTTCGTGGTCTCGGGCTGGGCTTCAATCTCGAGTGATCGATCGGTGATTTTTTGAGACGCATAAAGTAGAGAAAATCATAGCTTATGGCTTTCAAGATAACAAACAAGATCAACCCCAACTTCTCCCGCATCCGCATCGGGATCGCCTCTCCGGAGGAGATCCTCGAGAATTCGCACGGTGAAGTAACCAAGCCGGAGACGATCAACTATCGTACCTACAAGCCGGAGCGCGACGGACTATTCTGTGAGCGTATCTTCGGTCCGGTCAAGGACTACGAGTGCCACTGTGGTAAGTACAAGGGGATCCGCTATCGCGGGGTCGTCTGCGACCGCTGCCAGGTGGAGGTGACGGAGAAGAAGGTGCGTCGTGAGCGCATGGGGCACATCAAGCTCGAAGTGCCGATCGTACACGTCTGGTTCTTCCGCTCTGTCCCCAATAAGATCGCCTATCTCCTCGGCATCCCCTCCAAGAAGCTCGAGAAGATCGTCTACTACGAGTCTTACGTGGTGATCAATAAGGGCGTGGCCGAGGACGTCGAGGATCTCGACTTCCTCACCGAGGAGGAGTACCTCGACATCATCGATCGTCTCCCCGAGGGCAATCAGGACCTCCCCGATAGCGATCCCGACAAGTTCATCGCCGGCATCGGCGGTGAGGCCATCCTCAAGCTCCTTGAGCGGGTCGACCTTGACAAGCTCTCCTACCAGCTCCGTGCCGGTGCCTCCAAGGAGACCTCTCAGCAGCGCAAGAAGGAGTCCCTCAAGCGCCTCCAGGTGGTCGAGAGCTTCCGTGCCTCCAATGGCTACTCCCGTCCCGAGTGGATGGTGATGAAGGTGATCCCCGTGATCCCCCCGGAGCTCCGTCCTCTCGTCCCGCTCGATGGTGGTCGCTTTGCCACCTCGGATCTCAATGAGCTCTACCGCCGGGTCATCATCCGCAACAACCGTCTCCGCCGACTCATCGAGACGAGGGCGCCTGAGGTGATCCTCCGCAATGAGGAGCGTATGCTCCAGGAGTCGGTGGACTCACTCTTCGACAACAGCCGCCGCTCCGCTGCCGTTAAGAGTCGCAGCAATCGTCCCCTCAAGTCGCTTACCGACTCCATCAAGGGTAAGCAGGGACGCTTCCGCCAAAACCTCCTCGGTAAGCGCGTCGACTACTCCGCCCGCTCCGTCATCGTTGTGGGGCCGGAGCTGAAGATGTACGAGTGCGGTCTGCCGAAGAATATGGCTGCCGAGCTCTACAAGCCCTTCATCATCCGTCGTCTCATCGACCGCGGCATCGTCAAGACCGTCAAGAGTGCCAAGCGCATCGTTGATCGTCGCGAGCCGGTCGTCTTTGACATCCTCGAGAATATCATCAAGGGACACCCCATTCTCCTCAACCGTGCCCCTACGCTCCACCGACTCGGTATCCAGGCCTACCAGCCCAAGCTCATCGAGGGTAAGGCGATCCAGCTCCACCCGCTCTCCTGTACGCCCTTCAACGCGGACTTCGATGGAGACCAGATGGCGGTCCACCTTCCCCTCTCCAATGAGGCGATCCTCGAGGCGCAGTTCCTCATGTTTGCCTCACAGAATATCCTCAACCCCGCCAACGGCGCACCGATCACCGTGCCTACACAGGATATGGTCCTCGGTCTCTACTATATCACCAAGACCCGCACCGGGGCCAAGGGTGAGGGCAAGGTATTCAGTGACTTTGAGGAGGTACAGGTCGCATACGACCAGGGCTGCCTCGACATGCACGCCGTCATCAAGGCGCGTGTCGATGACCTCGACGATCAGCGTAAGCCGATCACCCATGTCATCGAGACCTCCTATGGGCGTATGCTCTTCAATCAGATGATGCCCAAGGGCGAGCTCCCCTTCTACAACGGCGTGGTGGGGAAGAAAAACCTCCGTCTCATCATCGGTGAGGTGATCAAGTACTGCGGTATCGCAGAGAGCTCCGCCTTCCTCGATCGCATCAAGAACCTCGGCTACTACATGTCCTACAAGGCGGGCCTCTCCTTCAACCTCTCCGATGTCATCGTACCTAAGGAGAAGGAGGAGATCATCGCCGACGGCTTCAGCCAGGTCGATGAGATCATGGACAACTTCAATTTCGGTATCATCACCGACAACGAGCGGTACAATCAGATCATCGACGTCTGGACCAACGTCAATAATAAGATCTCCCAGGTGCTCATGCAGCAGCTCAAGGAGGACGAGGACGGCTTCAATTCCATCTACATGATGATGGACTCCGGAGCGCGTGGATCGGCCAACCAGATCCAGCAGCTCTCCGGTATCCGTGGTCTGATGGCCAAGCCGGTCCGCAGCGGTGAGGGCGCTCAGACGATGGAGAATCCTATCCTGACCAACTTCAAGGAGGGTCTCTCCGTGCTCGACTACTTCATCTCCACCCACGGTGCCCGTAAGGGACTCTCCGATACGGCACTCAAGACTGCCGACGCCGGATACCTTACCCGCCGTCTCGTCGACGTCTCCTCCGACGTCATCATCACGGAGGAGGACTGCGGTACCCTCCGCGGTATCGTCCGTCGTGAGATCAAGGAGGGAAAGAATGTCGTTGCCTCTCTCTACGAGCGCATCCTCGGTCGCTGCTCTGTCCACGACATCATCCACCCGATCACGGGTGAGCTGATCGTCCGTGCCAATGAGGAGATCGACGAGGCTGCCGCCACCAAGATCCAGGAGTCCCCCATCACCGAGGTGGAGATCCGCTCCGTCCTCACCTGCGAGAGCAAGGAGGGCGTCTGCGCCAAGTGCTACGGTCGTGATCTGGCACACAACCGTCCCGTACAGATGGGCGAGGTGGTTGGTGTCGTAGCGGCACAGGCGATCGGTGAGCCGGGTACACAGCTGACCCTCCGTACCTTCCACGCCGGTGGTGTCGCCTCCTCCGATACGGTCGAGCGCTACATCAAGGCTCAGTACGATGGTATCCTTGAGATCGACGAGCTCCGCACCGTGGACTCCAAGGGCGAGGACGGCAAGAGCTACAAGGTGGTCATCGGACGACAGGCAGAGATGCGCATCGTCGACCCCAATACCCACATGTCGCTCATCAGCAATAACATCCCCTACGGTGCCCACCTCTTCATGGAGCCCGGTACGGAAGTCAAGGCCGACGACACCATCTACGAGTCCGACCCCTTCAATGCCGTCATGGTCGCTGAGGCCGACGGTACCCTCCACTTCGAGGGACTCAAGGAGGGCGTCACCTACGAGGTACAGAGCGAGTCCAATGTCGCCACCGGCCGCAGTGAGTGGGTCATCATCGAGAGTAAGGATAAGAATGTCACCCCTGCCTACAGCGTCATTCGCAAGGGCGAGGAGAGTGCCACCTCCTTTGACCTCCCTGCCGGTGCCCTCCTGACACAGCGAGATGGTGCCAAGCTCAAGGCCGGCGACATCATCGCCAAGATCCCCCGCGTCGTCGTCAAGACCGGTGATATCACCGGAGGTCTCCCCCGTGTCACCGAGCTCTTTGAGGCGCGCAATCCCACCAATCCTGCCGTTGTCTCTGAGATCGATGGTGAGGTGACGCTCGGGCGCATCCGTCGCGGTAATCGCGAGATCATCGTCACCTCCAAGACCGGTGAGGAGCGCAAGTATATGGTGCCGCTCTCACGGCAGATCCTCGTGCAGGAGAATGACTTCGTCCGTGCCGGCGATCCCATCTCCGATGGGCAGATCTCTCCGCAGGACATCCTTGCCATCCTCGGCCCCAATGCGGTGCAAAATTACATCGTCAATGGTGTCCAGGACGTCTACCGCAAGCAGGGCGTGGCGATCAATGACAAGCACTTCGAGATCATTGTCCGCCAGATGCTCCGTAAGGTCCTCGTAGAGGATGCCGGAGACACCAACCTCCTCGAGCAGGACATTGTTGACAAGCAGGATATCAAGGACGCCAACGACGCCCTCTGGGGCAAGAAGGTGATCACCGACCCGGGAGACTCCGAGGAGTACAGCGAGGGTCAGATCATCACCCTGCGCCGCCTGCGTGACGCCAACAGCCAGCTCCGCCGTAAGGACCTCCGCACGATCGAGGTGCGTGATGCCATGCCGGCAGTCAGCAGCCAGATGCTCCAGGGCATCACCAAAGCTGCCCTGCAGACCAAGAGCTTCATGTCCGCCGCCTCCTTCCAGGAGACGCCCAAGGTGCTCAATAACTCTGCCATCGAGGGCAAGACCGATGCGCTCGACTCCATCAAGGAGAACGTCATTGTCGGTCACCTCATCCCCGCCGGTACCGGCTTGGCAGCGCGCAAGGGCTTCATCGTAGCCAATAAGGCAGACCTCGAGACCAAGCGTCTCCTTGAGACCGCAAAGGCTACCACCCCAGCCCCGCTGGACGAGACACCCTTAGAGGATATTATGCCGGAGGACTGACGTCCGGTCAGCCTCACTTGAGTTAAGTAAGGTCGGCTCCCGACAGGATACTTTTCCTGTCGGGAGCCGACCTTTTTTTTGCCCTCTACCCCATCACACCCCGATCGGGTTGCTCTGTGTCAATCGCCCTTTCCGCCAAGAAAGCGCACCCCGGATGTCCGAGGGGCGTGGCCCTGACGACCCCGGGTATGCATAGGCTATTTATTCCCCTTGATCCCGCCAGGGTGTCGCACTGATTGCTTGACTCCCTAATAAGTGAGACACCCTAGCGGAGTGCATCGGCTGTCGTCAGTCTTCAGTCTTCGCTATCCGACTCGTTGATGCGTTGATTCTCCACGCTTATCTTTATAGTATTTTCGTTCTGTAGAGGCCTTTTCTTAAGGACAATTCTATTGTTGTGTGGCGAGATTGCAATCTCCAGCTTGCGGAAATGTCCTCGCCCGGCTATGAGATGGATCAAATTCTCGCTCCGGAGTGCTTTTTCGGTAATTTAAGAGATGTTTTAGAGTGAAGAATTATTAGGTTTGTCTATAGCGAGTGACTAACCAAGGCGGTAGGCGACTCCTACCCGATGTGGAAGGCCATAGACAAAACGAGAGAGACAATAATCACTTAATCCAACCATTGTCATGAAGACAAAACAAGTACTTCTCTGGCTTACTATTGTAGGCCTCCTTACTCTAAGCGGCTGTAAGTCCGACAACACACCCGATGACAACTCAGTCGGCAATGTCTCGGTCAGCAATACCGCACTCACCTTTGCCAATGACGGAGGCTCACAGGACATCACCGTCAACGGATCCAAGGAGTGGACCTATATCTCCAACGTCCCTGAGGGGCAGTGGCTTACTCTGACTCAGAGCGAGGATAAGCTTACCGTCAAGGTGGCTCCCAACGCGTCCGGTGCTCAGCGTACTGCCACCATCGTTATCTTCGGTAGCAAGAATAATAAGAAGATCTCCATCATCCAGTCTGCCGCAGAGGCTAAGATAAGCTTCGGAAATACGGACGAGATTATCTTGACGAATAAGGAAGAGAGCCGGATGGTTACCATCGAGACCAACACTCGGTCTTGGAGCCTTGAGCCCCTCCCTGCAGAGATTGACTGGCTCAAGGTGACCGCCTCCGGAGATAATAATATCCTCATCTTGAAGGCGTCTGCCAACAACTCCTACGATGATCGTACAGCGACCATCATCGCTAAGACGGAGAGCGGAGAGCAATTTGCTCTCAGGGTGACTCAGAAGGGAGTTGAGAAGTACATCATCCCCTATATACCGGGTGAGACCTATCGAACCATCGATATGATGAACTTTGAAAGGGAGAGAGGCAATATCCTCCAAGCCTACCAGCAGCCCGGCTACGACAAGCTGAGGGAAGAGCCTATCAATGGCATTGCGCAGTATATTACCTCCAGTGACGTGATGCCTGTACTCGTCTATGTACAGGAGATGGGAGACCCCAAGTATACCGTCGCTCAGACGCTGGTCTATGAGAAGGATAACGTCAGTCATGCTGAGACCGAGGCTTATATGAAGCTCCTTGAGGCTAATGGCTACGAGCTGGATAAGGATCTGTCTCAGGATCTTGTGAAGTCTTACTTCAGAAAGGACGATCTCGTATTTGCCCAGATCAATATCACGGAAGGTGGCTCCGTTATCTCCTTCAAGCCAACGTATCCTCAGACAAAGGCCTACCCTACCTTCAGTAAGTTGCCTGAGGGACCCAAGGGCTTAATGGACCTGATCAATAATCCAGCCGTGAAGTACAAGGAGGTACTCGACTTTGAGACCAAGGCTGGCAGTACATTCAATAAGGGCGGTGAGTGGCCGGTGATGGATAAGGATAATCCTGACCTCTACAGAATGGTCTCCTTTAAGACCAACCTGACTGGCGCACAAGAGGAAGGGATCCGAACCTACTTCTTCTTCACCAAGGACCATCCTCAGGTATCCGGTCTCCTGCAGTCTGTTGGTGAGGTCTGCCTCTACTTCCGTGACCCAAGCCTCGCTATTCGCCTGGAGGGGAAAAATCAGTTTGTCACCTCTGAGTTTGAGGACCTCCTCAAGACCAATGGTTTTGAGTACGACGGACGTAACGACAAAGGTATATACTACTATGCCAAGCGAGTAGACAGCAAGTGGGTACGGGTACTGTATGTCAGTGCCGTCAGGTTCGTTGATGTCTTTGACAACGCTAAGGCATTGGAGCTTGGCTACTATATGCTCTACAATGAGAAGGCTTCCGGGGCTCAGTCTGAGGCGGCTATCGCCATCCGCCAGGCTAAGAAGGGAGACTACAGCCGTATCGGGTCTGTTGGCTACAATAGATACAGCCATCGTGCTCCCCGTCGATAAGAGAGTCGGACCCCATAGAGATCATAACTTATGAGACTATATAGAGACACGATCCTCCCCCTACTTGCACTCTGTGTCCTGTTGGTCACGGCCTGCTGCAAGGATGCTCCGGAGGAGACTCCCGTCACCATACCTCTCTCTGCCTCACAGATCATCCTCCCCAAGAGCGCCTCTGTAGAGACGGTCACCATGAAGATGGATGAGAGTGAGATGGAGGACTGGGACTATATGCTTACGCCTGATGTCGACTGGCTCCAAGTGACCCGAAAGGGCTCTGACGTCGTCCTAACCGCACAAGAGAATAACGACTCGCAAGATCGCCATACGACGGTGCAACTGCTTCTCGGTCATCGGGCAGGCAGGATCCAGGTGACCCAGTCCGCAGCTGATATGACCTTATCCACTGATCTTAAGGAGATCAGTCTCACCGCAATGGGTGGAGAGAGCGTAGTCCGCGTGGAGAGCAATAGCTCCGCATGGGCAGTCCGCACAGAGGGGGGAGCCGACTGGCTCTCAGTAAGCTCTGTACCTGAGAAGGGACTGCTCCTGATCCGCGCTACCCATAATACCACACAGGAGGAGCGGAGCGCTAAGGTTATCCTTGGCTACGAGGGTAAGGAGGCGCAAGAGGTGACGGTCACCCAGGCCGCTCCACTACTCTTCTTTGAGCCCTTCAAGGATGATACCAAGGAGCTCGTCTACAGGGATCTGATCGACTTTGAGGAGGGCAGAGGCTTCGTTTTCACCTTTATGCAAATCGGATCCAAGGACGGGTTTATGGGCTCACCGGATGTGCTCTCCTTCAAGACCACTAGCGATCTCCTCCCCCAGATCAGCTACTTCCGTGCTGTTGATTACGACAATATCTATGAGTCAGCCAGAGTGACTGTAGAGACCGATGAGATGCCAAAGGAGGACCATCCATTTGTGCAGTATCTCCTCGCTCAGGGGTATACCAAGAGGTATGACCACCATGAGGACGACGTCCACTTGGTCAGCCCCGATGGATACTTCTCTGTCCGCACAGCCTACAGCAGGCAGGATGACAACTTTTACTTTGACTTTACTCCTGAGTATCGTCAGGATGGCCCTCTCCCCACCTTTGAGACCCTGCCTATGGGGCCGGAGGGGATGCTCGATAGAGTTGATAAGAAGGAGGTCAAGTTTCCCGACATAGATAAGTGGGAGACGGAGACGCTCAAGAGTGAGCAGCTCTTTGTGCAGAAGGCCAATACCGATCCGAGTCGTCCGGATGATGTCTATATGGCACTCTATAAGACTGCCGAGGACACACCGGAGGATATGCGGTGGTACACCTTCTACTTCTCCTATCCTCCACGCAATATCAATCCCGGGGATAAGATCCAGAGTGTCACCGACTGCAAGCTCGTCTTCCGTGACAAGTCCAAGATCCTATTCATCATCGACAAGAAGACGCTGAAATTCAAGACTACACAGGAATTCTCTGACCTCCTCAAGGCCAATGGCTATGAGTACCATGGCGTTGCCCCCAGTCTCGGTATGAGGTACCAAAATGCTCAGAAGGGCATGGAGGTCTACGTGATGTTGGCGGACTTCAAGGGCGTTGTTGATGGTGATGACACTGTGATGGCCGTGCTCTACTACAAGAAGATGGCTCCCGCCACTCGATCTCTCACGTCTGCCGCAGTGTCTGAGGCGGCTGCTGTTGCGACCGGTGTAAGAGCGTCCGACTCATTCCTTTTTAACCGACACTAAAGAGATGAAATCTATACATTACCTATCAATCTCCCTACTCCTCCCCGCCCTTATGGGGCTCTCTTCCTGCGTCTCAGCGGATCATCCGGAGCAGGAGGTTGCCCCCGTCGAGGAGCAGCAGAATAACCACAGGGAGGACTACACCAATGTCATTCCCGGGACTCTGGTCGTAAAGCTCACTCCCGAGCAGCTAGTCACGTATCAAAATGGTGGATCGACCTCTGTCACGAGAGCACTTTCCTCAGAGTCTGCACACTGGCCGGAGACCTTAGGCGGGATCACTATGACCCCTCTCTTCCTCGACGAGGACGCCTTCAGAGTGCGTCGTCACGAGGCAGGGCTGGATCGCTGGATGATCGTTACCTATAAGGGTCAGGTCCCGTCGTATAAGGCTAAGGCTCTGGTTGAGGCCTCTGAGAGCTTTGAGGCGGTAGAGCTTCAGTGGGCAATGGCTACGCCGGAGTCTAAGATCACACCGGTCCCGGCTGAGCAGCTCAGAGAGCTTAGTGAGCGAAATACCACCAGAGCGATAGACCGCTTTGACGACCCCTTGCTCCCCGCCCAGTGGCACTACTACAACGATGGTCATCAGTACCCCCATTGTGTCGCCGGAGCTGACATCAACCTCCTCCCGGCCTGGCAGGTGGAGACCGGAAAGCCCAATGTCGTCGTCTGTGTCGTGGATGGCGGTATTGATTACAAGCATCCCGACCTTGCAGGTCATGTCGATGTAGAGCGAAGCTTCAACTTCGTGCTTGATAAGAACAATCACCCCAAGGGTAAGGGAAATATCTACGATGCATCCGGTCACGGAACTCACGTCGCCGGCACCATCGCTGCCGTTAATAACAATGGCATCGGTGTCTGCGGTATTGCCGGAGGTGATGGTACTCCCGGTACCGGTGTTACCCTGATCAATGCTCAGGTGTTCGGCTACGACACGGAGCGCTCCCTCGGTGGTGCCGCAGGCATTGTTTACGGTGCAGACCATGGGGCTGTCATCAGTCAGAATTCCTGGGGCTACAGAGCCCCGGGACCCAGGACCCTCCCGCAGCAGGACCGTGAGGCGATCGATTACTTTGTCCGCAATGCCGGCAAGCTGGAGGATGGCACTCAGGATCCCAAGAGCCCAATGGCAGGAGGTGTGGTCATCTTCGCTGCAGGCAATGACGGACTTACTTTCCACAGCCTCCCCGGCTCGTATGAGGGTTGCATCAGCGTCGCCTCCTTCGGCTGGGACTTCCAGCGTGCCTCGTACTCCAATAGTGGTGACTGGGTGTCCATCTCGGCTCCGGGTGGAGACCAAAACCGCCACTTTGATCGGGGTGGGGTGCTCAGCACGGTCCCCACTGCTTACGACAAGAGTGGGTACGGCTATATGCAGGGGACCTCTATGGCCTGTCCTCACGTATCCGGTGTAGCTGCACTGATCGTATCTAAGTATGGTCGTATGGGCTACACCTCCGAGATGCTCAAGCAACGGCTCATCTCTGCCGTCAAGCCCTATAGCATCGGGGATCTCAATCGTCAATTCCGTGGTCTATTAGGCTCCGGTTATCTTGATGCTGCTGCCGCACTGCTTGACGATGGTAAGATCGCGCCAGAGACGCCTGGTAAGATCACGGCTGAGGTTGGTTACACTACTGCCTCCCTCACTTGGCCCGTCGCCAAGGATGAGGATGGGCTGGATGAGACGGCAACTCTCTACCGACTCTACTACAGCCAGAGCCCCATGACTGCATCCGACCTTGAGAAGACTCCTTTCGTAGAGGTCTATGGCAGCGGCTTACCTCTCGGAAAGAGTATCACCGGGCGGATTGCAGGGCTCCAGGATGGAACCACCTACTACGTGGGTGTGGTGGCAGTAGACCGCTTCGGCAACACCTCCGGACTGGCTACTTCTGAGATCAAGACGAGAGTCAATAACGCTCCGGTCATCACGGAGGGTATGCCTGATGGTCCCCTTACACTTGACAGGACGGCGAGCTATACACTTCGTCTCAAGGTCTCCGATGCAGATAGCCACAAGTGGACCTATCGTCTTGAAGGCGATCTCTCCGGTGTGACTGCCGTCCGTGAGGGTGATACGATAGTGATCACTATCAGTGGAGCTCAGCACCTCGGGAGTTATGCCCTCAAGCTGATACTCACGGATGAGTATGGCAAGTCGACCAGCGTGGAGATCCCCTTCAAGAGCATCTCCTATACGCCCATTGAGCTCGCTGCTAACCTCACTGAGCTGGTGGTCAAGCAGGGTGAGACCGGTCGTACAGTGGACCTCACCAAGATCTTCCGTGGCACCCCCGGAGCCACTCTCACCTACGAGGCTACGTCTGAGAGAGAGAGCGTTGCTGGCGTGACGCTAAAGGATGCGATCCTCTCCCTCAGCCCGAAGTCTGTCGGCACAGCACCTATACGGATCACGGCCACCGATGGAAGGTCTCACCTCACTATCCGCCTCTATGTCCGAGTAGTCCGGAAGTAGGATATTAGACCATCCACCTATTGCTGATGACTACCAAGAGTGGTCCACAGCATCACATACGTCAGGAGGACCTTGAGGAGATAGCTCCTAAAGGTCCTCCTGACTACTTGTCTATAGATACACCCCCTTGCGGGTCGTTGAGCAGACATTCCCGTCTCGGAGACCCGCAAGGGGGCGAGTCATAACGCCTATGCTTATATATCAAGACCTTTGCAAAATGGTCTTTCGCCGAAAAAGCAGCGCTTTTTCGGCAGGAAGTTTGCAGAATACCTCAGATGCAAGGAACTGAGAGTGAGGGCGAGGGGAGTGTGCTTACGCACATAACCAAGCCCGAATCTCGAATGTGACGCCACAGATGGGGTATTATGCAAAGGTCTCATATCGGTCTTCGGCACTTCGTGCCTCGTTACGGATGCCGGTATGCTGGTGGGCTGGGGCTTTGTGCAGGTCGTCCGACTTGTCCGACTCATCCGACAAGTCCGGCACCCTCGCATCCACCTGAGCTCAGAGGAGGGCGCGGGCGAGGGTGGGGGAGCCATTGGGGCAGGGGATGAGCGTAAGCTCCTCGCCGCCCGCCTCGTGGAAGATCTTTCGCCCATCGATGCCCACTTCCTCAAGCGTCTCCAGGCAGTCTGCGACAAATGAGGGACAGAGGACCGCCACCCTCCTGACCCCTTCGCCCGGCAGTGCGGCGAGCCGCTTCTTGAGCTCCGGCGTCAGCCAGCGGTGACCGAAGCGCGACTGGTAGACCAGTTCGTGGCTCCGTAGTGGAGACACCTCCGGGCACTCCAGCAGCAGCTCCATCGTCCGCCGGCACTGATAGGTATAGTCCCGCTCAGGGTCCCTGAGGTAGGGCTTCACCTGAGAGAGCGGAATCCCGTGGAAGGAGAGGAGGAGATGCGTCTCCGGTGACAGCTCGGCTCCTGCCACCTGCTCCGCCAGAGAGTGGATGAAGTCCGGGTGGTCGTAAAAGGGGCCCCGCTCCGTGAGTCTGTAGGAGGGTCGCAGAGCCTCGTACCTCCTTCGGATAAAGTTGCTTGCGGAGCCGAAGCTGCTTGAGGCATACTGCGGGTAGAGTGGCTGCGAAATCAGCTCCGTCACGCCGTCCGCCTCAGCCTGCCTCAGCGCCCGATCGACCGACCCCTCCTCGTACCTCATGGCGAGGTAGGTGGGGCAGCCGGAGAGCCGGCTCAGCTCCTCCGCCAGTTGGCGGCTGTAGACCACAAGGGGTGACCCCTCGGGCATCCAGATCTGCCGGTACCGCTTCGCCGACTTGGGCGCCCGTCTCGGCACGATGATCCCCCGCACCAGCAGCTGCCGGAGGAGGTAGGGCATCCCCATGATCGCCGGGTCGGTGAGGAAGGTCCGCAGGTACTGCCCCACATCCTCCACGCAGCACGAGCGGGGGGAGCCGGTATTGGTGAGGAGGTAGCCTACCAGTGTCATTTTTCTTTACTCTTTTCTCTCAGGAAAGGAAGGAGCAGGATCGCTGCGAGACCAAAGATGGTGGTCGTCGCCGTCTGCGTGGTGTGGACGATCAGCGCAAAGGAGGCGGCGGGATCGGCAGCGACGCCGAAGAAGATCAACGACTGGATCACGACGAAGTGCCACGGCCCGATATTGCCCTGTATCGGCAGGATCGATGAGATGGTGATGAGGGAGAAGATCACCAGAGCCACCCCCGGCCCCAGCTGCTCCGTGAAGCTAAATGCGCCAAAGGTGAGGTAAAAGGCGAAGAAGTAGCACGACCATATCCCGACCGTGTAGAGGAGGAAGAGTCCCCTCGCTCGGCGGTCCATCTCCAGTATCGTCCGCAGTCCCACGAGGAAGTTGAGCCACCCCTTGCGGAGCTTATGCCGGAGCCGCAGTCGCCTCGTCACTCTCCCGATCAGGTAGACCCCCAGTCCCGCGGCCAGTAGCAGGAGCAGCCAGGTGAGGGGAGAGGCGGCGGGTCCCTCTGTGGGTGAGGGGATGCGGACGTGGTGGCGGAGAAATGCGGTGAAGTAGGCTGCATTCAGTGCCAGACCGGGGAGGATCAGGAAGAGCGTCGTGATCATATCCACAGCCCGCTCGGCGATCATCGTCCCGAGGAGCCGGGAGAAGGGCAGCCCGCTGTAGCCCTGCATCGAGCTGCAGCGCCAGAGGTCTCCGAGGCGAGGGATCACCATATTGACCGCGTAGCTTCCCTGCACGTGGAGGACCGAGGCGGTGAGGGTGGAGCCGTCCCTGACGGCGCGCAGGGGTGCCACCTGTAGGTCCCACCGCAGCCCACGGAAGAGTACGGAGAGTGGCCCGAGGAGGCAGGAGAGCACGATCACCCACCACCTCACGTCCTCCCGGAGCGTCTCCTGCACGACGTCAAAGTCGACCTTTCTGTAGAGCAGGACGATGAGGAGCACCCCTATCAGCAGGGGGAGGATGATCCGGAGACTCTTTGGTAGCTTACCTGTCATGAGTGCGTGGGTCCGCTCTCTTTTTGGTACTTTTGTACGAAATGGGGTGAGAGAAGCGGGGATCCCTATCAAGTGATGGGCAAAGGTAGCCTTTTTCACTCTAACTCGGGACCTCCTCGCCCTCTGATCCGACCGACTGATAGCATGACAAAGCGCGTACGGGCCAAGAAAGCCCTCGGACAGCATTTCCTCCACGATGAGTCCGTGGCGGAGCGTATCGCTGAGATACTGGTCTCCCGTCGGGATCTGCCGATCCTGGAGGTGGGGCCCGGTATGGGTGTGCTGACGAAGTACCTCCTCTCGATCTATCGGGACACCGTCGTCGTCGAGCTGGACGGGGAGTCCGTGGAGTATCTGCGGGAGACCTTCCCCGAGCTGCAGGGCGATCGGCTCATCGAGGGAGACTTCCTGACACTCCCCCTCGATCGGATCTTCCCGGAGGAGCAGCCCTTCCTCCTCATCGGCAATTACCCCTACAATATCTCCAGTCAGATCTTCTTCCACATGCTGGAGTACCGCGACCTGATCCCGATGGCGGGGGGGATGCTGCAGCGGGAGGTGGCGCGTCGCCTGACGTCTGAGCCGGGCACGAGGGACTACGGCATACTCACGGTGCTTCTGCGCGCCTGGTACGATGCGGAGTACCTCTTCACGGTCCCACCGGGCGCCTTCACCCCACCGCCTAAGGTGCAGAGTGGCGTCCTCAGGCTGACACGCAACGACCGCACCACCCTCGGTGTAAGTGAGCAGTCCTTCCGTCGGGTGGTCAAGGCGGTCTTTGCCCAGCGCCGTAAGATGATCCGCTCCTCGCTGAGAGGACTGCTCCCGGAGTCGATCCCGCCGGAGATTGAGCGCTACCTGACGATGCGCCCTGAGCAGCTCGACGTCGAGGACTTCATTGCCCTCACCCGTGCTGTGGACGAAAAGACGATCTGCCCTAATGATGAAGAAACGCTGAGATGATCGAATTGACCCCCGAACTGACGAAAGAGCTCCGTCACTACCTCGACACCAACGATGCGGCTAAGCTGCAGCGCACTTTCCACGCGATGCACCCGACCGACATTGCCACCTTCATCGACGACCTCTCCGATGAGGATGCGACGCGTGCCCTCCGGGTGCTCCCCGATGTCAAGGTGGCGGACGTCATCACCGAGATGGACCAGGACCGGCGACGTGAGATCCTCTCCCTCGTGCCGGAGCAGGAGATCGCTACGAAGATCGTCCAGAATATGGATACCGACGACGCCGCCGACCTGATCCGCGACCTGCGGAGCGAGCGGCAGGATGCGATCCTTGCCCATATCCCCGACCTGGAGCAGGCTGGCAATATCGTCGACCTCCTCCACTACGATGAGGACACCGCCGGCGGTGTGATGCGGAAGGAGATGATCGTGGTGAATGCCAATTGGTCCATGCCCATGTGCCTCGACGAGATGCGCCGTCAGGCCGAGGAGCTGGACGAGATCTACTACGTCTACGTCGTCGATGACCTGAAGCGGCTGATCGGCATCCTGCCGACGAAGACCGTCATTACCAATCCCTCCATCAGCGAGATCCGGTACGTGATGCTCCCCAATCCCGTCATCCTCCACGAGAGCGACTCCATGGATACGGTGATCAAGACCTTTGACCAGTACGACCTCGTCGCCATACCGGTCGTCGATGCCCTCGGGCGGCTCAAGGGCGTCATCACCATCGATGACGTGGTGGATGAGATGCGTGAGAAGCACGAGGCGGAGAGCCAGATGGCGAGTGGTCTCTCCTCCGACATCGACACGTCCGACAATATCTTCAAGCAGACCGGTGCCCGTCTCCCGTGGCTCCTAATCGGGATGATCGGGGGGATTTTCAATAGTCAACTCCTCGGCATCTACGACAGCGTCTTTGCGATGATCCCGCAGATCTCCCTCTTCATCCCCCTTATCGGTGGTACGGGCGGTAATGTCGGCATGCAGTCCTCCACAATTGTCGTTCAGGACCTTGCGCGCGGGACACTCGACCTGAAGCGCATCCCCCGCACGATACTCAATGACCTCTGCGTCGCCCTCGTCATCGCCAGCGTGATCAGTATGGTCGTCTTTGTCTACAATTATTTTTACATCAAGGATATGCTGGTGATGGCAAGCGTCTCCCTCAGCCTCTTTGTCGTGGTGATCTGTGCCAGCCTCTTCGGCTCGGTGATCCCGCTCCTGATGAATGCAGTGAAGATCGACCCCGCACGCGCCACCGGTCCCTTCATCACGATCTTAGATGACCTCATCGGTATGTTTGTCTACATGACCATCACCCAAGCCCTCTATGGTCACTTCCGCTGATCTCCCTGCTATGAGGCGCCCCCTCTTCCTCCTTCCCCTCTTCCTCTCTCTCCTCCTCCTCTCCACCGGCTGCGGTTCCCGCAAGAGTGTGGTGCAGAAGGCTGCAGAGAAGGCCTACGAAGCGAACTACAAGGTTCCTCGGCGGGAGGTACGGGCTGTCTGGTTTCCCACCATCTACCGCTCCCAGTATGCGCGGATGACCGTAGCGGAGCTGCAGAGCGATCTGCGGCAGAAGGTCGACCGACTGGCGGAGCTGGGGGTCAATGTGATCTACTTCCAGGTTCGGCCCGAGGCAGACGCTTGGTACTACTCACCCTATGAGCCGTGGAGCCGCTTCCTCACCGGAGAGCAGGGTAGGGCACCGGAGCCACTCTGGGACCCGCTTGCCTTTATGGTCAAGATCTGCCACGAGCGCTTCATCGAGCTCCACGCCTGGATCAATCCCTACCGCGCTGTCGCCGACGTCGGCTCCGCCGTCGCCCCGGGGCACCCCTCCCGCAAGCATCCCGAGTGGTTTGTCCGCTACGGCAAGCAGCTGCTCTTCGATCCCGGCCTCCCCGAGGTGCGCGCCTACACCTGCAGGGTGGTGCGCGACATCGTCACCCGCTACGATGTCGACGGGATCCACCTCGACGACTACTTCTACCCCTATCCGATAGCCGGGGAGACTTTTGACGACGACGCGACCTACCGCCGCTATGGTGCCGCCTTTGCCTCTAAGGGCGACTGGCGGAGGGACAATGTCACCCGACTGATCCGTGACCTGTCCCGCACGATCCACAGCGTCAAGCCCTACGTCCAGCTCGGCATCAGCCCCTTCGGCATCTACCGCAATGAGCGGACCCATCCCATAGGGTCAAGAACGGCAGGACTGCAGAATTACGACGATCTCTACGCTGACCTCCTCCTCTGGGACGAGGAGGGGCTCATCGACTACGTCGTCCCTCAGATCTACTGGAATATGGGGAATAAGGTGGCCGACTACACCGAGCTGGTGCTCTGGTGGTCGCGCCACATCCACCACGCGCAGCTGGTAGTTGGTCAGCACGTGCGCCGCACGATGGATGGCGGGCAGCTCCACCCCAAGTTGGTCCTCGCCGCCGAGCATACCGCAGGCAACGCCATCTGGCCGGGGGACGACCTCTGGGGCGTCTCCTACAGGGGGATTGCCGATCAGCTCCACCGGGACTACTGGCCCCTCCCCGCCCTCCTCCCTGAGCGCCCCTATCCCGCCACCATGGAGCCCTTCCCGGAGCCGGAGCGCGACGCCGCAGTCCTCCGGGGGAGCGGCAGGCAGGAGCTGGTCTGGATGGACGACCTGCCCCTCCCGCCGGGTCAGGAGACCGCCTACTACGTAGTCTACTGCCACAAGCGCGGGACATCCCTCCGCAAGGCCCTCGACCCCGAGAATATCGTTGGGCGGACTCACGACACCCGCTTCCGTCCGCTCGACTTAGGGGGGACCTTCAAGGTCGCCTTCACCATCACCCGCATCGATCGCTTCGGTCACGAGCACGTGATCGCTCGAGAGATCAAAGCGGTCCTATGATCTGAGATCATTTTTTTTAGAGAAAAAAAGAAGAATAGCCATGAGCCACAAGATTGCTTTTACCTTCCCTCCCTTTAAGCCCGAGGGCTACGACGAATTGAGTGAGAAGGGCTGTGAGGTCTTCATGCCTGAGCCCGGATTTGTCTATGACCCCGAGGACCTCTCCGCCCTCCCGGCGGATGCTGAGGTAATCGCCTCAAGCTTCACCCACCCGATCACCGAGGAGGTGATGAGCCACTTCCCTCACCTCAGGCTGATAGCCAACTACGGTGTCGGCTTCAATAACATTGACCTCGACGCCGCAAAGAAGCGCGGCATCGCCGTCACCAATACCCCTCGGTCGGTGATCCAGGGGACGGCGGAGCTGACGATGGCGCTCCTGCTGTCGCTCACCCGGCGCATCACCGTATGGGACAGCCGCCTGCGTCGCGATCGCGATGCGGTCAATACCGGGCTTATGGGGACTGATCTCGGCAAAAAAACTATCGGGCTGGTCGGCTTTGGCAATATCGCCCGTCGTGTCGCCGACTTCCTCCGCCCCTACGGTGTGACCATACTATATAATAAGCGTCACCGGCTCGACCCGCTTGAGGAGGAGGCACTCGGCGTCACCTATGCCGACCTGGAGACCCTCCTCCGAGAGAGCGACATCGTCTCCCTCCACACCCCGCTCAATGCTGACTCCCGGCACCTCATCAATGCCGACACCATCGCCCTGATGCGTGACGGTGCTATCCTCGTCAATGTCGCCCGAGGAGCGGTGATGGACGAGCAGGCGGTGGTCGACGCCCTCCGGAGTGGCAAGCTCGCCGGGGCGGCCTTCGATGTTTTTGAGCATAGCGACAAGCCCCTCGATGCCCTCTACGATATGGAGAACGTGGTGATGACGCCCCATGTGGGTACCCAGACGACCGAGTCCCGCCTCTCTATGGAGTACGAGCACCGGGACAATATCCTCGGCTTCCTCCTCGGGGACCGTCGTGTCGCCTACGTCTACAACCCCTCCGACCCCAAGTAACCGCCCGCCCCCCGGGTCGCACACACATAGTAAGGACTTGTGCTGAGAGCCACCGCCTCCCGGCACAAGTCCTTTTTTTAGCTCCCTATGCAGTCCTCCCCCCAAGGATGATCCCTCCGGGGCTTCGCCCCTTCAGGATCGGCAGGCGGGGTGAGTTTTATGCAGGTGAGCACTTAGGTGTCCATCGCATCGTCCGACCCGTCCGATTTGTCCGATAATATAGCGCGCCCTTCGGGATCGGGCTGCGAGGCACCCCCGCAGGGGTGCTCGCTCCATAGGCATCGGTCATCCGCGAAGGAGTGACCGATGTGCAGAGTCGCACCCAACGATCTCGCCCCCCCCCTCTTTGCGGGTCGCCGAAAAGCCCCCTCCCTACAAGCAATGTTCTAATATCGGTATTAGAGAAGACTAATACCGATATTAGAGTTTCCTAATACCGATATTAGTCTTCTCTAATACCGG
>NZ_KV793798.1:62447-82788 GCF_001808555.1 Porphyromonas sp. HMSC065F10
GATATTAGTCTTCTCTAATACCGGTAAAAGAAAAATCCCCCGGCGCCATATGGTTTTGCAGAATGGCTCTTATGTGCAAAAAACATCAGATTGCTATCTGTAGGTGACAATTCTGTCCGTTTCGTCCTCTGGAAATGTTAAAACGGACCGATTGGTTAAGGTTAACCTCCAAATGCTTGGACTTACCCATAAAAAGGGTTAACATTGAAGTACATAGTTACAGGCGAGAAATCAGAGGTTAATTACTTTGCGAAGTAACCGCTGGCGTCTCAAAATTTTGCACCAAGTCGACGGCCGATAGTCATTATTTTGCGAATGTCGGCCTCTTATCTCCCTGTACGTGTAGTGGAACTTAGACTGTGGGTTGTATCATCCGACAGCTAACTTACTTAATCATCAATAGCAAGTATGAAAAGGAAAATTGAACTGCTACTGGCCTTCCTTCTGCTATCGATCAGTTGCGCTTTTGCTCAGAAGTTGACCGTAAAGGGTACGGTCCTCGACGAGACTGGCGAATCGATCATAGGAGCAACGGTCCGTGAGAAGGGTGTGCCATCCAATGGTGCGCAGACCGACATCGACGGCCACTTCACCTTGACAGTTAACCAAGGAGCAACGCTGATCTTCTCCTATGTGGGGTACAAGACCAAGGAGGTCAAGGCAAAAGCCGAGCTGACCATCAAACTGGAGCCCGATGCACAGCTCCTCGAGGGCGTCACCGTAGAGACCGGGTACAGCAAGATCGACCGTCGTCTCTTCACCGGCTCCGCTGCCAAGGTGGATGCTAAAGACGCTCTGGTCGATGGTAATACGGACGTCTCTAAAATGCTTCAAGGTAAGGTCGCCGGTGTACAGGTGCAGAACGTCTCAGGTACCTTTGGTGCGGCACCTAAGATCCGTGTCCGCGGTGCCTCCTCCATCTATGGTAACTCCAAGCCGCTCTGGGTGGTTGATGGTGTTGTCCTTGAGGATGTGGTCAATGTCTCCGCAGATGACTTGGCAACCGGTAATGCCAATACCCTGCTTGCCAGTGCTGTCGCCGGTCTCAATGCTAACGATATTGAGTCCTTCCAGATCTTGAAGGACGCGTCTGCCACCGCACTCTATGGTGCACGTGCGATGAATGGCGTCATCGTAATTACGACAAAGAGTGGTGGCTCCGGTCGCACGAACGTTGCATACTCGGGAGAGTTTACCCTTCGTCAGCGTCCTCGCTACTCTGACTATAACGTGATCAACTCTGCCGACCAGATGGACATCTTCCTTGAGATGTACGACAAGGGGTGGCTCAATGATTCATGGACGGGACGCGCCAGCAATGCAGGCGAGTTCTTCGTTATGAGTAACCTTATCAATACTTGGGATCCCGAGAAGCAGGCTTTTGGTCTTCCTAATACCATGGATGCCAAGCTGGCTTTCCTCGAGAAAGCCGCAGAGCGCAATACCGACTGGTTTAAGCTCCTCTTCAGACCATCCGTTCAGCAAAATCACTCCGTAAGCATCTCGGGTGGAAACAAGCAGACCAATTTCTACGGCTCACTCTCTTTCCTCTACGATCCCGGATGGACGATTGCCGACCGGGTGAATCGGTATACCGGTAACTTCAACGTCAGCCATAAGTTTAGCGACAAGCTGACGGCCAAGATCTCCACCAATGCCAGCTATCGTGATCAGAAAGCACCCGGATCTCAAAATCAGGGAGTCAATCCACTTACCGGTGCCTTCACTCGTGACTTTGACATTAACCCCTTCAGCTATGCACTCAATACGACCCGTACCATGCGTGCCTATGAGGATGATGGGGTAACGCCTTTCTACTATCAGCGTAACTACGCCCCCTTCTCTATCCTCAACGAGCTGAAAGAGAATAACCTTTTCATCAATCAGATTGATGGAAAGTTCCAGGTCGATCTCGGCTACAAGCCGATCAAGGAGCTTGAGATTAATGTGCTGGGTAGTGCCCGCTTCGTGAAGACCACCTCAGAGAGCCGTGTGACTGAGCGGTCCAATATGACCATGGCCTATCGAGCCACGCAGAATGCCACCGTTATCCAGAGAAATTCCTACCTCTACTCTGATCCGGACAAGGTTAATTCGTATCCTGAGGTTGTCCTTCCTCTCGGTGGCTTCCTCTATGATACGGATGACCTGATGAAGAGTTATTATTTCCGTACCACTGCCAATTACAATAACACCTTCAACGATGAGCACATCTTCAATGCTCTCGTCGGTTCCGAGGTAAAGAGTGCTGATCGCGTCAATCGCTGGAGCGATGGCTACGGCATTCAGTACTATAAGGGGTCTGCCGTCTTTACCAACTACAAGCTCATGAAGCAGATCCTTGAGCGCGGTGGTAACTACTTCGGTCTCTACAATAGCTACGACCGATTTGTCGCTTTCTTCACCGCACTTTCGTACTCGTACAAGGGACTCGCAACGGTGAATCTCACCGGTCGCTACGATGGATCCAATATGCTTGGACGCTCCATGAGTGCCCGCTGGCTGCCCACATGGAATGTATCAGGATCATGGAATGTCCGTGAGACGCTCTTCCCGACTGACCAGACGATCTCTCACCTCTTGCTGCGTGCCACCTACGGTCTGACCGCCTCCATGGGACCGGCTCGAAACTCTCTCCCGATCTTCTATAACGGTAGGACCTACCGAGGCATTGCTCAGAATGATGAGACCTATGCCTATATTGATGAGCTGGAGAATAAGGAGCTGACCTGGGAGAAGCAGTATGAGCTCAATTCAGGGTTTGACCTCGGACTCTTCAGCAATAGGATCAGCTTTAGCGGTGACTTCTACTGGCGTAAGGGCTTTGACCTGATCGGCAGTATCCTGACCAGTGGTGTTGGCGGACAGATGTACAAGCTGGCCAACTACGCCAATATGGACAGCCACGGATTTGAGTTCTCTCTCAATACCAAGAACGTCACCGCAGGCAAGTTCGCTTGGACGACTAATCTAACATTCTCGTACAATAAGAATAAGATCACCAACCTTCAGACCCGTCCCCGTGTCAGTGACTTGGTGAACCCCTATGGCTCCCCTCGTGAGGGCTATCCGGTTCGGTCGATCTTCTCCATCCCCTTTGCCAAGCTGAATAGTCATGGTGCGCCTCTCTTCTATCTCGACCCCGAGCATAAGAAGGCTACGATGGAGGGTATCGACTTCCAGCAGAATACGGACTTGGACTTCCTGAAGTATGAGGGTCCGGTGGATCCCACCATCACCGGCGGTATGGAGCACTCCTTCACCTATGGCAATCTGGGTCTCTCCCTCTACTTTACCTATCAGGCCGGTAACGTGATCCGTCTGCCGTATGACTTCTACAGCAGCTATAGTGATCAGTATGCCATGCCGCGAGAGATGCTCAATCGCTGGGTAAAGGCCGGAGATGAGGAGAAGACTGTAATCCCGGGTATCCTGGACAGCCGCCTCTCTGCTCAGGCTTCCTCTGATTACGCGAGAGCCTACTCTGCATACAACTATAGTGACGTGCGTCTTGCCAAGGGAGACTTCTTCCGCCTGAAGGATGTGACCCTTACCTACAGTCTAAGTCAGTCTCTCCTTGAGAAAATTGGCTTCCTGAACCAAGCACAGCTTAGGTTCGTTGCCTCCAATGTCTGGCTTATCTATGCTGACAAGAAGCTCAATGGCGTGGATCCGGAATTCTCCGCTGCGGGTGGTGTCGCACTGCCTACTCCTCACCAGTACACGCTGACTCTGAGACTGGGCTTCTAAGGAACTTATAGAGGATCGAATGAATATGATGAATAAACTAACGAATATACGATTGAAGGGTACGGCTGTTACGCTCTCCGCCCTCTTCGCCATGGGACTTGTAAGTTGCAATAAGTGGCTTGACAAGAATCCTGACGATCGTACCACGCTGGATAACGTCGAGACCATTAATGAGCTGCTTACTTCAGGATATCCGATGAGATCAAATATCCTGATGTACGAGGTTCGGTCTGACAATGCCGCAGACAAGGGTATCCGTGCCTGGGCCAATCCTACCACCGATCGCGAGATCTATACCTTCCAGGAGTACATATCCTCTACGTATCAGGACACCCCTACGGGATACTGGAATAATATGTATGAGTGCATATCCGTAGCCAATCAGGCTCTGAAGGGGCTTGAGGAGCTGAAGGGGCTGACCGCCGACCAGGCGAGAAAAGTGGCTGAGAGTAAGGGCGAGGCACTTATGATCCGTGCCTACAGTATCTATATGCTGGCTCAGACCTTCTGTCGCCCGTATGACCCCAGTACGGCTGATCAGTATCTGGGTGTCCCCTGCCCCACTGAGCCGGAGGACGTGGTCCTCAAGGGCTATAAGCGTGGGACGCTTAAGGAGACCTATGATCGGATACTGAAGGACTTTGAGGAGGGCTATGCTCTCATCGGCAACTCGTATGCGCAGCCTAAGTACCACTGGACCAAAACCTCTGCCGCTGCTCTCGGGACTCGTATCTACCGTACATTGGGGCAGTGGGATAAGGTTGTGGAGCTTGGAAACTTTGTACTTGGCACAGAGCCGGGCATTATGCTCCGTGACATGACAAAGTACCGCAACCTCTCCTACAACGAGCAGAAAAAGCTTTACACCATGCCCACCGAGAATACCAATCTCATCCTCAACGTGGCCATGAGCTGGTGGGTTGGTAGTGTGGCTGACTCTCGCTACGGTCTTACCCCGAGTATCCGTACTCGTGCCGGCTTTGGAGATCACTACAATTTCCTCCGCGTAGAGATCACTCCCAACGGTCCCTATTTCGGTGGTACTCTCTACGCAAACTTCCCCAAGTGGTGGGAATATTTTAGGGTCGACAATATCCAAGCCGGAACCGGTCGAGGATTCATTGCAGTGCCTTTGGTCACAGCAGAGGAGGTGCTCTTCAATATGGGAGAGGCTTATGCAATGACCGGCGAATATCCTAAGGCTGTTGATGCCCTTCAGCTCTTTGTCACCAAGTTCTTCAAGGGCTATTCCGCTGCTGATGATCGCTATACTGTTACTAATGATAAGATTGTCAGCTTCTATCAGACCGACCAGAGGGTATTCAAGCCCTTCTATCCGCTGGATGAGACGCAGACAGCATATGTCAAGGCCTTTACCGATATGCGTCGTGTCGCTTTCTTCCAAGAGGGGCTGCGCTGGCTGGATATTCGCCACTACAACCTTCCTGTGGAGCACAATCTTCTCTCCCACCGCGATGCCAAGAGCAGCTCGGTGAGCCTTGAGGCAGGTGATCCCCGCTACGCCTTCCAGATCCCCTCTTCGACCAAGGGATACAATCTGGAGCCCAACCCCGGCTATGAGAAGTCTGATAAGTCACTGATGTCCTCCGAGAATCAGTAATACTAATTAGTCATACGAACGTTATGAAATATAATATCAATACTACTTGCCGTTTCCTGCTTCTCTCGGCAATGACCATCTCCTTGGCTCTGGGGATGAATTCTTGCAAGAAGGAGGAGCCGTTGGATGTCGACTACAGCGGTCGCAAGGTGCTGACCGGCAACAGGAGCGAGACAGATAAGTGGCTGGATGAGAACATCCTCAAGCCCTACAACGTCGCTGCCATCTGGCGATATACCGACATTGAGACGCACTATGGATACGATATCGTCCCCCCTATGGAGGAGAATGTCGTCCCATTTATGAAGATGCTGGATTACGTCTTCATGCAGTCTTACATAGAGGTCTACGAGGGCTCTAAGGCGTATAAGGATCCTGCAGACTTCATCCGCACCTACATCCCTAAGCAGATCCTTCTACTCGGAGAGTACGAGTATGAGGGCGAGGGTGTGCGTAAGCTGGGTCAGGCAGAGGGCGGTCGCAAGATCCTTCTCTTCGGCATCAATCACTGGCAGAATAAGGATGACCTCTCCGAGTTCTTCCACACGATGTTCCATGAGTTCTCTCACATCCTTCATCAGAATAAGCTCTATTCGGATAAGTTCCAGGAGATCACTAAGGACAAGTATACCGGTCAGTGGTTCAACCCCAAGGACGACTCTGCTAAGCGTTTTCGCATATCTCGTGAGGAGGGTTTTGTGAGCGACTATGCTCGTAAGAATAAGGATGAGGACTTCGTCGAGACACTCACCTACTACCTCGTCCTTTCACCCGATGGATGGCAGCAGCTACTCGCCGGCATTGACGGAAGAGAGAAGGCCGCTGAGGCTGCCGAGAAGGCCGAGAATGAGCACAAGACCAAGGAGGAGATCGATCAGATCCGCAATGCCACCATGGTCTCTGTGACGAATGCCGCCCGTGATGCCATCGTAAGGAAGCAGGCCATTGTTGCTTCTTACCTGGCGGAGAAGTGGAGCATCGACATTGATCAACTCCGTGACATTGTTCAGCGTCGTTTACAGGTGGCCTATGGGACAATCAATACTCGTACAATCGTTAATGGTTCGGTCACGCTGCATCCTACTGCTCTTGACCAGCAGATTCTTTCTCAGGGTCTCGCAGCAGCTTTCCCGGCTGACCAATTGAGTACGTTCTCCTGTGACGGCTGTCATAGAGACCTCAGATTAAAGGAGAAGTAATTCACCAATTGATGACAACGAAAGCAATATGAAAACATCTATACAAGTATTTGGCGCCACACTCTTGGGCCTATCCCTCGCATTGGTCGGATGCTCAAGGACGGAGGCTGATGTCTTCGACAAGCCCGCTTCGCAGCGTGTCCTTGAGGGGGTGAGTCAGGTGGATCAGATCCTTACTTCCGCCACCAATGGCTGGGGTGCCACCTATAAGACAAGCAGAGGATTTAAGACCGACCTGCAATTCAAGTTTCTGCCCGACCATAAGGTAACCATCTGGTCGGACTTTAGCGCCGATCCGATCACCAGTACCTATAAGTATACCGCTTCTCGCGGTGTTGTCCTCAGCTTTGATACTTATGGTATGATGTCCATGCTGTCCGACCCCACCATCCTTTATGATGGTAGAGGGTCTGCGGAGGAGCGACAGAAGAAGATGGGAGAGGGCTTCGGTGGAGATCTCGAGTTTGAGGTGCTCTCCGCTACTGCTGACTCCGTAGTGATGAGAGGGATGAAGCAGATGAATGACTCCGTCATCCTGAAGCCCCTTGCTTCAGCACCCACTTCTGAGGGTGTTGGCGAGGCTCTTAGTACTCTGGTTAATTTCACCAACTATCTTATGGCCGGTAGCGGGTATCGTTACAGGACTGTGGAGGTTGACGGCGAGCGTGTTGGGGAGTTTTCCTTCCAGGGACCCATAGGGGATCTCGTCTCTGCTAATTACGACAAGGCATCCATTGTTATCGTCAGCCCGGATGGATCAGAGGAGACCTATGCTGTCTCTCCCACTGACAAAGGGTTCAAGACTACAACGCCGATCAAGATCAAGGACAAGGAGTACTCCTCGTTTGAGAGAGATGATGCCAAGAGTCCTTTCCATGCAGTAGAGGACCACTCCGTTGTCCTCAATATTAATGGGAATTATCCTGCAAAGATTCGCCCATTACCCACCTTGAATAAGTGGTATTGGGGGAAGAATGATTGGACGTGGGGACCCGCAGTTGATGATATTATCGCAGCCGCCGGCACCTTTTTAGGTACTAAGGTTAAGGAGGTAGGGTTAGGGCTCTACAAGAATGGCGTTCGCACCCTATACGTATGGCCCAATGCACAAGGTAAGCGACTGGATGTCGAGTGCAACCTCACTCAGGTGGATGGAAATATCTATCGACTTGATCTCACAGATTGGCAGAGGGAGAATCTTCCTGATGGCGCTCTTGACGAGGGTACCGGTATCCACGAGATGATCAAGTACTTCACCACCTTCTTCGACGAGACCACCTATGTTTCTTTCATCCCGTGGGGCAATGGTGGAGGCGTCACCATGTACAGCGGACTGGATAGCCACTATCTGCTTGATATGAGCAATAACTAACGACCTTTCAGGTCGTAGACGATACGACCTCTTCTTATTTTCAGGGTCTCCTCTGCTGCTCACAGGTGGCAGGGGAGACCCTTGTTTTTTGTCTCCTTCCGATCGTCTGTGACTCCTCATCCCCTGATGTCCTCCACCCTTTTCCTTAAAGTATTTTCGTTGTTTGGGGCGCTTTACTTAAGGACTATTCTAATGGGATGTCATCAAATTGTAACCCACACTTGTCAAAATGCGGGAAACCCGTCCTCTGATATGTTAAAATCAGGTTTCTTCACCATTTCGAGCCAAACTGATTGGGAATATTCGTTGGAATACTTTAACATTGTGATACGATGGTATGGGATAGGTCGTCTAATCAAGCGGGAGTGCGAGTCCTCTTGTTGATCACAACCCCGCCCATCGGAGGAGGGGACAGTTTGGCTTAAGACACATTTAATAACTTTCAAACCAACCGGCGGATGCGGGGCATCCATGCCGGGCATAAAAACTAATCTTCAATAGCAAGTATGAAAAGGAAAATCGAACTATTGCTAGCATTTCTTCTGCTATCGATCAGTTGCGCCTTTGCTCAGAAGCTGACCGTTAAGGGTACCGTCCTCGACGAGACTGGTCAGTCGATCATCGGTGCCACGGTCCGCGAGAAGGGTGTGGCGACCAATGGTGCGCAGACCGACATTGATGGTCACTTTACGCTGACCGTCAAGCAGGGCGCCACCATTATCGTCTCCTACGTCGGCTACAAGACTCAAGAGGTCAAGGCAGCTGCACAGCTCACCATCAAGATGGTCCCCGACAACGAGCTCCTCGACGAGGTGGTCGTTGTGGCTTATGGTACCGCCAAGAAGCAGTCACTTGTGGGCGCACAGTCTAATGTTACTGCTAAGCAGCTGGAGAGTCGTCCGATTACGAACGTCTCCTCTGCCCTCGCCGCTGCTGCACCGGGTGTACAGGTAACCACCTCGACCGGTCAGCCGGGCTCTACTGCAGGTATTATGATCCGTGGATTTGGCTCCATAAATGCCTCTTCCGCACCGCTTTTCGTTGTTGATGGGGCGGTCTATACCGGCTCAATAGCAGACATCTCACCTGCAGACATTGCAAGTGTAAGCATTCTGAAGGATGCTGCCTCTACTGCTCTGTACGGATCCTCTGCCGGAAACGGTGTGATTATGATTACCACTAAGAGCGGTGCTCGTTCCAATAGTGGTAAGCCGTCGTTTAATGTAACTGTAAACGTCGGTGCCAGCCGTCGTGGTCAGGAGCGCTATGAGACTGTAAATGCTACAGATTATGCTCGCTTGTTGTGGAGACAATATTATAATACTGGGCTCTATGAATTAGGCAGGACTCCGGAGCAAGCTTGGCTATATGCTAACGCAGATGCTTCGGATGATATGAAGTATATGCCTTTTGCGGGTGTCAAGACGGATGTGGGCATAGATGTTAATTCATTAAAGTTTGATCAGAAAGGAAATTTACTTTATGATCTGACTACCGGTCCCAAGGGATCGTTTGATAAGGTCGATGTGCCACTTTTCGGAAGTACCGAGAACCTTTATTTTTCGCCTCTCTTGGTCGGTAAGGATGGTATGATCAATCCTGAGATTACGGGTCTTCTCTGGGCTGATGACGTCGACTGGGAGTCACAACTCTATCGTACCGGACTACGGCAGGAGTATGTCGTCAACTCCGGCTATAGTAATGATAAGGTCACAAGCTTCCTCTCTCTCTCTTACCTTGGTGAGCAGGGATATAAGAGATTTACCGACTTTAAGCGCCTGTCCACCCGTGCAAATATTGCTTACAATGTGACTGATTGGCTGAAGATCGGGACAAACGCCTCCCTTAGCATTACAGATATTGAACGCACTAAATCAGCTCAGGGTAAAGGGTACTATTCGGATCCCTTCTACTTTATCTCTGCTATTGCCCCTATTTATCCAATTCACCGCCACAACCCGGATGGCTCTTATGAGCTTGATGAAAAGGGGAATAAGATTTATGACTATAGTGAGACTCGTCCATGGTCGAAACGATATAATCCTGTCTATGAGCAAACCCTTGATAAGAACTTCAATAAGCGAGATGTTATCTCTTCAAGAACATTCTTAGAAGCTAAGCTTTATGAGGGTCTGATGCTCAGAGTCAATTATGCAATGGATCTCTCAGCGGAGTCAAATAAGACGCGCTTCAATAACATAATGGGAGACCAGCCTCAGGGACTTCTGTCTCAAGATCGCTGGAGGGATCAAGTGACGACTTTCAATCAGCTTCTTACTTACAATAAGGAGTTTGGCGACCATGGCATTGAGGCTCTTTTAGGACATGAATCCTACGAAGCCGTCTTCAGTAATATGTCTGCCACTAAGGAGAATATGTTCTTCCTTGGTGTTGATGAGTTTAGTAATCTCACCAAGATGAACGATATTTCGTCTTATACCTCTACCTATCGCAAGGAGGGCTATTTCGGACGCCTCAACTATAATTATGCTGATCGTTACAACGTATCAGCTTCCTATCGTAGGGATGGCTCTTCTCGCTTTGCACCCGATAAGCGCTGGGGTAACTTCTGGTCTTTTGGAGCAGGGTGGAACATCGCTTCAGAGTCCTTTATGGAGTCTGCTCGTGAATGGCTCAATTTCCTTAAGTTGAGAATGTCTATTGGTCAGACAGGTAACGATAACCTCGGTACCTATTATGCCTATCAGACCCTTTACTCTACTCAAAACAACTATTACGATCTTGGCTTGCGCGTCAATTCTCCCGGTAATCGTGATCTCGTATGGGAGAAGCAGACTGCGTACGACCTCGCGCTTGAGTTTTCTGTCTTTAATAGACTTTCCGGTACGGTGGAGCTCTTTAATAAAGAGTCCGATGACCTGATCTTCGACTATTCACTTCCCGTCTCCACAGGACTGGGCTCTATCAACAAGAATATTGGTAAAGTCCGTAACTATGGTATGGAGATGGATCTGAAGCTCAATCTTATCAATACCAACGACTTCCGCTGGGATGTCAATTGGAATGGTACAATTTTCAAGAACAAGATTGTTCGTCTCCCGGAGGAGAACCGTGAGAAGGGTATCGAGACCGGCATCAGTAAGTGGGTCGAGGGCGGTAGTATCAAGGATTTCTACCTGAGGGAATTCATCGGAGTCGACCCCGACAATGGTCGCGCTATCTATCGCATAGATAAGGAGCTCTACCCAACTTTGGCCGATCCTACTTCGGAGGATTTTGTGGGACTTGCCAAGGAGGGGGAGAAAGCTGAGTATACTTACTTTGGTAAGTATGCGGCAAAGCACTTCTGTGGATCTTCTATCCCGGATCTTTATGGTGGATTTGGGACTAGTCTCTCTTGGAAGGGAGTGGACTTCAACCTCCTTTTCAGCTATCAGCTGGGTGGCAAGGTCTATGACTATGGTTACTCAGGTCTCATGGGGCGTATCTTGAATGGTGGTCGTACCTTCCATGTCGATGCTCTGAAGGCTTGGCAGAAGCCCGGTGACCCCTCAGGTATTCCTGCTCTTTATAGTGGGAAGTTCGGAGAGTATAATAATGATACCTCTGATAGGTACCTCACCTCTGCTTCTTCTCTGATGCTTAAGTCTATCTCGGTGGGGTATAATCTGCCTAAGTCTTGGCTTGAGTACATCCAGGTATCCGGTGCGCGTATAAGCATTGCGGGAGAGAATTTGTTCTTGGTATCTGCACGTAAGGGACTTAATCCAATGGGTTCTTACTCGGGTGCTGCTTACAATACCTCTTTCGGTTTCGCAAGGACGCTGACTGCCACTTTAAATCTAACCTTTTGATTCTATTCTGGATCTATGAAAAAGAAATTTATTTGTGCTCTTGCATCTGCTTGTCTCTTCTTGGGAGCTACAAGCTGTAATAAGGACTATCTCAATACTTTCCCTTCCAGTACATTTGACGAGGAACAGCTGACAAATGTCAACACGAAAAATGGTACAGAGGGAATCTTGCAGGGTATTCATGGCATGCTCTATCAGTACAGCTTTGGTCAGTGGTTTGGGAATGGACTTCACAGTCTTAATACCCGCATTGACTGGATTTCCGATCTGTATGTCAATACTCGACCTGCCTATTATATGGGCATTTACCGCTGGGATGATCATGTCGATCCTTATGGGGGGATGAATTTCAGTGCTTGGGATAGCTGGTATACCGTTATTCAGCACTGTAATAAGGTGATCGCTAAGTCTAAGCCGGAGCAGTATGAGACGGAAGGTCACTTCAAGGAAGTGCTTGCCGAGGCATATTTGCTTAGAGCTCACGCAATGAGTAACTTGGTTCAGTATTTTGCGCCTCGCTATAATCCCGGAGGTGATAACTCGGAGCTAGGTATAATCATCCGCACAGAGCCCACCTTGGATCCTCAGGCAAGAGGTACAGTGGAAGAGACTTATGCTCAGATTACACAGGATTTGAAGACAGGTCTTGATCTTATGGGAGAGGCTGCTGAGAAGAAGAGCTTGATATGGGAGAAGAATCGTATCAACCTTCCTGTTGCTTATGGTATTGCTGCTCGAGCACTCCTCGGTAAGCGAGATTATGCGGGAGCTGAGAAGTATGCATTACTCTCTATTCAGACCGCTGAGAAAGTCGGTTTTGCCAGACTTCAGAAAGGCGATGAGTTGTTAAATGGTTTCAATAGTGTTAGTGCTGCCGAATGGATTTGGGGGTATAAGTATACATTGGATCAGAACCCTATGTTTGCCGCATGGGGTGCCCACTATTCTTACAACTTCGGGTCTCTTAAGGCACCTACTTATGCTATAAACCGTAGCTACTTCGATAAGATGGGTATGAAGGATGTCCGTCGTCGTTGGTTTATCGCTCGAGATTACCTAAGGGACGCTGCTGGTAACCCTATCCTTGATGCAAAGGGTAAGCCTCAGCTGCCACCTATTATGGATATCTGGAATGATGTCCCGGAGGATGGTAGTGGGACACTTTTCAAGGAACTAAGAAATGGCAAACCAGACTGGGAGTATACTGGTCAGCAGATTAAGTTTGCTACTCTTGAGGGTGCCGGTAATGCCGTTATGGACGCAGTCTTCATGCGCCTCGGTGAGATGTACTACATCGCAGCAGAGGCTCAGGCGCGTCAGGGTAAATTGGCTGAGGCCTCAAAGACACTAACTAAGGTGATGATATCTCGTGACCCCCAGTATGTAGTTCCTTCAGGTCTTTCCGCTGACGATTTGGCCTTTGAGGTTCTACGTAACAAGTGGATTGATCTCTACTATGAGGGTGGAGTTTTCTTCGATCAGAAGCGTATAGGCCATGTATGTGCCAGACTTCAGTCTGGTAATGATAAGTATCTTGACCCAGCTGATCTCACAAACTTCACCGTTCGTAATTCAGGTACAAATGCAATGAACATCGCAAAGGACGCAAACTCTAAGAAGTGGGTATTTGCTATTCCTTACGATGAGCTGAAGGGCAATAAGCTTTGTGAGCAAAACCCCTTGTAAACAACTATCGGCTTAACCGCTAATCCTATGAGGGTGCGTCGCACGAGTTGCGGCGCACCCTCTTTCTCTATTCTGCCTGCGAAAGTATTATGAGACCTTTGCATAATACCCCATCTGCGGCGTCACATTCGAGATTCGGGCTTGGTCATGTGCGTAAGCACACTCCCTTCGCCCTCACTCTCAGTCCCTTGCATCTTGGCATTCTGCAAAGTCCCTGTCGAAAAAGCTGTGCTTTTTCGGCGAAAGACCATTTTGCAAAGGTCTTTTTATGTAAAAAGGTGCCGTGCTGTGAGTCTCCGGTCCTTTGCCGGAGTCTGCTCACCTGACAAGACCAATCTGATTATTAGCACGGAGCCTGACCGTGTGACTTGGTAGAGGGTCACCGGTCAGGCTCCGTTGTGGAGATGTGCTGCTGAGACTTAGCTGATAATGGTGATGACGAGGCAGATCAGTCCTAAGGCAAGTGAGAGGATACCAACGCACAATGAGAGCAGAGCGATGCGGTAGGGGAGTTTCTGGGCTTCGTCAGGGTGATGCCTAAGAAAGTTGTACGTGCACGATGGGCTAATCGTTACTTTAACGCTAAGAACAACGCACCCCTACCAGGGTGCAGCCCTGTAGTCCGCACTATCTTGTCGGACGCGTCGGATGCCCTGCCCAAACTTGTCGGCTCACATAGCACGCCGGCATCCGCAAGGGGTGCTCTTTGCTGGGGACGCTGTCACGTCGGACACGTCGGACGGGTCGGACGAGTCGGACAAGTGTCGAATAGTGGGCTGATCAGGACCGGAGGAGATCCAAAGGGACAATACCCTTGCCGGGTGTGGTATATTTGCAGCAGTCTCTGGTGATTTGAGTGTTTGGAGGCGGAACCCTGATACAATGAAGCCCCTTGTCGGCTTGGGCAAGGGGCGGTAATTAGACCATACTTTATGCGTTATAGGATGCTGTCAAGCTCCCAAGCCGAAATATGATCAACACCTTCATTTGTTGGGAGCTTGAAGTCATCCAAGCTAACGACATACTTCGCATAGTTGTCCTCTATCGACAAAAGAGAGCGGTACTCTCGCTCTATGGTCTCTCTCTCCGTCAATTGTAGCGTGACTTGAAAATAGAGCCTCCTGCTTCCCTTGATGGCGACAAAGTCTACCTCCGCCTCTTTATTCGTACCTACATAGACTTGGTATCCGGCCCGCCTGAGGCTTAGGTAGACAGCATTCTCGAGTAAGTACCCCATCCCATAGCCAAATCCGGAGTATAGATAATTGTGGTAGCACAGATCATTCAGATAGTATTTGCTATTGGCTGAGATAGTCTCCTTCCCCTTGATATTATATCTCTCTACCTTATGGACGAGGAACGTACTCTCGAGATAGGAGATATAGTTGGAGAGCGTCTCATAGTTTGTCTTCCTATTTCGTGACTTAAAGAAGTTGACGATGTTGGTGATGGAGATAATGCTGGAGGCGTTGTTGACCAGATAGACAAAGAGGTCATCCAGGAGCTTCACATCCTTTACTTTATACCTTGCGACAATGTCACGAAGCATAACAGTATCCTTTATCGAGGAGACGTAGTTTTGCTTCATCTCATCATTGGGGAGGTTGAAGAGCTCCGGCAGGGCTCCGGCCTGAAGGAAGTCTAGGTAACTTCCTCTATTAGGCTCCTTGTGAGTGATGCCGCAGAACTCTGAAAAACTAAAAGGGAGTATCTCAAACGCTACATACCTCCCCGATAGTAGCGTTGCAAGCTCACCGGACAGCAGGTCGGAATTGGAGCCGCTAATAAACACTTCGCAAGGCTCAGCATAGTCTTGTGAGTGTGAGTTGACAAATCGCTCCCACCCCTCAATGCCTTGTATCTCATCGATGAAGAGGTATACTTTCCCCTGTGGCTTGAGCTCCTTCTTGTATTGCTGAAATAGGTTCTCGAGGTCTTGATAGTCAAGAATGTCTGAAAACTCAAGGTATTCCTTGTTGATATACAGAATATCATTGGGAGGAGTGCCGTCAGCAATCAGCTGTGCTGCTATTTGCCTTAGGATATAGCTCTTCCCGGTACGTCTCTGACCTACCAATACTTTAATCAGTTGGATGTCAATGTACTGACCTATCTTCTCCGTGTAGAATGTGCGTGGGTATCCCAAGTCAATAGGGCGCTTATCCCAGAAGTTGTATTTACGTATGGACGCAATCATATCAGGTGTGCTTGAAATGCTTGTACAAATGTAGGTATTTTCAAGTGCACTTGAGAATTTCTCCGCTGCGATCAAAATTTCAAGTGTGCTTGAAATTTCTATTGCTTACCCCTTGCGGGTCGGCGGGAAAGGAGATGTATGGTCGGCGACGCCCTGGCGGGATCGAGGGGCAGGGTGGGGCGCTGTACATCGGTCACCGCTACGCGGATGACCGATGCCTATGGAGCGAGCACCCACAAGGGGTGCAGCCCGCAAGTCGGACGAGTCGGAAGTTTTGCCCAAACTTGTCGGCTTACACAGTATGTCGACATTCGTAAGGGGTGCCACCCCACCGAGGGCGCTATTTCGCAATATGCTGACTGGCAGGGGACCCCGGTAGGGGTCACTTCTGCATAGCCCGGGTGTCGAGGCACGAAGTGCCGAAGACCCCGGGTCTCCTGAGATACGCCTTATATATACGAACCCGATAGGGTGTCGCTCCCTCTAGCGGTCCCCATTGCGAGCGACGCCCTGGCGGGGTCGTGATCTTTTCTCTTGTTGTGTGTTTTCCTTTTCATTACATTTGTGGAAGTAAGAGAAGTACGATGTTCATTTTGGCTTTATCAATCAGTGTATTATGAATAGGAAAATTGTAATTTGCGACATTTTGCAGCCTTACCTAAGGCTTCGTAGTAGCGTGGAGGAACTTATTACCAGCTATGATGCTATGCCTGCTGGTGAAGAGGTTACTTTTGACTTCTCCGGTGTCAAGTTTTCGAGCCGGAGCTTTATGGATGAATTCTATAATAAGCTGATTGTTGAGAGGCATGCACGGGTGACTAATATGACGGGCGAGCTATCGCGACTTCTCGATGCGGTCAAGGCAACTCAGGTCCCCATTAGTCGGGGCGCATCCTCTCAAGTCCAGATCCAAGAGGTGGAAAATATGGATGAGCTGACCTTGTACCTGAATGAGCTTTCCTGTCTATGATTATAGACGCTTCAGTCCATGTGGGGAGTGAGTTTTTGAGTGGACTCCGAGAGGCGCTCTTGATTTTTGAGAGGATTGAGAGAAGTTCGGATACAGATAATGTACTAACATTTGAGGAGGGGGCTTTCGCAACCCCTCTTTTCTTATCTGCACTTCTTGCGAGGAAGTTTGATCCTTTGGCTTCCAGACGTATTGAGTTAGACGTACGTAGCAGCTACCTATGTACGATCTGTTTTGATAAAGGCGGCATCTCTACTGAAGAATTGGGTGACATCGAGGAGTATCTCGGATCCTACAGAGACAAGTCATATATCCCAATTATGCGATTTCCCCTTCTGGGCGAGAGATCAAGGGCACATGTGACGTCAGTCGGATCTGCTGTGGTCAATCTGTTAAGATCTAGACTTGACTTAAGTGGCAGGATCTTCACAGGTGTTAATTATTTGATCTCGGAGATATTGGATAACGTCATTGAGCACTCTTTCTCACATGGTGGTGGGATAATTTGTCAAGACTATGCCCGCAAAGGGTATATGGATATCTGCATCTTTGATAATGGCGTAACTATCCCCGGAAGCTATAGGAGAGCAAAACTATTAGATGACAGAAGTACAGATGCTCAGGCTCTTCAGACGACAATTAACCGGCGGCTGTCGACAAAGAATACTGCAGGCTCTGTAAATAGAGGATTTGGCATCTCAAGCTCTCGGCAAATGCTGGTACATGGGCTTCAGGGGGAGTTTCTTATTTTTTCCGGCAGCGCACTCTATGTGAGTACGCCAAGGGAAGAGAAGGTTTTCCCTCTCCCAAACCACCTGGGACTGCATGGTACTATTGTGGGATTGCGTATCCCAAGGTTTGTTGATGACTTTAACCCATCTGATTACTACGAGCTATAGCGTAACTCGTGAGATGCGCCCCCTATATTGCGTTAGCATGTGGGCAGATGAGGTGGGTCGCTCTTGCTCATTGTACTCAATCAATCGGTGCGACACCCTAGCGAGGTCGCGGTCTTTTCTGATGGCTGATCCACGGGTCTTCGGGGCTGCGCCCCTCGACCCGAGGCCATGGAGCGAGCACCCCCACAAGGGGTGCTTCTCCCTCCTCTCATCACGATGAGATCAATGGCTACTGTGCCACTAGCGTGTCACCCCTGATCTGTAGGTGGGTCCGGGGTGTGTCTTTCGTCGGAGAAGTGTCGGATAGTGGGCTGATCAGGGTCGGTGGAGACCCAAAGGGACAATATGCCCTGCCGGGTGTGGTATATTTGCAGCAGTCTTCGGGTGATTTGAGTGTTTGGAGGCGGAGCTTGGTCGGATACACAAGAGGTCATCCGGGAGCTTTATGAAGATATTCTCAAGTGCACTTGAAAATTTCGCCGTGGCGATCAAAATCTCAAGCAGACTTGAAATTTTGGGCTCTGCCCTCCTCGCGGGGTGTAACCCGATCCCGCAGGTGCATTAATTCCTCTGGAGATCATCATTACGAGCGACCCTGGCGGGGTGCAGCGATGTCTGACGATCCCTTTTGCCCATCCTCCCCGTTTCGACTCGTCTGCTAAGGGGGGGGAGGTTGGGGATGATATAGGCAGAGGTCGCAGGTGGGGGACTGACGACCCGACCTGCGACCTCTGTATACCTATTAGATGTCTCCTTGGGGGAGGCTTACTTGACGAGGTAGCGCTTGACGCTCATCTTGGGCGTGCGCTCGAAGTCCTCCTCACGGAGCTCCACCTCAGAGATCTGCTGGTAGGGGTTGAGGAGGGTATTGATCTGCTTGCGCACCTCCTCGAGTGCTGCCTTGGGCTCCTTCTGCTCCTTCTCTAAGACAGCATAGTCGGGGTAAACGACAGCAACGAGGCGCTCACCTCGCTGCACGACAACGCACTCGGCGACGTAGGGGTGGATATTGTACTTCTCCTCGATCGCCTCGGGGTAGACGTTCTCCCCATTGGAGGTGAGGATCATCGCCTTGATGCGTCCGGAGATGTAGAGGTACTCGTCCTTGTCGAAGTAGCCGAGGTCGCCCGTGCGGAGCCAGCCGTCGGCGGAGAAGAGTGCAGCGGTGGCCTCAGGATTTTTGTAGTAGCCCTTGCAGACATTCTCCCCGCGGACCTGTATCTCGCCCACCTGGTGCCCCTCAGCGTCCTCGGCGACGTGATCCGCCTTGGCGATGCGGACCTCCTGGATCATCGACATGATCTTGCCGACACTGCCGTGGCGGTAGCGCTTGGGCTCTATGTAGCTGATGAGCGGGGCGCACTCGGTCATGCCGTAGCCGACGGTGAGGGGGAAGCCGGCCTTCATCAGGAAGTCGGAGACCTCGTCATTGAGTGCTGCGCCACCGACGATGAAGAACTTTAGCCGTCCACCGAAGGTCTCCCGCAGCGTATCGCCTACCTTGCCGTAGATCGCCTTATTCAGCAGCGGGATCTTCAGTGCGAGGCGAGCCATCATATTGGCCTCGATCTTGGGGAGGATCGCCTTGGCGTAGATCTTCTCCAGCACGAGTGGCACGGCGAGGATCACGTGGGGGCGTACCTCCTTCATCGCCTTGACGAGGATCGAGGGGGTAGGCTTGTAGCGCAGGATAAAGACGTGTCCGCCGACGGAGAGTGGCAGGAGGACGTTGAAGGCGAGGGAGAAGGCGTGCGCATTGGGGAGGAAGCAGAGGAGCACGTCGCCTGGGAGCTCCACCTTCTTCTCCTGAGCGGCGACCACATTGGCGATCAGATTATTCGCCGTGATCATCACGCCCTTGCTGGTGCCGGAGGTGCCGGAGGTGTAGGTGAGGAGGACGACATCCTCATTGGAGACCCCGTCGTAGTGGATGTCCTCCTTGGTGAAGCCGGACGGGTAGCGCTCGGTAAAGAGTGCCTCCACATCGATGCTGTGGAGTCGCTCCTCTCGGGTCATCTCGGGAATGACGTTGCCCGACATGATGTCGACGAAGGCACGTACCTCGGGGAGATGGTCGATCGAGAGGCGTTGCCGGTGCTCAACGTCCGCGAAGACCACCACTGAGTCGGAGTGGTTGATGATCGCCTCCACATCCTCAGCCGTAAAGGCGGGCAGGATCGGCACGACGACCGCTCCATAAGTGACGATGCCGAGCCAGTGGATGCACCACTCAGCGCAGTCCTCACCGATGAGCGCCACCCGCTCCCCCTTCTTGACCTCTAAGGCCTCGAGGAGCAGTTGTGTGCGTGCCACCCCTCTCGCCACGTCAGCGTAGCTAAAGGTCTTGCCGGTGTCGTAATTGGTCAGCGCTGCCAGCGCCCAAGAGTCTGCAAACGACTTCTCGTAGGCTTTGATGAAAGGTGTCTCTATCATATCATTAATCCATTAGAGACCTTTGCATAATACCCCATCTGCGGCGTCACATTCGAGATTCGGGCTTGGCCATGTGCGTAAGCACACTCCCTTCGCCCTCACTCTCAGTCCCTTGCATCTGGGGCATTCTGCAAAGTCCCTGCCGAAAAAGCGGGGCTTTTTCGGCGAAAGACCATTTTGCAAAGGTCTTCATTAGTATCTAAGCATTAAACGTACCCTCACTCTTGCAAAATTACCCATTTTCCTGAAGATAGGTCTCCTGTGTAAAATGCACCGCAGGGGGGGCATCTGAGCTTAACGGCAAAGGTGATGTCCCCTGTCGCTGTGCAATCCCATGGACTGATCTCCGTGCTGCTGCAACCACCTACCGATCCCGCAGGGGCGAAGCCCCGGAGGGAT
>NZ_KV793798.1:82888-89421 GCF_001808555.1 Porphyromonas sp. HMSC065F10
GCACGAAGTGCCGAAGACCCCGGGAACCGATGACGCATATAAGGTATACGACCCCGCTAGGGTGTCGTACTGATTGCCTAACTGGTAAGTGCGACACCCTAGCGGGGTCGTGCGGGTTAGGGGATCCGTTGGTAACCCGGAGTCTTCGGGGCTGCGCCCCTTGACATCCGGGCTAAAAAGCGGGCACCCCTGGCGGGGTGCTTCGTTCACCACGTTTCTCAATGAGTAGAGTGTCTTCTATAAACTCAAATGCGTCACCCCTGGATGCACTGCGGGGGCATGTGGGTCTTACCGGAACCCTCGCCTACCCGTACGAGTGGAGCCCGCCGAGCAGGGTATTGACGCCGAAGTAGGTCATCAGCAGTACCGCAAAGAGGAGGACCATACAGAGGTGATAGTGCCGCGGGTCCCGCAGCCACGGCAGCAGCCCCTCGTGGAGGAGTGTCGAGTAGGCAACGAGCGTGATCAGCGCCCACACCTCCTTGGGATCCCAGGACCAGTAGCTCCCCCAGCTGACATTGGCCCAGTAGGCGCCGATCACGATGCCGATGATGAGGAGCAGGAGCGCGGGGTAGAGGAGCAGCAGGCTGAGGTCTCTCTGTCGCAGCATCTGCTCCCGCGACTGTCGCCCGAGAAGGCTGTAGAGCCCGATCGCCGCCGTGGTGGAGAGGAGCGCATAGCTGATCATCAGCACGCTCACGTGGAGGCTCAGCAGGGGCGAGTGGAGCACCGGCATGATCGGTGTCATCGCAGGGGAGGACATACCGAGGTGCGCCACGAGGAGGAAGAACCCTGCCCCGCCCATGCAGAGTGCACCGAGAGGAGCGACACGCCGTACAAGGAACAGCCCAAGGAGCGTGATCGACCAAGCGATCGCCAGAGAGGTCTCGTAGCCGGTCGCCAGCGGGACTCTGCCGGTGATGTAGGCACGGCAGCCGATGAAGAGAGTGAGGAAGAGGAGCCCCGCAAGGAGTCCCCACCGCACCATTTTGCCCGAGAAGATCCGCGGAAGCGTGAGTGCAAGCAGTGCAAGGACGAAGTAGGTGATGAAGAGGATCAGCGGATAGGGGACACTGTGGTACAGGACCTCGGCGTGGAGTCGGGGACGACTTGCCCTCACCTCCGGGACTTGATCCTGATAAGCAATCAGCGCATCGATCAGCTGCCGGTACTCAGCCGGACTGTCCCGCTTGCTGATGAGTGTGGGCATGAAGGTGCGGATGAAGAGGCTGTCCCGCTCTGCCACTTCGCCCGGTGCTATTGGGGATCCGGCGGCATACCACTTCACCTTACCCGCCGAGGTGCGGGTGGGGAAGAGGTAGAGGGTCTCTCCCATGCGGATGCTGAACGCAAGCTCCACCGCCTCGCTCACAGCGACAGCCTGACGGGTGGCGGGAGAGTCGTCCCCCTCGTCGTACGCCTTGAGGTAAGGCTGGAGGAGATAGCCACGCTCCGGGGAGAAGAGGTCGGTCAGCGCCACCCGTCCGGGGAGGTGGGTCTGCTCTCTCAACTCGCGCCCCTTGATCCGGATCAGTGGCTCTCTCTTGCAGCTGTCGAAGTCGGTCACCCAGCGGCGGAGCAGCTCTCTATGCCCTCGAGCAGATCCTGTGGTCTTGAGGGCAATATCGCGCGACAGGGTGGAGAGTGGCACGACTCGCCCCCGGTAGTATACCGCCGGCTCCTCTGCATGCGCTTCCGAGGCGGCGAGAGGGCAGAGGAGGACGAGGGGCAGCAGGGTGCGCCTCAGCAGCCGCCGGAAGCGCCCCCCTCTCTGCAGCATCAGCATCAGGAAGGCGAGGATCAGGAGGACGAAGCCGGCGTAGACGAGATACATCCCGAGGGGATCGTAGGTGACGAGGAGGGAGACCTCGTCACTCTCGTCGGAGAGCGCATGGAGGAAGAAGCGGTAGCCCCGGTGGCGCAGGATCTTATTCATCGAGAGTCTGTAGGTAGCCCCCTCCACCTCGACGACGGCGTAGTAGTCGGAGGGAAAGGCTCCCCCCTCATCGGAGTAGGTGGTGCCGTAGTCCCTCAGGGTGAGGGCGAAGGGGAGTGAGTCGGTCGCTGTCCCTCCCGAGAGGTGGTAGCGCTCCACCGGCTTTCCCCGCTCGATCATCATCTTCCCCTGCCGACTGAGGAGGGCGGTGCAGAGTCCTCCGACCAGGATCAGGAGGAGCGAGCCGTGGAGGACCAGCGTAGCCGCGGGGAGTCTCCTTCCCCCTCTCACGAGAGAGCAGAGCAGCCCAAGCCCGGCGAGCAACCAAAGGGCGATCATCCAGGGCGCCCCGTAGACCTGACGGATCGCCACCTCGTGCCCCTGCACCCTCTCCATCACGGTGCCGCCGGCGAGGATAAGAAGGAGAAGAGCGAGCAGGGCAAATGTGACCCCACCGGCTCTTCTCCTCCATTTCATTTGTAAGTCTCTGCTCAACTCAGAGTGCTCTTAGGAAAGCGAGGACGGCGTCTCTGTCGTCCTTGGAGAGCGCCTTAAACTTCCGCTTGACATGGTCAGCCTCTCCGCCATGCCAGAGGATCGCCTGCTCCAGACTGCGGGCGCGACCGTCGTGGAGGTAAAACTCGTACCTATTGACCGGATAAGTGAGACCGATGCCCCACAACGGGCGGGTCTTCCACTCATGACCGTCGGCCAGGTGGTCGGGACGCTGATCCGCCAAGTCCTCGCCCATGTCGTGCAGCAGCATATCGGTGTAGCAGTAGATGGTCTGACCGGAGAGTGCCGCCACATCAGTCTGACCGGTGTGCATCGTGGGGACGTGGCACTTGGCGCAGCCGATCTCGTCGAAGAGCTTGTACCCCTTCTTCACCACAGGGCGATCGAGCCCCCTCGGCGCAGGGACGGCGAGCGTCCTGCCGTAGAAGACCACCGCATCCAGCACGTCGTCCGGCACCTCGTAGGTGGTCGGATCGCCGTCGCCCTGCCGATCCCAGTCCTCCTCCACGGGGTAGAGGCGGTTGGTGAGGCCCATGTCGTTGACAAAGGCCTGACAGGTCTGCTCCATGACGGAGGAGGTATTGGCCTTCCATCCGAAGCGACCGATGCGCACCTTCTTATACTCATTATCCCAGACATAATTGGGCTTGCCGGAGATGCCGTCATTGTCCTTGTCGTAGGGGTCGGCATGTGAGAGGATCTCCTCCTCGGGGATCGCCTCCAGCAGTCCCAGACCGTATGTCGGCATACCGATACGGGGCGAGAGCATGTAGTAGGCAGGCAGCGGGATGCGGGTGTCTGAGATGGAGAAGGTGGGGCGGTGGAGAACCACCTTGGTCCCGTCGTCGTAGACCTCCACCTTCTGCGACCACTCGACGTGAAACTTCGCCTCGGGCTTCACACCGTCGATGGCGAGCTGCTGGAGCTGGGCGCCGAAGCCGGGGACACCGATGTGCCCGTAAACGGGATCGTTGCCGCTACTGATGCGGAGGAAGAAGCCGCTCGGCTGATTGAGATTGCGGGGGAAGGGAGCGCGACCTTCGTTGGGGTGGCACTGATCGCAGGTGTGATTATTGTACAGCGGTCCGAGACCGGACATGACGTCTCCGCTCGGCACAAACTGGTGCTCGAAGATATAGTCGCCATGATCAAACTTCTGGGTCTGCTCCTCCGTCATCCCATCGACCGGCTGGCCGTAAGCCTTGCTGGAGGACATATTGGTCGTGCCAGCACCGCCCGGACGCAGGTGGGCGACGATGTCGTAGGGATCGGGCTCCACCGCCGGCTCCTGACGACACCCCGCAAGGGTGAGGGTCAGCGCTCCGCAGGCGATGGCGATCCACTCTTTTGTACCCATGGTCATCGCTTAGATCTCGCCCTGAGAGTCGCTGACGAGCGGTGCGATCTCCTTCTCGAGGATCTCGGAGAGCTTGATCACCTCTGCCTGAGCACTCTTCACCTCAGGACGATGGTGCTCGATGCACTCGGTGAAGGTGCCGGGGAGGTTCTTGAGCGCCGTCTGAGCCTTGATGATCTGAGCCTTAAACTTCTTGTCCAGCTCAGGCTTCTTGAAGACATTGACGATCAGGTCGGAGATGGAGGCACCGGACTGACCCTTGTAGCTGCAGGTGTAGAGGTTGTAGACACTCTGGAGATTGTCCTGGAAGTCCTGTAGCGAGTTATTGGAGAAGGGAGACTCCTCCTTCTCGAAGTGGGGCTTGCCGTCCTTGTTGGTATCGCCGCCCTCTACGCTGCCGGTGGGACCACCGCCATTGAGGGGGAACTCGATCTTCTCCTTCCCCACCTCGTCGACGATGTCCTGCATGCCGGTCACCATCTCCTCGATGGCTGCCTTGGTGGTGGGATAAGCCTTGCTGCCCTTACCGGCCGCCTTGATCATCTTGGCAAAGGCGGGCCACTTGGTGGTCAGCTTGTCGCAGACGCTCTTCATATCGTTGGATCCGGCGACGAGGTACTCCAGGAGACGGGAATTGCCCTGGAGCGTCTCGATGGTGAAGGGACTACTCTGCGGACCCCAGAGGATGTACTCCAGGAGGTGGAAACCGCGGGTCTCATTGTGCTTCTCGATGGTCTCCTTAGTGATCCGCTCATTGGAGGCGATGGTCTGGTTCATCAGGCTGACATCGACCGGCCAGGTATCCATATTGGGATCGATGTCGAGGGGGTAATTATCCTCCCCCTCAGAGGCCTGATTGTCCTGGTCCAGCTCGCCGACGGGACCGAAGCCGAAGGCCTCTGTCTGCTCCCAGGTCTTGCGGGCCACCTTCCACAGCTCCCGCGCCTTGTCGAGATTGGCCTGCGTGGGATTCTTCTTCAGCTCCATGCAAGCCTTGTCGAGTGCGGTAACCTGAGCGGTGAGGTCAGCAAAGGAGCGGACCGTGACGATGTCGATGGTATTGGCGATCACGAGAGAGGTGTCAAACTGCTTCTCGGGGTTCTTAGGCTTGTCACCATCACATGAGGAGAGCAGCAGAGAACTGCTCATCAGGGACAGGCAGAGCCCTGCCTTAAAGATGTTAGTAAAACGCATAATGTAGGTATGTAATAATTTGTTGATATTCAATTAGAAAGAGAAACCGAGTCCGACCAGCAGCTCCCGCTCCTTGGTCTTGTGCCCCATGTCCTGCTTGGAGACCGGGTCGATGTAATTGTCCCCATAGGTGCGGTCGGTGTACTGAGCCTTGGCGACGAGACCGGGGGTGATCATCCAATTGAGCCCCGCGGTGATGACGCTGCGGCTCCACATATCGAGCTTGATCACATCGCCCGAGGTGCGGAACATCGTGTCGTAGTAGTCGTACCGGACGAAGGGGTAGAGCCTCTGCTTCGTCTCCCTATTAATCAGCGGGAGGACATTGTACCCCAGCTCTGCCGAGACGGAGAGTGCCTGCTTGCCGACGGCGGTGCGCTTGGCATTGAGGTGCTTGGAGAGGTGGGCGTTCTTGAAGGAGATGTTGTCCGAATTTTGCAGATCGCCCCAGAGCAGGGAGCTGTGAAAGCGCCAGTTGCCCTCGTTGACTGCCAGGTGAGCACCGGCGACCTTGAGCCAGCCCTTCACATTCTCCATATCGTATCGGGGGCGATTGGGGTTCGTATTTCCCGCATAGGCGGAGAAGCCGACAAAGGACTCGCCTAAGCGGCCGAAGTGGTAGTCCATGCGGAGCGAGTAGGCGAGCGCCTCAGCCACCGGCATCTCGAAGCGGGTCTGATACCCCCTCTTGACCCAGTTGCGGCTCGAGAAACCACTGGAGTCGAGACCGGAGCTGACAGCCAGCTCGTAGGTGAGTCTATTGTGGAAAAAGCCTCCGAAGAGCATCACGCCCGTCTCGTACCAGCCGAGGGGGATCATCGCATCCTCGCCCTCGGGACGAAGTACGGTGAAGTACTTATTGGGTCGGTCAAGGCTGCTCGCGAGCCCCATATGGAGCTTGAAGCGGCCGACACGGAGATTGGCCATCTCGTGGGTGAGGAAGTCGAGGTAGAGGTGCTCCAGCTTTACCTCACCGCCCTGCTCGATCTCCATCTCGTACTCACCGGCCTCCTCCAGAGCATCAAACTCCATCGTGGCACCGGTGCCTCCGTGCTCAAACTCGATCTCGCTGCTCATCCGGATCCGATCCGTAAAGCGGAGCTTGAGATAAAGAGCGAAGCGCTCCTGGTCGAGGCGGTCCTTGAGGTACGGGTCGCGCTCCTTGGTGAGGTAATTCTGGTAATTGACAGTGCCATACCCCGACAAGGTGAGGCGATCCAGCAGATCTTTCCCGTGGATGCCCGTCCTTGGGAAGACCCGCTCCTGCTCGACTCGCTCCTGTGCCACCGCATTAGTGCCTCCGAGGAGTGCGAGGACGATGCCGGTGATGATGACTTTGGTGATTACTCTCATATCTACTTTTCGAACTGATAACATAAAAGGAGTGAAACTATCCCCTTATTGGGGCAAAAGTACGAAATAGAGCCCCTCAATTTTCACGGACCGATGGAAAATACCCACTACTGAGTACCTCTCCGGCACAAATTACTCAGGTCAGGGTAGGAGGCCTTTTCATAATACCCCATCTGC
>NZ_KV793798.1:89521-118005 GCF_001808555.1 Porphyromonas sp. HMSC065F10
TTCGGCGAAAGACCATTTTGCAAAGGTCTTGGTAGGGGGCTGTAGGAAAGACACCTCCGCCACTCTTCGGGGTACGACCCGGAGAGTGGCGGAGGTATAAGGCGGGGCTGTAAGCCGGTGCTACATGCCGCTCTTGATGGCGGTGGCGAGGTCATCGGTGAGGCGGATCATCCCCTCGGCATCCTCGCTGTAGCCGGAGGTGCGGATCAGCGGGTGGATCGTCATCGTGATGCGGTGGGGGTGGACGAAGTAGTGGTCCTTGGGCAGTGCCTCAAAGGTGCCATTTATCGTCACCGGCAGCACGGGCGTACCGGTGGAGAGGGCGATGCTGGCGACGCCCTTACGCAGGCGTCCCACCCGCCCGGTGGTGGAGCGTGTCCCCTCGGGGAAGATCATGATGCTGAAGTCCTCGGCGATCGTCGCCTTGGCATCGCTGATCACTCGCCTGGCACCGCTCGGCGTATGGTCCACGAAGATGAAACCGATCTGCTCGCACGCCCAGCCGACGAAGGGGATCTTGCGGATCGGGGCCTTGAGCACCCAGCGGCACGGCATGTGGAGGTAGCCGCCCATGACGAAGACATCGAGGGCGCTCATGTGATTGGGTGCCACGAGGACCGCCTCATCAGGGATATTTTCCTTACCCCGCACCGTGACGGGAGAGAAGAGGAGGGTCATCGTCAGCTTGCTCCAGATACGGGAGGGGAGGTAGGTGGCTCCCCGCCTCCAGCCAAGCACAGAGCCGAGCACCGTGAGGATTGACGTGAGGATCGTGGCGAGGACGAAGAGGGGCACAAAGATGAGCCAGTAGTAGATCGCCCAGAAGGGCTTCAGTAGAGGATGCATAGGCGGGGATTACTTGACGAGATAGCGCTTGATGCTCTGCTTGGGGGTCTTCTCGAAGGGCTCCTCCCGCAACTCTATGGCACTCACCTGCTCGTACATCGGCAGTCGCTGATTGATCATGTCGCGGAGGGTATTCATCACCTCGGTGATCTCCTTCTCCTTTACCTTACCCTCGGCCTTGAGTGCATCGTAGTCGGGGACGACGATGGCGACAAGCTTGGTGTCTCGCTGCACCACCACACACTCCGAGACAAGTGGGCTGGAGCCGTAGAGCGACTCGATCTCCTCGGGGAAGATATTTTGCCCATTGGCCGTCAGTAGCATCGCCTTGCTCCGACCGCGTAAGTAGACGTAGCCATTGGCATCGACGAAGCCGAGGTCGCCCGTGTGCATCCAGCCATCGGGGGTGAAGAGTGCCTTGGTCGCCTCCTCATTCTTATAGTACCCGAGGCAGACATTCTCCCCGCGTACCTGCACCTCGCCCACCTCGTGGCCGGAGGAGTCGCTCTGGAAGCTCCCCTCCACCGGGCTGATGCGCACCTGCTCGATCTCGGGGAGCACCTTGCCGCAGCTACTGTACTTGTGCTCCCTCGGCGGGACGTAGCTGATGAGTGGCGCACACTCGGTGATGCCGTAACCGACCGTGAGGGGGAAGCCGGTATTGAGGACAAACTTCTCTACCTGGTCGTTGATCGCCGCTCCCCCGACGATGAATTGCTCGACCCTCCCGCCCATGGTGTCGATCATGATCTTTCCGATGCGCTTGTAGACGAGGAGGTTGAGCACAGGGATGCCGATGATCGTCTTGACGGCGTGAGAGTAGGCGTTGATCTTCTTGAGGATGATGCTCTTGTAGATCTTCTCCAGGACGAGCGGCACGGAGAGGATCACCTGGGGCCGCACCTCCTGCAGAGCCTTGATCAGGATCGACGGGGTGGGCTTGTAGCGGAGGATGTAGATCTGAGCTCCGGCGGTAAGCGGAGAGAGGAAGTCAAACATCAGCGCATACGCATGCGCCAGCGGCAGGAAGCTGAGCATCTGCTGACCGGGGCGGAAGACGTTCCGCGTGTGGGTGATATTGATATTGGCGGCAAGGTTATTCGCGGAGAGCATCACGCCCTTGCTGAAGCCTGAAGTGCCTGAGGTGTAGCTCAGGAGGACGAAGTCGCTATTGGACACCTTGTCGTAGACTACGTCACTCTTGCGGAAGCCTTCCGGGTAGCGCTCCGCCATCAGCCGGTCAGCATCGAGGGACCGGCACTCCTTGTGGGGCGTGAAGTCCGGGAGGGGGGCGAGCGTATCGATCCGGTAGGTGGCACGGATCGCCTTCATCTTCTTGGAGTCAAGGGAGGAGATATGCTCCGGCCCGACAAAGATTACCACAGAGTCGGAGTGGTCCACGAGGTGCATCGTATCCTCGGGGGTAAAGGCGGGCAGTATCGGCACCAGCACCGCCCCGTAGGTGACGACACCGAGCCAGACAACGCACCACTCAGCGCTGTCCTCGCCCAGCAGTGCCACATGATCCCCCTTCGTCACGCCGGAGGCCTCAAGGAGGAGATGGACCTTAGCCACCCCACGCGCCACATCCGCGTAGCTATAGATGGTCCCGGAGTCGTAGTTGCAGAGTGCCGGGCGGATCCAGTGCTTACGGAATGCCTCCTCGAAGAACTTCACCAATGGCTTCTCGATCATATCTTGTCTCACTTGTGATGAAAAAATGCGCAGTTAACTCTATTGAGTGCAAAAGTACAGAAACTTTTCAATCCTATTGTCCCCTATTCTTGTGGTGCCCTGGGGGGCTGGGGACTCTTATTTTTGCCTATCTTTGCAGTCTGAAATAGAGTTTAATTTTGACAATGCCGGTAAATAACTACCCATGAAACAACTCATCTACACTCTGTCCCTTTTGGCGATCTCTCAGGCCGCTCTTGCCGTAACCCCTATCGATCGAGACGAGGTGCCTATAGACAGCCTCGAGACGCGACAGCTGGAGGAGGTGCAGGTCTATGCGCAGACTCCTTTGGTAAAGGAGGCAAATGAGCTCTGGCGTGTGCCGGGCGGTGTCACGATGATCACGCCGACGGTGATGCGGGAGTTTCACCTGCAGAATATGACCGACCTGACAGCGCTGGTCCCCGGACTCTATATCCCGGACTACGGCTCAGGATACAACGCCCCGATCTACTACAGAGGGATCGGTTCGCGTAGTGGCTCCTCCGCCGCCTCCCTCTACATCGATGGCGTGCCGACGCTTACTCAGACGCTGAAGAAGGATATCCTCGATGCCGCCTCTATCCGCGTCATGTCTGCCAGCCAAAGCTCCACCTATGGGCGCAACTCGATGGCCGGCAACATCCACGTGCGGACGGTCAGCCCCTTTGAGAAGCAGGGGCTGGAGGTACTGCTTCGTGGAGGGAGCTATATGACCGGACGGGGACAGGCGATCTACCGCACGCTACTCTCACCGGAGTGGGGAGTGACGGTGGGCGGTTATGTCCAGTACCTCGGTGGCTACTTCACCAATCAGTACGATGGGAAGAAGTCTGACCGCTCCCTCACCGGCGGCGGGACCATACGCAGTGAGTGGCGACGGGGAGCTCATAGCCTGATCCTCTCAGCCAATGCCGACGGAGTGGACCAGGGCGCCTTCCCCTACGCTCCTAAGGATCCCGAGACGGGCAAGGTGATGGCACCTAATATCAATCGCCCCGGGACGTACAAGCGCTTCTCCACCCAGGAGCGGATTAGCTACACTTATGCCGGAGACGAGGCGGATCTCCACCTCACCGGTGGCGTGGAGTACCTCCACGGCAAGATCCATATGGATCAGGACTACAGCCCGGCGGACGTTTTCTCGGTCAATCAGCGGGAGAAGCAGCTCGCCACGACGCTGGAGCTGGCACTGAAGTCAAAGGGAGAGGGCCGCTTCCACTGGACCACGGGGCTCTCAGCCTTTTACCTCCACTCGGACCACCTCTCCCCGGTGGAGATCTACCCCGACGGACTGCAGAAGCTGGTGCAGCCCCAGCTCAATCGCGCCATGGCTATGATGGCGAAGAGGGGGATCAAGATGCCGGGTAAGCTGCTTGCTGACACGGAGATGGCGCTGAATAACAATCAGTCTTGGAAGAAGGACTGCGGCGTTGCCGCTTACGTGGAGGGCAGCATCGCTGACTTCGTCATCCCTCACCTCACACTGACTGCCGGGCTGCGGGTCGACCTCGAGCATCAGGGCTTTGACTACGACAGTGACTTCGCCTCGAAGGTCATTATGGAGATGAACCGCGGGGGCAAGACGATGCGCATGCCCCAGCCGATCGGAGGGCGTGTGAAGGATCACGGCTCCCAGACCTTCCTCGTCGCTCTGCCTAAGCTGGCACTGAGTTACGATCTGACTGATGACTTCAATGCCTTCATCACTGTCTCTCGCGGGTACAAGACGGGCGGATACAGCGATCAGGTGATGACGCAGACGGCTATGCAGGCTGCCTTTGCCAGCCTGATGCCGAAGCCCGGGGCCAAGCCGGGGCGCCCTGCTCCGATCGACTTGGACAATCTGCCGATCGTGCCATCGGACCCCAAGTCTGCCGCCTACGAGCCGGAGTATGGGATCAATTACGAGGTGGGCTTCCGGGCTCGGCTCTTTGAGAACCGCCTCCTCCTGACCACCACTGTCTTTGACACCCGGATCTCCAATCAGCAGATCACCCGCTTCGTCACCACCAGTGCCGGTCGGTATGTGGACAATGCGGGACGCAGTCGCAGCACCGGCGTGGAGGTGACCACGGCATGGCAGATCCTCCCGGGTCTGCGTGCCTCAGCCTCCTACGGATATGCCGCCTCGAAGTTTGAGGTCTGGCATGCGAGCGTGACTAGCCCCACCGGCGAGAAGAAGAAGGTAGATATGGCAGGCAACTTTGTCCCCTATATGCCACAGAACACCGCCTCCGCGCTCCTGAGCTACCACAAGGGACTTGACCATAGAGTCCTCAAGGCAGTACACGCCTCCGTGGAGTACAGCGGTGTCGGACCGATCTATCGTGATCCGGAGAATACGGTACGGGAGGACTTCTACTCCCTCCTCGGAGCGCGCGCCGGAGTCCAGCTTGGTCTCGTTGACGTCACCCTCTGGGGCCGCAACCTGCTCAATACGGAGTATCACCCCTTCTACTTCAGCTTCTTCGGTCAGGATCTCTTCCAGAAGGGCGCTCCGCTCACCTTAGGAGTAGATCTCTCAATCAGTCTCTGAGCTGTAGAGTGGGCGTGGTTAAACTATTGGCTCACAATTTGATCCAAGTAGTAGATAGAGAGTGTGCGGTATAGAGCGAAGTATCCTACTTTTTCGTACCTTGCAGATGGGATTGAGTATCCCATGACACTCTTGTCCACAGAAGAGATGGTGAGTATAACTTATTTAGACTAACGACGCGATATGAAAGCTTTACATCGGATACTAACTGCCGCGCTAATGCTGGCGGCAGTCTCTGTGGGATATGTCGGACAAGCGCAGGATGATGCGTACCTGACCCCCTCTAAGGCTCGGGTAGCACGTCAGCAGGCTAAGAAGGCATATGCCCGCGAGATGGCTCTGGAGAGACAGCGCCAGGCTAAGCGCGACTCCATACGCGATGCTCAGCTAAAGGCCCGGGATCGGGCTACAGACTGGTATAATCGCCGTGGCATGAAGGTCACGGTCGAGGATATGGAGCGTAATCTGGACAACTTGGATACGCCTCGCAACGGAGGTAAGTACGCTGCCCGGATGAGACGCTTCAATGGTGAGGATGATGGTCGCATCGTCCTCGATGACGTGCAGAGGGTGTACGTCATGGATGACTATGAGTACGACCCCTGGTCCCGGAGCTACTACGGTAGGGGATGGGATCGCAACAGCAGCGTCTACATCACCATCAATACCGACCCTTGGTATGCCGGCTATAGAGGCTACGGCTGGGGTGGTGCGTACTCCTCTTACTACTATCCCTGGTATGGCGGGGTCTATGGTCGTGGCTACTACGACCCGTGGTACGCCGGCCGCTGGTCTTATCCCGGGTGGTATGACCCCTGGTATGATCCGTGGTACTCCCCCTGGGGTGGCTACTATAGCTTTGGCTACACGTGGTCAAGACCTTACTATCGCTACTATCCCTACGACTACGGCTTCTATGGCGGTGGTTACTGGGGTGGCTACTACGATGGCTGGTACAGCCGAGACTTCTCACGTCGCTACACGCCCGGCGCACGCCGCACGGAGAGCTACTACGACCGCCACGCCGCCACTTATGGCCGCGCTCTCGGTCAGGGCAATGTGTCCCGCTGGAGTAATGGCGGAAATGGGGTAAGCTATACCCGGTCCAATAACTCCCGCTACGTCAATGGCGGTCGCCGTCCCACCATCGGCACCACTCGGGCGAATACCTACAGCAATAGGGGGAATTACTCGACCAACCGGACCACCTCGCGGTGGAATAGCGGCTCAAGCAACAGCTCAAGTAGCAGCTACAGTACCTCACGCAGTACCTACAGCACGCCGTCCCGCTCCTATACGCCGTCTCGCTCTACCACGACCACGACGACTACGACCACGCGCAATAACGGTACCGGAGGCGGTCGCCGCTAATCATCAGGGGCCTTCCCCCTCTCATCAGCATAGATTATACTACAATGTCACGCAATAAGATAGTCCTTCCCCTCCTGGCGACCTCGCTTCTGCTCGGGGTGAGTGTCGCTATGGCGCAGGCTCCCACCGATGTCTACCGCAATAATATGCGGGAGACCTATGGTACGGCGCGTGCTCAGGGTATGAGCAATGCCGTCGGGGCCTTGGGCGCTGATCCTACTGCGGTCTCCGTCAACCCTGCCGGCATCGGGCTCTACCGCTCGAGCGAGGTGACCTTTGGCTTCAATGTCGGTCACGTCAAGAGCTCCACCAATTGGCAGGATAAGGAGGGAGCCGATATGAGCAGGTGGGTCGGCAACCTCGACCACCTCAGCATCATCTTCCCGATCTCTAATCCCTATCTCGCCACGTCTGACTGGAGAGTGGTCATGGGTGCCTCGATGAGCTCCCTCTACGACTACGACCGGGACTACGAGATGAGATCCGTCAATCCTGAGTACAGCCTCTCGGAGTATATCGCCAATAAGGCGACCCTCGTCGGTGCGCCCTACAATACTCTGAGAAATATGTCCAGCTCGCCCTACTTCCTCGGCACAATGGCCTACAATGGTGGCTTCATCGAGACAAGACCGGGCTATGACGACGTCTACGTCCCCTCAACCTATGCGGCGATCAATCCCTTTGCTCCCGACAAGTATGCCGAGTCCAATGTGACGTACCTCAAGCCGGATGCCGGACGGCTCAATGTCTCGGAGAAGGGGTCGCGCAAGATGTACGACTTCACCATCGGCGGCAGCTGGGCAGACAAGGTCTACTTCGGAGCCACCCTCCGGACTACATCCTCAGCCTATGCACGGTCATCTGTGTATCGGGAGGACTTCCACTACACCTACAAGCCAAACTATAATGTCGAGAATCAAGTCTACTACACCGAGTTGGGGAATAGTCTGACTGTTGCCGGCGGTACTGTCGGAGCTTCCTTCGGGCTGATGGCTGCCGTGGGCGACTTCGGTCGTATCGGCATTTCCTACAATACGCCGCAATTTGGTCGCTACAATGAGGTTTTCTCCACCACGATCCAGTGGTACAATAATAATAGGACCAATGGCAAGGGAGAGCTCGAGCCGCTCTATACCAATGGCACAGACGATATGACTAACACCTACAACCTGATGCTTCCGGGCGACCTGACCGCCAGCGCGATGGTCTTCCTCGGTGGCTACGGTATGGTGACGTACGACTTCAACTGGCGCGACCTCGGCTCCGCCCGCCTGCAGGGAAGTGATTTCCAGGACGCCAACCAGTTCCTCAAGGAGGACTACGGCAGTCAGTTGACCCACCGCGTCGGTCTGGAGATCCGCCCTGTGAGTGGCTTCTACCTGCGTGCCGGCTACAGCTACTCCGATGGAGGACTTAAGTCGGAGGGCATCCGCCCCCAGGAGGGCAATGTGATGGCCTACGACTATATCGCGAGCGGTGCAATCACCGATGCGGTGCTACGGGATAGCTACCAGACCATCTCTGCCGGCATCGGTTGCCGACTCTTCGGTCGGACCACCCTTGACCTCTCCTACGTGAGGGGCAAGGCTAGCGAGCGGGTCTTCCCCTTCCCCGGCACGGGCGAAGTGAAGGACCAGTCGGGTCAGGTGCTGGCTCCCGGCATCTCCTCAGAGGGTGCGGCGATGAGTACGGTGACCAATCGGATGGTCGCTTCACTCACGTTCCGCTTCTGATCCCCTATTTCAGTCCAAGTCGCAAACAAACGCAAAGAGCGCATTACGTGTGGTCCCCGTGACCGGCGTAGTGCGCTCTTTTTTTTACCCTAAAAAGTTGTGCCTATGAATCGTGAGAGATATACCCCTGACCTGATCTCCGCCCTCGGTCCGGACGAGGTCTTTGTCTTTGGCTCCAATGCCCTCGGCCACCATGGCGGTGGGGCGGCACTGCAGGCCTTTGAGCGCTTCGGTGCGGAGTGGGGAATGGGTGAGGGACCCTCGGGGAGGACTTACGCCATCCCGACGCTTGATGCTACCCATCATCGGGTCACTGAGGAGCAGCTCACAGAGAGCCTCAGGCGCTTCATCGCATACGTGCGTCAGCACCCGCGTAACACCTTTTACCTCACTCTCATCGGATGTGGCATAGTCGGGTGGGAGCCGGCGACGGTGCGGCGCCTCCTTTGGCAGTCCATCGGGGACGAGTCTCAGCTGCCGGACAACCTGATCCTCCCTCGAGCCTTTAGCCGGAAGGAGGGAGACAGTGAGTAGCTCCTCGGTCGGAGGGCCTACTCGTGGGTGACTAAGTGGGTGTCGGCTGAGTGGAGGCAGGGGGTAAGCTTGCGGTAGGTCGCCTGCGCCTGCGTCTCGATCTCGGGTGTGATCAGCTCGCTGACCCACTTCGTGATCATTAGCACTACGCCGAGGTCGTCGGAGAATCCGAGGAGTCCCAGCGCATCGGGGATCAGGTCGACCGGCAGGATGAAGTATCCCAGCGCACCGGCAATATAAGCCTTACGGACTGCCGGGGTGCTGTCGGCGCGGAAGACGTACCATAGGCGCAGCACCGGGAGCAGGATCTGCTCGCCGGCGAGACGTGCCACCTCTTGGACCTTCTCCTTGAGCCCGAGCTCGCTAAAGTGCTTTCCATACCTCTTTACATCCTCTACGGACATCCTGCCCACCTGCTTCCTTGCGATGGCGATGAGTCCGCCGAGGGTGAGGAACTTTCTCTTTTTCATTTCGTAGTCATCTCTCTGATAATAGCTCGGGCTCCAGAGAGCCGTCGTCATACATCATATGCCGCTCGCACACAGGCGGGCAGCTCTCCCGGGATCGCCGTATGCACCGATCGACCAGCAGTGTCACGGTGCAGGGTACAACGATGCCGACGATCATACCGATGAAGAATGGTCGTGCCGTGGAGCAGTCGGTGCTGCCACCTATCGGACAGGGTCTTGTGGATCTATTACTCATCTCTCCCCATTGATTGATTGGTTATCTGTGATGTAAAGGTACCAAAAGTGTCGCTTACTCGGTATGCGCAAGCTCCTCGGGCGTGAAGCTCAGAGTGGTGATGCTGCCGTAGTGGGGTATGTCGATGAAGAGGTCAGAGAAGGCGATCACCCCCTTGATCCACCGCCCCATATTGATCACGCCACCGTGGCAGAAGAAGGCGACCCGCTCCCACTCCGGATGGAGGCAGACCTCCGCCACGAGGTCGGTGACTCGGCATCGCATCTCATCGATGCTCTCCCCTCCCGGAGGCGTCACCAGCTCGGGATTTCGCTCCTCGAGGAGGAGTAGGTCGGGCTGTCGGCGGATCTCGCTGTAGAGCTCCTCCCAAGGCCTCATCTCCCACTCGCCAAAGTTCCGCTCCGCCAGCCGAGGATCTACCGTCGCAGTCTCGTAGCCGCAGTAAGCGGCGAGCTTACGTGCACGCCTGAGCGGGCTGGTGAAGGTGGCATCGTAGGTACGTCCCTCGAGGGTGCGCCTCACACTCTCCGCCTCCTCCCGGAAGCTCTCCGCCACATCCAGGTCGGATGCTCCGTAGCAGAAGGAGCCGTCTACGTTGCGTAGGCGGGTATGGCGGATGAAGTCTATCTTGGTCTCTCTCATGGATTCTCTTCCTAAAATCGTCATCTGTGGATGACAAAGTTAACGATTTCTGCCGCACCGCCCTGAGGAGAGCGAAATCTAATACCGGTAAAAGAGAAAACTAATACCGATATTAGGCTCGACTAATATCGGTATTAGAGAAGTCTAATATCGGTATTAGTTTTTCGCCACAGGCAAGAGCCACGGGTGACGCATTTGAGCGGTACAGAAGCCTATTCACTCATTGTGAAGAGTTGTGAACGATGCACCCCGACAGGGGTGCTCGTCTTTTTACCCGGGAGACCTCGGGAAAATCCAAAAACATCACCCCTGCAGGCAAGAGCTCGAGGGTGGGTGGGGGTCGGCAAAAATGGGTACCTTTACCGGCTAATGACCTACGGAGGTTCCGGCTGATGTCGGAGCCTCACCAGCAGCATCATCTATGGCGAAAAAGACTATACAAGAAGACCCTCAGACAGATCCCACCGACACCGAGGAGTACATCGTGGCGCATGGCGTCAGGGTCAATAATCTGAAGAATGTCTCCCTCTCGATCCCGAGGGACCACTACACCGTATTCACCGGTCTGAGTGGCTCGGGAAAGAGTTCGCTCGCCTTTGACACCCTCTATGCGGAGGGTCAGAGGCGCTACGTCGAGAGCCTGAGCGTCTACGCCCGACAGTTTGTCGCCAAGATGGCAAAGCCCGAGGTGGACTATATCCTCGGCATCCCGCCCGCCATTGCGATCGAGCAGCGGATCCCCAATAGAACCCCCCGCTCCACCGTCGGCACCTCATCGGAGATCTACGACTACCTGAGGATGTTCTTCGCCCGGGTGGGGCACACCTTCAGCCCCATAAGTGGGGAGGAGGTGAAGCGTGAGACGACAGAGGACGTGGTCGACTTTATCCAGTCCCTCGGAGAGGGCACTCCCTACATGATCTGCGCCCCGCTCCTCATCCCCGACGATCGGGCACCGATGGACCACCTCGCCATCCTGAGAGCCAATGGCTACTCGCGCGTGCTGGTCGGGGACGAGGTGCAGCGGATCAATGATCTCGTGGAGGGGAAGGAGGAGCTCCCCTCCGCCCGGCAGCTCGGTGAGATGCTGCTGGTGATTGACCGCCTGCGGGTGGAGAGTGATGCCGATGCTGCCCGGGGTCGGGTAGGGGACTCGGTGGAGACGGCGTTCTTTGAGGGGCATGGCGACTGCCGGATCGTCTGGAGAGACGGGGTGCGCTCATTCAGCGACCGCTTCGAGGCGGATGGGATCGTCTTCGAGGAGCCGACGGACAAGCTCTTTAGCTTCAATAGCTCCATCGGTGCCTGCCCCACCTGTGAGGGCTTCAGCATGGTGATGGGAATCGACGAGGACCTCGTGGTGCCCGACAAGTCCCTCTCCGTCCGTGAGGGGTGTGTCCAGTGCTGGCACGGACCCAAGATGTCTCGCTGGCAAAGACGCTTTATCACCCAGGCAGGGGACAGTGGATTTCCCCTCGATACCCCCTACCACGAGCTGACGAGGGAGGAGAAAAACCTCCTCTGGCATGGCGGCAAAGGGGTCTGGGGGATCGATGACTTCTTTGACTTCCTGCGAGAAAATCAGCACAAGATGCACTTCCGGATCATGCTGGCGCGCTATCGGGGTCGGTCGCTCTGTCCCGACTGTCAAGGGCGACGGCTGCGGAAGGAGGCGTTTTATGTCAAGGTGGGAGGCAAGGACATCGGCGACTTAGTGGAGATGCCGGTGAGCCGGCTGGCAGACTGGCTGGATGCGCTCAAGCTGCCGGAGGAGGATGTGAAGGTGGGCGCGCGCCTGCTCGATGAGCTCCGCCGCAGGGTGCGGCTCTTGGTCGACATCGGCCTCGGGTACCTGACCCTCGACCGCGTCTCGGGAACCCTCTCTGGGGGCGAGAGTCAGCGGATCAATCTCGCCACCTCGCTCGGTGGGGGTCTCATCGGTGCGCTCTATGTCCTTGATGAGCCCTCGATAGGACTTCATGCGAGGGACAGCCACCTCCTGATCGACATCGTCAGGAGACTCACCGATGCCGGCAATACCGTGGTGGTCGTGGAGCACGATGAGGAGATGATCCGCGCAGCGGACCACCTTGTCGACTTAGGGCCACTCGCCGGACGGCTCGGCGGTGAGATTGTCTACGAGGGGAGTCCAAAGGAACTGCCGGCACGGAAGAGTAAGAGCCTGACGGTGGAGTACCTAACGGGGCGGATGATGATCCCGTGGCCGGAGGAGCGGCACCCCTTCTCCCACACTATCGACATCAAGGGCGCCTATCGGCACAATCTGAAGAATATAGATGTCTCCATCCCCCTCGGGGTGATCACGGTGGTCACCGGGGTGAGCGGCTCCGGCAAGAGTACGCTGATGAAGGACCTGCTCTACGAGGGGATGAGCAAGTATCTGCTCTACGGCCTCTCCGGCGTCAAGCTGGAGATGAAGGGGCTGAGAGGGGATCTCAATGCCGTCGACAGGGTGGAGTATGTGGATCAGGATGCGCTGGGCCTCAGCTCGCGCTCCAACCCCGCCACCTACATCGACCTCTACGACGATCTACGGTCGCTCATGGGGCAGCAGCCGTTGGCTCGGCAGATGGGCTTCGGGCCGGGAGACTTCTCCTTCAATCGCGAGGGCGGTAGGTGCGAAAATTGTCAGGGCGAGGGCTATGTTACCGTGGAGATGCAGTTTATGGCTGATATGCGGCTCCTCTGCGAGGAGTGCCACGGCAAGCGCTTCAAGGACGACATCCTTGAGGTGACCTTCCACGACAAGAATATCTACGACTTCCTCGAGATGACCGTCGAGGAGGCGATCGACTTCTTCACCCCTCTCACGGAGGAGGCTAAGGAGGTCCCCTCCATCCTGCAGGGGCTGCAGGTGCTGAGCGACGTGGGGCTTGGGTACGTCCATCTGGGGCAGTCGTCGTCGACGCTCTCTGGCGGTGAGAGTCAGCGACTCAAGCTCGCCTCCTACCTCGCCGGGGTGACGGAGAAGAGCCTCTTCATCTTTGACGAGCCGACCACCGGCCTCCACATACACGACATACGGACGCTGATGGGGACCTTCCGCAGACTGGTGGAGGCGGGGCACACCGTCGTCATCGTGGAGCACAATCTGGAGGTGGTGAAGCTCGCCGATCACGTCATCGACCTGGGGCCTGAGGGCGGTCTCGAGGGGGGACACCTCGTCTTTGCCGGCACTCCGGAGGAGCTGATGGAGTGCAAGGAGTCCTACACAGGGCAGTACCTCCGGCAGCTCTACGACCGCCAGCACCCGGCGACGAAGCGCCGCCCCAAGACTAAGAAACCAACGACCAAGAAACAATAAGCAGTACTATGACTTACGAGGAGACACTGGACTTTCTCTTTAAGCAACTACCGGTCTATCAGATCGAGGGCGGAAGGGCCTATAAGCCGGGGCTGGAGCGGACGCGCGAGATCCTCTCCGCCTGTGGCCGTCCGGATCGGGAGCTGACCGCTCTCCATGTGGCGGGGACCAATGGTAAGGGCTCTACCTCTTACCTCCTCGCCTCCGTGCTGCGTGCTGCCGGACTGAAGGTGGGGCTCTTCACCTCGCCCCATATCGTCACCTACAGGGAGCGAATACGGATCAATGGGGAGATGATCTCGGAGGAGTACATCACCCGATTTGTGGAGCAATTTCTCCACGACCTGGGGGACCACCTGCAGCCGTCGTTCTTTGAGCTTACCACGGCGCTCGCCTTCCGCTACTTTGTGGATGAGAGGGTGGACATAGCCGTGGTGGAGGTCGGTATGGGCGGTCGGCTCGACAGCACCAACGTCCTCCGCCCCCTCGTCAGCGTGATCACGAATGTGAGCATGGATCACATGCAGTTCCTCGGCAATACGCTCGGCGAGATCGCTCATGAGAAGGCGGGGATCATCAAGCCTCATACCCCGGTGGTGCTGGGGCGGAGCATCGATGAGCCTGTGCTGGAGGTGGTGCGGGCTAAGGCAGCTGAGGAGCAGGCACCCCTCACGCTGGCGGATCGGTCGGATGAGATCCTGTCGCACGAGGAGATCGAGGGGGTAGGGTACCGTGTGGAGACAAAGACCTTTGGCACCATCGATCTGCCACTCATGGGAGCATACCAGCTGCAGAACCTCGGGACCGTCCTCGAGACGATCAAGCTGATCCGCGATCGGTATGGGATCACCCCGGAGATGGTCCGGGAGGGAGTCGCCCGGGTGGCAGACTTCGGTCTCAGCGGTCGGCTACAGATGATCCGGCAGAGCGACCCGCGGATCTTCATCGACGCCGGGCACAATATCGGCGCCTGGGCTTACCTCGGTCCTCAGCTCGAGACGTGGGCCGGGGACGGAGGGCTTGCCGTGGTGCTGGGTATGTCGGCCGACAAGGATGTCGACCACGTGCTGGAGCGGCTGCCGAGGGAGACGCATCTCATCTGCACTCGGGCTCATGTGGAGCGCGCGATGAGCGCTGCGGACTTTGCCGAGCACGCGCGATCGCACGGCATCGAGCCGGTGCTGGTGATCGAGGATGTGCGGGAGGCGTACCGTGCAGCGATCGACTACTGCCGGGCGCACTCTGTCCGGACGCTCTTCGTCGGCGGCAGCTTCTTCGTCCTCTCCGACCTGCTCTCCGACACCGACGAGACCGCCCGCTAAGTCTAAATGTAAGGCATGTGACCGGACTCCTCTAAGAGCTCCACTAAGTGGAGGTAGGTGGGGTGATCGACCTTGAAGGTCATCTTCTGCAGGTGGTATCGCTCCAGGATCTCCTCCGTCGTGCCGTACTTGGCGGGCCAGTCGTCAAACATCATCCGCTGCAGGATCTCCACATTCGTATCGCTGATCCTCCGGCAATTGTGGTCATGGAGCCGACCATCCTCTCGCCCCACCAGGCAGTCGAAGAGTATGTGGAAGAATAAGTACACTTCCGGAAACTTCTGATCCTCCTTCCTCTCCCAGTAGAGGATCAGGATATCCAGCAGCGTGCCGATCACCTCCGACTGTGGCTTCGCAAAGATGATCGCATTCTGCACATTGGTCCGATACTCCTCTCGCCAGTCGAAGGCAAAGGGCAGATGATCCCGCCAGTACTTCTTTAGCGGCTCCGAGGGATCTCTCTGAAACATAAAGAACTCCGGCTCCGTATAGTAAGGCTCAAACGGTCCGGCCATAAAGATCGTCGAGTCGAGCCACACGCCTCCGTAAGCGGAGAGGAGTGCCAGCCTCAGTATATCTGAGTAGTAGGCGATCATCATCGCAGGATTGGACTGCCGCACCTGATCCACGATCGGAGGGAGATCGATATACTCGCTGACCGTCTCATCCGAGAGACGGATCACCCGGTAGTCTCCCCTGCGCTGATCCACCGAGGCGTAGCAGAGGCGGATCATCTCCGGGAGCTTACTCTCGTCGAGACCCTGTGCCCAGTACTGCCAGATGATCTTCTCCCCCACCAACTCCGGGTGCTTCGGCATCACCTCGTAGTGCTTAGCCTTCCCCTTGTAGTAATCGTCTATCAGTCCGTACCAGACGGCGGCAGCCCTCTGATGCTTCCGTGGTTGTCGGCGAGACAGCCGACGATGATTCAGTCTCTTGAAATAGTCTATTATCTTCATATCACCGGTGGCTTTGCGAGTAGCTGGCCTGATACTTCACCGCAAATATAAGGGTTATCTCTCTCTTGGTCTCGGTAATCCCGGGGCAAGAGGAGAGGTGACGCATTTGAGAGCCGTCGTTAATCACGCGCCGGATCGATCCTGCAGGGACTTTTCCGCCGGTTCCCCTCTCTGACACCACACCCCCGACATATCCCGCATTCATCCCCTATGCAGGCGCCGGGGAGTATCGTATCGAGCGGGATAGAGGTCTGTGAATTCTAAACCCGGTATTAGTGATCACTATTACCGGGTTTAGTTTGGGGGCGCAGGTCTGAGGGGAACTTCGGCGTATGCCCTCTCGGTAATTATGAGTAACTTGCACCAAAAGTCAGAGTAGAGAGTTTTGAATATAGCGTTTGTCAATTGGTGGACCTTCAATACGGTCATGGGCGGGATCGAAGCGGTCGGTGCCCGAGTTGCCCGTGCGCTTACCGCCCGGGGGCACCACGTCTGTCTGGCAGCCGTGGAGGAGGGCTATCCCTCGGTAGAGGGATTTGAGAACCTCCTTCTGCCGGATAAGCAGCGTATTCGCTCCAAGGCTAACTTTGATGCATTGGTGGAGTACTTCGGAGTCCACGACGTCGATGTGATCGTCTGCCACAATGCCTACCGCCGTCGGCTGGCACTGCTTCTCGCCGAGGTGGCCGACCGACTGGGGGCAAGACTTGTCTTTGAGATCCACACCGATCCGACGATGTACAAGTTTAAGCGCCGGACACCTCCTTTCCTCCACCGGGCGGAGTACCTCTTCCGGCGCCACAAGGCTCTCCGACAGTGGCGGCTCATCTCGAGAGTCGGCGATGCGATCGTGCTTCTCTCGCCCTCCTATGTACCGATCTTTAGAGACCTGGTAGGTAACGCTTCGGAGGGCAAGCTGATCAGTATCTCCAATCCCAACACCTACGACCCGACCGAAATACCGGCAGAGCTTCCTAAGGAGAAAATGCTCCTCTATGTGGGACGCTTCGACTACGGTCAGAAGCGAACCGACCGCCTGCTGGATGTGTGGGGGATGATACAGGATCGCTTCCCGGACTGGTCGCTTTACATCGTGGGAGGGGGAAACGAGCGGGTGGAGCGTGACCTGAGGAGGCGGGCGGAGACACTCCATCTGGAGAGGATCCACTTCGAGGGCGTGCGCTCCCCGCAGCCCTACCTAAGCCGCTCTGCGGTCCTGGTCTCCTCGAGCAGCTACGAGGGATTGCCCCTCGTGATCCTCGAGGCGCTTCAGTATGGCGTGGTGCCGATCGCCTTCGACAGCTATGCCGCTTTCAGGGATGTCACCGATGAGGGGCGGCTGGGGGTGATGGTTCCCCCCTTTGACCTCAGAGCATACGCTGAGAGCCTCTCCCGACTGATGGAGGACGATGCCGGGCGGGAGGAGATGTCGCGGGCCGGCAGAGAGTGGTCGCACCGGTACGACATAGATGCGATCACCGATGAGTGGGAGCGCTTCCTGACACAGATTTTATCAGAGTAGTATGAGTCCCTTAGTCACTGTGGTGATCCCCTGCTATAATGGGGCAAAGGTGGTGGGGCGCTGTCTCTCCGCCCTCGAGAGGCAGAGCTATAGTCCCATGGAGGTGCTACTGATCGATGACGCCAGTACGGATGAGACGGCTGATGCGGTGGCGAAGTATCCCTTTGTGAAACTGCTGCGCAACGAGACCAATCGGGGTGTCTCCTACACACGCAACAGAGGCATCGAAGAGGCGAAGGGGAAGTATCTCCACTTCCTCGACGTCGACGATGAGGTGAGCAGCAACTTCTATGAGGCGATGGTTCGGCGCGCAGAGCAGACCGGGGCAGACGTCACCGCTTGTAGCTTCGTCTACCAGTATGTGCCGGAGAAGTCTCAGATCTTCCGCACCCCTCGGGTCTACACAGGGACGATGGACAAGCTTCGGGTCACCTATGTCTGCAAGATAGGTGTGGTCTGGAGATACCTCTTCCGCACCGACTTTATTCGCCGTCATGAGGATCTTCGATTCCCGGTCGGACGACTCGTGGAGGATCTGCCCTTTGCCGTCCGGGCACTCTTTTATGCCAATAAGGTGGCGACTGCTCCCCGGGCGGAGTATCTCTACCGCTACGAGGCGGACTCTCTGACGGAGTCGGACGATCCGGAGGTGAGGAGAGCCTTTGCCGAGGGATATGATCTTGCGGAGGAGGATGTCAAGACCTTCCTCGCTGCACACGGGGTGCATCGCCGACCGGGACGAGACTCCCACCTCATCTCCTACTTCCTGCACAAGGTCTCCAATCGCCTACGCGGTGGTCAGACCGACCTGACAGAGCGACTGATGCGATGAGTGATACGATACGGATAGCCGCTGTGACGATGGCGCGTAACGACTCCTTCTTCCTCTCCCGATGGATCCGCTACTACGGACGAGAGCTGGGGTACGATCACCTCTATGTATACCTCGATGGGGAGGATCAGGAGATCCCAGTCGGCACACCGGAGGAGGTCCATATCACGAAACTGCCCCATCGGTCTCTCTCTCGCTCGGCAGGCGATAAGTATCGCATCGGACTCCTGACGAGACTAGCTCATCATCTGCTCGATGAGGGGTACGATCTGATCCTCGGGACCGACAGTGACGAATTCGTCGTGCCCGACCCTCGGACCGGTCTCTCTCTGAGGGAGTACCTCTCGGAGCACCGACCGGAGAGCCACGCTTCAGCTCTGGGACTTGACCTGGGACAGCGACTTGACGAAGAGGCTCCTCTGGATCCCGATCGCTCCCTCCTCGAGCAGCGTCGCTATGCCGTGCTAACCGCTCGCTACACTAAGAGCTGCATCCTCACCCGCCCTCTCGACTGGGGAAGCGGCTTCCACAGAGTGAGGGGGCACAACCTCCACATCCTTCCCGATCTCTACCTGATCCATGCCGGTTACTGCGACCTCGAGATGGTGAAAGCACGGCAGGGCGAGCGGGGTGTGGACTGGGGAAATCACCTCTCCCGACGTGCGAGGACCATTCACTTCACCTCCACCCGCACACCTATTGACGCAGATCGAATCCTGAGAAGGGCGCGCCGCCTACAGAGACTCTTTCGCCCCCTCTTTGCCTGGAATAAGCCACTCATGCCCGGTCGCAAGCGGGTAGTCAGGCTGCCCGAGCGCTTCAGATCCATAGATATATGACTCCACTCATCACCGTGATCATCCCCTGCTACAATGGGGCAAAGTATGTGCATCGCTGCCTCGACTCGATCCGGCGGCAGAGCTTCCGAGACCTAGAGGTGCTGCTGATCGACGACGGTAGTACGGATGACTCTGTCGCCCTCGCTGCGGAGTATACGGAGGTGACGGTGATCTCCAATGACTCAAATAGAGGCCTCGCCTACACCCGAAATAGAGGGATACAGCTGGCGCATGGGCGGTACGTCCACTTCCTCGATGTCGACGACCGGGTCAGCTCCGACTACTACCTCCGGATGGCAGAGTCAGCACAGGCTACCGGTGCGGATATCGTGATCGGCGGTGCGGTCTTCCAAGGGCGGTACTACCATAATCAGCGTTTCTCGCAGATCAAGACCTATACCGGGCGATCCAAGTACTGCATTACCTATCCCGGTCGCTGGGGCTACTCGGTGCTCTACCTCTTCCGCACCTCACTGCTACGGGAGCACCGGATCACCTTCCCCGAGGGACGCCTTATGGAGGATATCCCCTTTACCATCCGAGCTTTTTATTTCGCACAAAAGGTCTCCACCGCCATTGATGCCGAGTACCTCTACATCCGCAACGAGGGCTCGATCCTGACCACCCGGGACGAGGCTCATAAGCTGCGGCGGAGGAGAGACAGGCAATTGTCACGGGAGGAGGTTCGCCGATTTGCGGAGGAGAAGGGCGAGCGCATACCGGGGGTGAATGGCGGCTTCCTCCGCTTCGGACTCGAGTACCTCCGCCGCAGGCTCTTTGCCTCTCGTCAGACCGATCTTACAGAAGAACTCAAGCCATGAATCCCAAGCCACTTGTCACGATCATCATCCCCTGCTATAATGGCGAGAAGTACGTCGACCGCTGCCTCGACTGCATCCACGAGCAGGACTATGAGGAGCTGGAGGTGCTCTTCATCGACGACTGTAGCAGTGACGGCTCCGTAGAGAGGGCTTCGCGCCATCCCGGGGTGACCGTCCTCCGAAATGAGCAGAATGGTGGCAGCTCCTATACCCGCAACAGAGGGATCCGTGAGGCAAGGGGGAAGTACATCCACTTCTTCGACGTAGATGACCAGATCAGCAGTCACTTCTACGAGCGACTCGTAGAGGCGGCTGAGCGGAACGATGCCGATATGGCTTTCGCAGGTATGGTCAATGAGGCGGCACCGCAGTACACACAGCTCTTCACCAAGGAGCGGGTCTTCTCCGATGTGGAGGAGAAGATGCGCGCTACTTATGTCGGCAAGTGGGGCTACGCCTGGCGCTACCTGATCAGGACCGATCTTATCCGAGAGCACGAGCTCAGTTTCCCTCTCGGCCGATACTGCGAGGACCTGCCATTCTCCTTCCGAGCGGTCTACTACGCCGATCGCATCGTCACCGTCCCCGGTGCAGAGTACTTCTATAGGCGAAATGAGGGATCACTCCTGCTTGATCCGGATCGACACAAGGCGGTGCAGGCCGATCGACAGGAGATGATAGCAGATATCCGTCGCTTTGCGAGAGAGCACCACTTCCGTATCCCTGGGCTGGAGGTGGGGCGTCTACCGTATCTCCTTCGCAAGATCCGCTATCTCCTTTTTCCGCCAAGACGCGGCTGACGAGGGAATTACTTATTGCGGGGATGGTGGGTGAGGATCTCGTCGCGGAGTCCGGTCAGCTCGACGTGGGTGTAGATCTCCGTCGTGGCGATGTCGGCATGCCCGAGCATATCCCGGATGGCGGAGAGGGAGGCGCCGCCCTCCAGCAGGTGGGTGGCAAAGGAGTGGCGTAGGGTGTGCGGGGAGATGGGCTTCCGGATGCCGGCCTCCTTAGCCAGCTCCTTGATCACCATAAATACCATCTGCCTCGAGAGTGGCCGACCGAGACGGCTCAGGAAGAGGTAGTCCCGGCATCCGGGCTTCTCGTGGATCTCCTGCCGGATCGGGATGTAGTCCTCGATCCGCGCCACCGCCGTGTCGGACATCGGTATGAGCCGCTCCTTGCTCCCCTTCCCCATCACGCGGAGGTACTTATGCTCGAGGAAGATGTGCTCGTACTTTAGCTCGCAGCACTCGCTGACCCGCAGCCCGCAGCTGTAGAGTAGCTCCAGCATGGCAGCATTGCGCACGCCGTGAGCCGTACTCAGGTCGATGCTGTCAATCAGCCGGTCGATCTCCTCCACCGTCAGCACCTCCGGCAGGCGCCGTCCGATCCGCGGTACCTCCAGCAGGTCGGTCGGATTGGCAGGGATGATCTCCTCGGCGAAGAGGTACCGGTAGAAAGATCTCACCCCGCTCACCACCCGTGCCATGCTCCGGGCATCAAGTCCCAGGTCGGCGAGGTAGGCAAGGAAGTGCTCCAGGTCGGGGTAGGTGAGCTGTAGCACCTCCAGTCTCCGGTCAGCGGCATACTCGTAGAGGTGCTTGAGGTCAAAGGTGTAGCTCTGGATCGTATTGGAGCTCAGGTTTCGTCCCAGTGTGAGGTACTGCCGGAAGTCCTCCACCAGCTCAGGTAGTTTCTGCTCGTCCGTCATATCGTCCTTTCGCCACAGGCGAGGGTGTAGTAGGAGACACTCTCGGCGCCCGCCTCCATCAGTGCCAAGGCGCAGGCGGAGAGGGTCGCACCGGTCGTCAGCACGTCATCGATGATCAGGATCCTTCGGCGAGAGACCTTGTCGGGATCGGGGACGTAAAAAGCCTCCCGCATCGATGCCCACCGCGCCTCTCGCCCTCTGTGGGTCTGGGTGCCGGTGCTGTCGCGTCTGGCGAGGAGCGTCTCGTCAAGGCGGATGCCGAGGACACCCGTCAGTCCGCGGGCGATGTAAGCCGACTGGTTGTAGCCACGCCGGCGGAGGCGCCTCGGTGTGAGGGGAACCGGTACCGCCACCCCTATGTCGGCAAAGTGTCCCGCCCTGAGGTGCTCCGGGGCGAAGAGCCGCCCCAGTCGCTCTCCCAGCTCGGGATGACCCTCGTACTTGATCGTATGGATAAGGTCTCGCACGGGATTGTGGTGCGAGAAGCCGAGGTCGCTCCGGTACTCGGTGAAGGGGGCGTGTCCCTCGATCCGCTTCTCCGCATCGTAGAGCGCCTCCGATCCCGGGTAGCGGGCCAGGAGGTCGAGACAGGCGGGGCAGATCATCAGTCGGTCAGCGGATAGCCGCTCACCACAGACGAGACAGTAGTGAGGGAAGAGCGTGCTGCTCAGCTCCATCGCCGCCACGCTGAGCCACTCTGCTACTCGTACCATCGCTCCTCGTCCCCGCTCTCCACCGTGAGGTCCATCTCCCGCAGCACCTCCTCGGTGATCTCTGAGGGGTAGCCTCGCCCATAGGCTGCGGTCATCAGCCGTCCGCGGAGGTCGTAGGCGGACTTCGCCTTCTTGCGGTATCGCTCGAGCTTCGGCGCCAGGTAGCGCTCGAGGAGGTCGATCCACTTAGAGTCAGGGATCGCCGCCAGCTCACGCTCTATCGCCTCCTCGGAGACCCCCTTGTCCCGCAGCTCTCGCCTTAGCATAAAGGGTCCCTTGCCGAGGAGCTCCGTCTTGTCCGCCACGAAGTGCCGCACATACCGCTCCTCATCGATGAAGTGCTGTGACCTCAGCCACTCCAGTATCTGCTCCACCTCCTCGGCGGAGATGGGCTCGAGAGACCACTTGTAGAGCTTGTCGGTCACCTCTTTCGCCGACCGCTCCGCCTTGGCGCAGTAGGCACCCGCCTTTGTCAGCAGCCGCTTCTGCTCCTTCTCATCGATCATCCCTTCTCTGCAAATAAGAATCGCCTCTCCCTCCTGTATCCGTAGCCAAAGGTGACCTCGTACTCCCTCTTGTGGAAAAGCTCCTCAAGGCGCACGGCGGCAAGAGGATTGATCTCCAGAGCGTACCGAGGGGCTGGGCAACGACTGAGGATCGCCTCGTAGAAGAGTGCCGGCTCATCGTCCGGGACGAAGAGTGCCTCCGCCGGCTCCCGCTCCGTCACGTGCGGTGCCATCTCCCGGCGCTCCCGCTCGAGGATGTAGGGCGGGTTGCTCACCACGAGATCCACAGGGTGGGGAAGGGCAAAGGTGTTGATGAGCAGGTCGGCCCGCAGCACGGATACCTGATCGGAGAGCCCGAGGGACTCAGTATTTTGCCGCGCCAGCCGGACAGCATCCGGGCTGACGTCTATGGCGGTGACACGGATCTCAGGGTGGCGGTGGGCAAGGAGAAGGGCGATGGCACCGGTGCCGGTGCCGAGGTCTGCCACCCGCTCATCACCTACGAGCCAGCCTCGTTGGTCGATGAGGTCGCAGAGGAGTGCCGTCTCCGGGCGGGGAATGAGTACTCCGGGGGCGGTCGCAAGGGTCAGCTCCCCGAAGTCGGCACGACCGAGGATGTACTGCAGTGGCTCATGCTCCAAGAGCCGATCAGTGTAGTCCGTGAGGGTCTCGATCTCCTTTTTCGTAAGTTTGTAGTCGGAGAGGATCATCTCAGGGTAGCCCCTCCCCGTCACTTCCTCGAGGAGACGACGGGAGAGACCGATCGCCTCGCGTCGGTCGGTGTAGTAGCTCGCGAGACGGTCTGCGATATGGCGACTATGCGACTGGATATCCATCTGTAGCAAATATACAAGCATTTTTCCTAATGAAATGATGAGTGACGAGAGATATATGTGGCGAGCCATCGATCTCGCTCGCCGTGCAGAGCTGCAGGCTGTCTGCCCCAATCCCCGGGTCGGTGCGGTGCTGGTCTGGCAGGATAGGGTCATCGGTGAGGGGTATCATCAGCGGTGTGGAGAGGGGCATGCGGAGGTGAATTGTCTCGGCTCTGTCGCCCCCGAGGACGAGTCGAAGATCCCCGACAGCACACTCTACGTCACTCTCGAGCCCTGCTCTCATCAGGGGCGGACTCCCTCCTGCGCCCGTATGCTGATCTCAAGAGGCATCCGGCGGGTGGTCGTCGGCTGCCTTGATCCCAATCCTCTCGTCTCCGGACGGGGGATCAGCCTCCTGCGCCAGTCCGGCATTGAGGTCTCCACCGGCTGCCTCGAGGAGCAGTGCCGGCAGGTGGCGCGTGTTTTCCTCACCAATCAGGAGCAGGGAAGGCCCTACATCATACTGAAGTGGGCGGAGTCAGCGGATCACTTCCTCGATAGGCTTCGGCAAAGTCCGGAAGAGCGCCCGGTCGCCTTCTCCACACCCCATACGCGCATGCTGGTCCATCGGCTCCGGAGTTGCTGTAGCGGGATTGTGGTCGGAAGGAGGACCCTCGAGCTGGACCGGCCGTCGCTCACCAATCGCTACTGGCCGCTCTCGCCCTACTCGCCGAAGCGCTTTCTCCTCTCCTCGCAGGAGGTTGACCTGGAGCCCGGCTGGGAGCTGCTCCGCAGCGTCTCGCCGGAGAGTATGTCCTACCTCCTGATGGAGAATGTCACCTCGCTGCTCGTCGAGGGTGGGGTAGAGACGCTGCGAGCCTTTCTGGAGGCGGACCTCTGGGATGAGATCTACGTGGAGCGGGTGCCGGATGTGACGCTCGGAGAGGGGGTGAGGGCTCCGTCGCTGGACGCACTGACCCCTGACCGAGAGCTTGTGAGGGACGGGCATCACCTTTACAGATACCGCAGATGGGCGTGATAGGATTTTCCCTGTGTTTGGCGGGTATACCGGTATATGACTTTGCTAATTGAATGATAGAGTAACCTTATTGTTATAAGTGTTTTATGAATTGGCGACCTTTATTTCCTCTGGTCATTGGTCTTTTGGGGCTTGTCCTGTACATCTCTAACTTGATCGAGCTGGAGAGAAAGAAAGACACATACCAAAATCCTCCTTATGTATCTGCGCGTCGAAGGGAGATCTATCTCTGGATTGTGATCTTCTCCTATCTTTTCATTGATAACATCTGTCCGGTTTGGGGACTGCTTTTCAATACGTAGACTAAGGAGTAGTTGAGGGCATCCGCACCTCGCTCGTATTTATGCGAGGTGCGGATGCTCTTACCATATTTTTTATGATCCTCCATTACTTCAATCCCGGGTACGAGCTCTCCGCTAAGCGGGGACAGGCTCACTATACGCCGACGAAACCCGTCCGGCAGTTGCGGCATGACCTTGCCACCCTGCCGATCTACTACGCTGCGGAGGGTGAGGGGGTGCTGGTGCCGCAGGACCTCCCTACGGAGCTGCGGACGGAGCAAATGGTCAGCCGGGCGGAGACGGTCGACCGGATTGTGCCGTGGGGGGCGGCTCCGGAAGTGCCGGGGATCGGGTATGACCCGCTTGAGATGCGCCGGCTAGCGAGTCGGGAGCGGTCACTGGAGTTGTGGAAAAAACTGTACGAGCCGTCGCTCTTCGGTCCTATGATGCCGCCTCGACGCATCTCGGAGGAGAGCGAAGTGCCAAAGGAGGGACGCTGGGTCGCCAAGCTCGACTTCAGCAGCTCCGGTCGTGGGGTCTTCTTCCCGAGATCCATACCGGAGCTTTGTGAGCTGCTCCGGAGGCATCAGGAGCTCTACCTGGAGCCGTGGCTCGATCGGGTGGCAGACCGAGGGTACGAGTTTGTCCGCCACCCTGATGGCGGGATCGAGTACGTGGGTGTCCATCTCTTCACCACCGGTCAGGGTCGCTATGGCGCCAGTCTCGTTGCTCCTCAAGCGGTGGTGCTGGAGCAACTCCGCCGTCAGCCTACCACGCCCACGCACGAGGAGTATGTGGCACACCTGCTGGAGCGACTGCGAGGCTACGACTTCCACGGCTACACCGGTCCCTTCGGTATCGACACTGTGGTATGGAGGGATGGCGACCACCTACGGCTCGCCCCCTCTGTGGAGATCAATCTCCGCCGGACGATGGGGCACGTCGCCCTCGAGCTGTCGCGGCGATATGCCGAGCCGAGCGGCCGGACCTACCTCTACGAGATCACCTCCCCGCAGGGTCTCACCGGCCTCCCCCTCTACCTCACCGGGTCACTCCTAAGGCACGCCCCCACGCTGCTCACCCCGCTCCTCCCCTCCACCCGATTTGCCGCTCTCCTCCGTCCCGACCCGAAGTGGTAAAAAATGGTTACTTTTGCCCAGCCAGACAGAAAAAATCATTACAATCAATACGTTCATCATATCCTATGAAACTACTGGAGTCTATTGCCGAGAAGGCAAAGAAAAATGTCATGTCGATCGTCTTCCCCGAGGGCGAGGAGGAGCGGACGCTTAAAGGCGTCGATATGCTCCTTAGGGACAAGATCCTCACGCCTATCCTGATCGGCGACCCGGAAGTGATCCGGAGGAAGTCCGAGGAGCTCGGGCTGGAGCACATCCATGAGGCTCAGATCGTTTGCCCCAAGAGCAACCCCAAGAAGCAGGAGTACGCAGACCTCCTCTACGATCTCCGCAAGCATAAGGGCATGACCCCCGAGCAGGCACTCGCCAAGGCTGAGGACCCGCTCTTCCTCGGCTGCCTTATGATCAAGAGTGGCGACGCCGATGGCGAGGTATCCGGTGCGATCCACTCCACCGGTGACACCATCCGCCCCGCCCTGCAGATCCTCCGCACCGCGCCCGGAGTCAAGGCTGTGAGCGGTAGCTTCATCATCCAGATGAATGACCAGATCACGCCCAAGTACGGCTCCGACGGCCTCTTCGTCTTTGCCGACTGCGGCGTCATGATCTCGCCGAATAAGGAGCAGCTCGCTCAGATCGCCATCTCCTCCGCCGAGACCGCACAGTCTGTCCTCGGTATGGATCCCAAGATCGCCTTCACCTCCTTCTCCACCAAAGGCAGTGCCAAGGACGAGAAGGTCGACCTCATGGTCGAGGCTATGGAGTACACCCGCGAGATCGCTCCCGAGCTGAAGATCGACGGCGAGCTCCAGATCGATGCCGCCCTCGATCCCACTGTCGCTGAGCTCAAGGCTCCCGGTAGCGAGGTGGCTGGTCACGCCAATGTCCTCGTCTTCCCCGACCTCCAGGTGGGCAACATCGCCTACAAGATCGCACAGCGTATCGGTGGTGCCACCGCCATCGGCCCGATCCTGCAGGGTCTCGATGGTGCTGTCAACGACCTCTCCCGCGGATGCTCCCCCATGGACATCTACTACCTCGCTGCTGTCACCGCCCTCCAGGCCGCTCATCGTAAGTCTCAGAAGTAATATCAGGATATGAAGGTTTTAGTCCTCAATTGCGGCAGCTCGTCTGCCAAGTTTCAGCTCATCGACACCGAGTCGGAGCAGGTGATGATCAAGGGGAATGCTGAGCGCATCGGTGACAAGGAGTCGTTCCTCAAGGTCAAGACCCCGGACGGCAAGTCCAATACCATCGAGCAGTACTTCCGCGATCACACCCAGGCGGTGGAGCTGATCCTCAAGCAGCTCACCGACCCGCAGTACCACTGCATCTCCAGCCTTGATGAGATCGGCGCTGTCGGTCACCGCGTCCTGCACGGTGGCTCCGTCTTCACGAAGAGCTGTCTCGTCACCCCCGAGGTGATTGAGGGGATCAAGAGGTGCATCCCCCTCGGGCCACTGCACAACCCCGCCAACCTCAAGGGTATCGACGCTGTCTCACAGGTCCTGCCCAAGGCTCCCCAGGTGGTAGTCTTCGACACCTCCTTCCATCAGACGATGCCGGCGAAGTCCTACATGTACGCCATCCCTCGCCGCTTCTACGACGAGTATCAGATCCGTCGCTACGGCTTCCACGGCACCAGCCACCGCTACGTCAGCCACCGCACCTGTGAGATCCTCGGGCTTGATCCCGATCACAATCGCCTCATCTCCTGCCACATCGGCAACGGAGGCTCTATCTGCGCTGTCAAGGATGGCAAGTGCATCGATACCACGATGGGGCTCACCCCGCTGGAGGGACTGATGATGGGTACCCGCTCGGGGGACATCGACCCGGCTGCAGTCCTCTATATCATGAAGAAGGAGGGACTCACTCCCGACCAGATGGACCACCTGCTCAATAAGGAGTCCGGCGTCCTCGGTGTCACCGGCAAGTCGAGCGACATGCGCGACATCGAGGCCGGTGTGGCTGCAGGCGACAAGGACTGCATCCTCGCCCTTGCGATGTACGATCAGCGCATCAAGAAGTACGTCGGAGCCTACCTCGCTGAGCTCGGTGGTGCCGATGCGATCATCTTCACCGGTGGTGTGGGAGAGAATCAGGCCATCACCCGCGAGACCGTCTGCTCCGGTATGGAGTTCTGCGGCATCAAGCTCGATAAGGAGCTCAATGCCAAGGTCCACGGCACCGAGACCGTCATCTCTGCACCAGACAGCAAGGTCAAGGTGATCGTCGTGCCGACCAACGAGGAGCTGGTCATCGCACGCGACACCGTTGCCATCGTCACAGGCAAGATGAAGTAAAAGTGCACTAATAGTGACTCAAAGGGTCCCCACAGTCGTACCGGCTGTGGGGACCCTTTTTTTTGCTCTGAAGGTAACAGGTCGGAGCCCGGTCCTAAGGGAAAAATCTAATACCGATATTAGAATCACCTAATATCGGTATTAGGCTAAACTAATATCGGTATTAGACGCGACTAATATCGGTATTAGACAAGCGCCTGTCTTCTCCTGAAAATAGTTGACATGGTTGAGGGTCATTTTGCTGATAAAGTTGACTCATGTGCCTGAG
>NZ_KV793799.1:0-14475 GCF_001808555.1 Porphyromonas sp. HMSC065F10
TCAGTGCGACACCCTAGCGGGGTCGCGGGGTTAGGGGTGTCTCGCTATCTCCTTTTCTACCCCGGGTGGTATGCACCCCGGCCGGGGTGCCACACCGCTGATGCGCTTGCTGTGGGTTGCACTCCTTATTATATAGAGAGACTCCGAGGTAGATGGTACGCTCAGGTAACTGACCACAAGTGCTAGGATATGCACTTAGGAGACGTTTCGTGACTCGAGGAGACTTTCGGTTGGGAACTCTGGTGTATATTTGCAGACAACTAAGCAGTGGAGAGTGATAGAAAGAGACCTTTGCATAATACCCCATCTGCGGCGTCACATTCAAGATTCGGGCTTGGTCATGTGCGTAAGCACACTCCCTTCGCCCTCACTCTCAGTCCCTTGCATCTGGGGCATTCTGCAAAGTCCCTGCCGAAAAGGCACTGCTTTTTCGGCGAAAGACCATTTTGCAAAGGTCTTTGATGAGGAGTACTCGGCCTATGTAGGCTATCTGTGCCGGTGAGCACTTTTGACCTTATAATATAGGCCCTCCTGAGAGAATTATGATGCGGGTGAGTGAAAAGTGGTACCTTTACGAGAGTAATGGGACCCGACCTCTGGTGGGTCTGTGACTTAGATAAGTAAGATATGCCGGACAACCAATACCATAGTACGACCGACCCGCACTTCGATACCATCCGTCCCTTTACGGACGCTGAGGTGCATGATGCCATCGTGGAGCTGCTGAGGGATGAGGAGTTTCGCCACTTCGCCGATACCTTTGGCTTTGACCTCTCTCCGGAGAGTGAGACGCTGCTGAGCGAGCAGGTGAGGACGATATTTGACTTCAAGCGACTCTTCATCAGTGCCGGTCTCTCGGGACTGCTCGACAAGACCACCTTCTCCACCACCATCTCCGGCACGAGCAACCTCGACCGCGAGGGGCAGACGAAGTATCTCTTGGTCTCCAACCATCGAGACATCATCCTCGACTCTGCCATCCTCGATCAGCTCTTTATGCAGTCGGGTCTCTCCATGCCGCGGATGACGCTGGGGGATAACCTCCTGAAGCGTCCCTGGATACGGACGCTCGTAAAGCTCTGCGATGCCGTGGTGGTGAAGCGTGGGCTGCCGGTCCGGGAGACCCTGGTCGAGTCAAAGCGTCTCTCAGAGTATATCCGTACCGCTGTGGAGCAGGGGGAGGAGCATATCTGGCTGGCGCAGAGGGATGGTCGGGCGAAGGACTCCAACGATACCACCCAGCCCGGTCTGCTGAAGATGCTGACGCTGAGTGCCCCGAGGGGGACATCGATCGCCGAGTCGATCGAGAGCCTCCACTTAGTGCCGATGGCGATCTCCTACGAGTATGACCCTTGTGATGCTCTCAAGGCGGTGGAGCTGCTTGCCCGCCGGCGCAACCCGGACTACCAGAAGCAGCCGACCGAGGATCTCGTCAGTATGCGCACCGGCCTGAGTGGCAGGAAGGGGCGCGTCCATATCAAGGTGGCTGAGCCGCTGCATGACCTCGCCTCGCTCTACGAGCCGGAGGCAGGTAAGAATGAGCAGCTGGCTGCCATCGCCCGGGAGATAGACCGGCAGATCTTCCTTAACTACCGCTTTTACCCCTCCAACTACATCGCCTACGACATCGTCCGTGGTGGAGACCAATTTGACTCCATGTACAGCCGTAAGGAGCGCCTGCTCTTTGAGCTCTATGTGGAGGAGCAGATGGATGCAGCCAAGGTGGCGACCAAGGATCGGGAGGAGGTGGCACATATGATCTTTGATGCCTACGCCAATCCGCTGATCAATAACCTCATCACGCGCAAGATCATCCGCAGATAAGTTTTACCCAATAGAATAGAAGCAACACCAATGAGTTGGTTTGAGTGCAAAGTCACTTACGAAAAAGAGATCGCCGAGTCAGGCAAAGTCCAGAAGGTCCACGAGTACTACCTCGTCGATGCCCTCACCTTCACGGAGGCGGAGGAGCGTATGAGCGGAGAGATGGAGAACCGTGGCCCTTTCCGCCTCGACAGCGTCAAGAAGGTCAATTACTCGGAGACGTTCTTCAATAACGGTCAGCTCTTCTATAAGGCCAAAGTGGGATTCATCCAGCTGGACGAGAAGAATGGCGTGGAGAAGAAGAAGTACACCTATATGCTGGTGCAGGCGAATGACTTCAGGGACGCTCTCGAGGAGCTGGAGAAGCAGATGAAGACGACACTCGCCGACTGGACCGTCGCCTCGATCGCTGAGACCCAACTGGTGGACGCCTTCCGGTACGAGGCGCCGGAGGCTAAGCCTGCCGAAGCACAGTAAGAGAGAGCATCCCATGAGTACCATTGCCGATCGCATAGAGGCGCTGAGGAGAGAGCTGGGGGAGCAGGTCCGACTCGTTGCTGTATCGAAATTTCACCCCGTGGAGAAGCTCCGTGAGGCGTACGATGCGGGGCAGCGCATCTTTGGCGAAAACCGCGTGCAGGAGATGGTGGCGAAGCAGCCCGAGATGCCTGACGATGTGCAGTGGCACCTGATCGGGACACTTCAGCGAAATAAGGTCAAGTACATTGCCCCCTTTGTCGATACGATAGAGAGTGTCGACTCGGCCAAGCTCCTCAGGGAGATTGAGCGGCAGGCTGTGCTCCAGGAGCGCCCTGCTGAGCGTGGACCGATACGGTGTCTCCTCCAGATCCATATCTCGGGAGAGGAGACGAAGCACGGGATGGATGAGACAGAGCTACGTGAGCTCCTTGAGTCGGGTCTGATCCACGACTGCCCTCACGTGGAGGTGGTCGGGCTGATGGCGATGGCCTCGCTGACCGAGGACATGGAGCTGGTGGATCGGCAGTTTGCCCGCATGCATGAGCTCCTCGGTGAGGTGCGTGACCGGTACTTTGCTGATCGGTCCTCCTTCCGTGAGCTCTCCATCGGCATGTCCCAAGACTACAAGATCGCCCTTAAGCACGGAGCGACGTATGTGCGCATCGGCACGGCGATCTTTGGCCCTCGTGAGTACTGACTCACGTAGGGTAGCTTTAATTATGAATTAGTAAGATAGAACAATCATGAAGAAAACAACTACAATCCTCGCTTCCTCTGTCCTCGCCCTCAGCGTTTCGCTCAGTGGCTGTGGCTTCCTCCAGAATATGGACAAGACCGTCCTCGGTGCCGGTACAGGTACTGCCGCAGGTGCCGCCATCGGTGCAGGCATCGGTAATACGGCAGGTAATGCCGGAGCAGGCGCCCTCATAGGTGGCATCATCGGTGGTGTTGCCGGTGGCTTCATCGGCAACCACATGGAGAAGCAGGCTAAGGAGCTCGAGCAGGCTGTCCCCGAGGCTGAGGTGGAGCGTGTCAATAATGGTGAGGCAATCCGTGTCACCTTTGACAGCGGCATCCTCTTCGGCTTTGACAACACTGCACTCAGCCCCCAGTCGCGTGAGGCTCTCACCCGCTTTGCTGCTAATATGAATGCCAACCCCCAGACCAACATCCGCATCGTAGGTCATACCGACAGCACTGGTAAGCATGCCTACAATGTCGGTCTCTCCAAGCGTCGCGCTGAGAGTGTGGTGAACTTCCTCCGCGAGCATCAGGTCTCCAGCACCCGTATGACCCTCGATGGTGTAGGTCCCGACCAGCCCATCGCTGACAATGGTACCCCGGAGGGTCGTGCCAAGAACCGTCGCGTAGAGGTCTTCATCCTGCCGAGCCAGGAGATGATCAACGAGGCTAAGGCTGAGGCTGCCAAGCAGAAGTAAGTCGGTCACTCATCCGGACGAACCTCTTCGTAGGAGGCTCGCCTGAGCATAAAAGAAGGGAGAGCAGATCCTCGTGGGTCTGCTCTCCCTTTTTAGGTGAATTGTGGAGAACTGGATCACTCCTTTTGGTTGACAGTGAAGGAGGGTCCCCATACTATGCTCCAAGCGAAAAAGTAGATGGATCGTGGCTGCCCTGTCTTATTCTCCTCAGCGGTCACGGTAATTATGCGGGTGTCCTTGGAGATACAGAAGGTGATCCAGTCATAGTGGATGACCTTGTCGCCGTCCTTCGTGGTGGTGATCTCCATCTCGTCCTTCGTCAGCTCCTTTTCCCTGACCTTATTAAAGGTGGTGGCTGATGGATCTTTCTCGTAGACAACAAGAGTGTGGAAAAACCACGGATTCTTCCTTAGAAACACCGTGTTTACTTTTGTTCCTCCGATCCGGTCAAACTCGATAACCTTCTGCTTAATCACGGGCGTCTGGCTGGTGTCGTCGCATCCGCAGACCAGGAAGAGTAGAAAGCAGACCGAGAATGCCCACAAGTAATGATGTTTCATATTTTATTCTCTTGATTTGGCCACAGGATCAGATAAGCAGTTTTGGATCAATAGTCCATATCGCCATTATTACCTGTGTATATTATATCTCAATATCATAGACGTACAGACAGTAGCCACCCCCTGCCGTGCACGAGATTATGCGAAGTTACGTCATTTGCTGTGCAACTGCAATTTTGCACAGGTGGCAGTAGCCTCTCTCATAAAAAAGGAGAGCAGATCCTCAGTGGGTCTGCTCTCCCTCATTAAGTGGTGTGTCTGCTCCGATCAGAACATCTGGAGCTGGTAGATGAGGCCGCAGAGTAGCTTATTGCTGGAGGCGTTGGTGTCGTCTATGTTATTCTTGAAGGCGCTATGGAAAGAGGATAAGAGGGGATTTCTTGCTACCTTTGCGTGACCGCAAGCGGTCCTCTGACTGTGAAGAAATTAGACCTCTACGTCCTCCGGACTTTCATCCCCTTGCACCTCGGGAGCACTGCCGTCGCATGGTTTATCCTTGTGATGCAGCTCCTCTGGCGCTTTGTCGGGGATATCGTCGGCAAGGGGGTGGACACCTGGGTCCTCCTCAAGCTGATGTTCTACTCCGCAATGACGGTGGCGCCGATGGCTCTGGTACTGGGGGTGCTGCTGGCCGGGCTGATGACCTTTGGCAACCTCAGTGAGCGGATGGAGCTGCTGTCGATGAAGACTGCGGGCATCCCCTTCACAAGGATTATGCGGCCTCTCCTCGGCCTCTCCATTCTGCTGGCGGGAGGGCTCTATTGGTTTCAAAACGACTGGATGATCACCAGTCAGGTACGCTTCTGGCAGTACTACTTCTCGATCAAGAATAAGTCGCCCGAGCTGGCGATACCGGAGGGGAGCTTTACACAGGACATCCCCGGCTACTCCATATACATCACGCGTAAGGACCCGAAGACGAAGACGCTCTACGACCTGATGATCTACGATCACTCCGAGGGACCGCAAAATGCCACGATAGTCCTCGCCGACAGTGGCTACCTCTACTCGGTCAACGATGGTCAGGAGATGGTGCTGGAGGCGTACCATGGTGAGTCCTTCCGCAATCTCCGACCCTCACAGTCAAGCTCCTATGGGGGAAATGTCCAGCGCCCGTTCCTGAGGGAGCAATTCTCCTCCAAGGAGGTGATCATGCACTTTGATGACAGTCTCTATATGGTCGATGAAGGGGCGCTGAGCAGCCAGTTTGTCGGCAAGAACGCCCGCCAGCTACGCGCTTATGTCGACTCTCTCACCATCGTGCGCGACTCAATGGCTCAGGTGAATAGGGAGCTGATCCGAGCAACCGCTGCTCGGCCGGTGATCCAGGACGATGCCCCCTCTCTCTCCCGCTCCGCTCGCGAAACCCTCCTTGAGGATATGGCACCGGCTGCCGGTGTCGCTCCCGGGGCGGCCGTCGGTGGGGCTGTGGGGCATGCGGTGGCGAAAAAGAGTGCAAAGGAGACTGAGACTCCGGCGCCTACTCATCGAGATCTCGACGCAGACCTGCGGGCTCTCGGGTACTCTCAGCTGCAGACGATATACAATGCGGCCTCACAGAAGCTCAATGCCGACGTCAGCTCCTACTACTTCAATAATATGGACCAGGAGGAGACGGAGAGCCTGATCCGGAAAAACGACTTCGAGTTTTGGCGAAAGTATACCTACCCGGTCGCTGTGATCGTCTTTTTCCTCATCGGGGCGCCCCTGGGTGCGCTGATCCGGAAGGGCGGTATCGGAGTCCCCTTCATTGTGGCGATCTTTTGCTTCATCGTCTTCTACATTCTTGAGACGACCGGAGTGAAGATGGTCAATGAGAGTCGCTGGATCCTATGGAGTGGCATCTGGCTGCCCAATATGGTTCTCTTACCCGCCGGTCTCCTGCTCACCTACCTCGCCACGCAGGATAGTATGCGCTTCAATGTCGACATCTTGGTCAATTCGTTTCACCACTTTATGGGCATCGAGCCGGTTCGCAAGGTGGGCGCTGTTGTGGCTGAGGGTGTCCCCGACTACGCACTTGCCACACGGGATATTGACAGGGCGGATGAGCTGGCAGACCGCTTCATCCACCAGTCCTCGGCTGGGTACTTCGGCTTCTTCACCCGCCCCACGCAGCAGCATCTGCAGAGTGAGCTCGCTACAGCGCTTGATGAGATCGTTGACAATCTCGGCCGCGGGGAGGATATCCTCCTCGTGCATCGCCTCAGCGGCTACCCCGACCTGCAGGAGCTCGCTCTCGTGCGTAAGCCACGGGAGCGATGGCTGCGGATCGCACTGATGATCCTCTTCCCCATCGGGCTCCTCGTGTACGCTTACTACCAGATTAGATACATAGCCTTCCGGCGTGAGTGCAAGCACGTGCGGGACAATAATAATAAGGTGCGTGGTGAGATAGCCCGCATCACCGAACATCGCAAATCACATTAGTTAATAGATATGGACGAAAAGATCAAGCTCAATACCATCGACGAGGCGCTGGAGGACCTGCGCCAGGGTAAGCTCATCATCGTCGTCGATGATGAGGACCGGGAGAATGAGGGAGACCTCATCGGCGCCGCCGAGATGATGACCCCGGAGATCATCAATTTCATGATGCGCTACGGTCGTGGCGTGCTCTGCACCCCAATGACTGCTCAGCGCTGCGGTGAGCTGGAGTTGCCGATGCAGGTGGTGGACAACTCGTCCCCTCTCGGAACCCCCTTCACCGTCACCGTGGACCTTCTCGGTCATGGGGTCACCACAGGTGTCTCCATGTCGGACCGCGCCGCTACGATCCGCGCCCTCGCTGATCCCTCGCTCCGCCCCGATGACCTCGCCCGTCCCGGTCACGTCAATCCCCTCCGCGCACGCAATGAGGGTGTCCTCATCCGCGCCGGCCATACTGAGGCTACGGTAGATCTCTGCCGTCTCGCCGGACTTCGTCCCGTGGGATGTCTCATCGAGATTGTCAATGAAGACGGCACCATGGCTCGTCTCCCCCAGCTCCTCGTTTTTGCGAAGGAGCACGGGCTCAAGATCATCACTATCGCTGACCTGATCAAGTATCGGATGAATAGCGAGAGCCTCGTGGAGGAGGGTGTGGAGGCAAAGCTACCGACGAAGTATGGCGACTTCCGCGTCATCCCCTTCCGTCAGATCAGCAACGGACTGGAGCACGTCGCACTCGTCAAGGGGGAAGTCTCGGATGGTGCACCGGTACTGGTCCGCGTCCACAGTAGCTGCGCCACAGGGGACATCTTCGGCTCCCTCCGCTGCGAGTGTGGCGAGCAGCTGCACAAGGCTATGGAGCTGGTGGAGAAGGAGGGACGCGGTGCCATCGTCTACCTCAATCAAGAGGGTCGTGGCATCGGACTGATGGATAAGATCCACGCCTACAAACTCCAGGAGGAGGGGATGGACACCGTCGAGGCCAATGTCCACCTCGGTCATCGACCCGATGAGCGGGACTATGGTGTCGGCGCTGAGATACTCAAGAAGCTCGGCATCCGTAAGATGCGCCTCCTCACCAATAACCCCATCAAGCGGGTCGGTCTTGAGAGCTACGGCCTCGAGGTGGTGGAGCACGTCCCGATCGAGATTACGCCCAATAAGTACAACGAGCGCTACCTCCGTACCAAGAAAGAGAAGATGGGACAGGACCTCCACGAGGTCTAAGCCTCCACACTGAGGTCCTTTAAGGATAAGAGAGCCCCGAGTCGAATCACTTCGCTCGGGGCTCATTGTTATGTATAACGTGCAGTCTAACATCTAACTGCCTGTTGTTAGTCAAAAAAGAAACGAGTCAACTACCGTACAAGTGTACGAAGCGACCCGAGATCTTTCAAGAGAAAACTGTCTCCCGACAACTCAACTCTTACCTTAACCTTTAATCTAATACTATTATGAAAAAACCACGGTGCAAAGGTAGGGACTTTATCTCATATATGCAAGTGACATGCTTAAATTCTTATCCATTTGCCCTCACGTACCTCCACAGATGTTGCTCTCAGACACGCTTTGGGGCATCCCTCATACCTGTAAACAAAAAGAAACGAGTCGCCTCCAGAATGAGGTGACTCGTGACCTTTCAAGAAAAAGCTGTCTCACGACAGCTCTGTTCTTACCTTAACCTTTAATCTAATACTATTATGAAAAAACCACGATGCAAAGGTAGGGACTTTATCCGAACTATGCAAGCCTTTGTCCACTCAAGATGTCAATTTACCCCATATTTGACAATTATTTATGTTTGTGAACCACGGTCTAACGCTCTTTTGTCCTTTGGTGCATGCTCTTAACCATACCCTTCAATGCCCTCGCAGTGAATAGTTAAGCCTGTCTGTCGCTTTATCGGATTGTTTTTACTACCTTTGCGCAGTTAGTCCGTAGTCTATATATAAGAAGCTAACTCATGAGTAAGCAAAGCAATCCCCAAGACCTCAATAAGGAGGCAACCTCAGCCGAGACCGGAAGTAAGGCAGAGGATTATATGAAGAAGAATAGGCGGACGCTTATCATCTGCCTTGTTGCTGCCATCGTAGTGATCGGTGGCATCATCCTCTATCGTAACGCTTATATGATGCCGCATCGGGCAAAGGCGGAGGAGCAGATCTTCCGTGCCGAGCAGCTCTTCGAGAGAGACTCGTTTGAGACCGCTCTCAAGGGAAATGGCGCCGATGTGAAGGGTTTCCTTGACATTATCAGCGACTACGGCAATACGCCCTCCGGCAACGTGGCTCACGCCTACGCCGGTGTCTGCTACTACCAGCTGGGCGATTACGAGAGCGCTATCAAGCAGCTGGATAAGTTTAGCTCCAAGGACATGATGCTCCAGCCGAGCGTCATCGGTCTGATCGGTGACTGCTACGTCGAGGGCGACCAGTACGATAAGGCGGTCGGCTACTTCGAGGACGCTGCCAAGAAGGCTGACAATATGCTCCTCTCACCGATCTACCTCATCAAGGCAGGTCTTGCTTATGAGGCTCTCGGTAAGACTGATAAGGCTAAGGAGGCATACACAAAGGTCAAGGAGAGCTACCCGACATCTCCCTCCGCTGCCAATGCTGAGAAGTACCTCCAGACGCTGATTCTGCAGGGCAAGTAAAGCTCCCCTGACAGTATACCAAAAAAAGCCCCCTTGCGACTCAGGTCGTAAGGGGGCTTCTTTTTTTGCTATCTTTTCTCCTGAGGGACCTTTGCATAATACCCCATCTGCGGCGTCACATACGAGATTCGGGCTTGGTCATGTGCGTAAGCACACTCCCTTCGCCCTCACTCTCAGATCCTTGCATCTGGGGCATTCTGCATAGTCCCTGCCGAAAAAGCGGTGCTTTTTCAGCGAAAGACCATTTTGCAAAGGTCTTCCTGAGGGAGTAGCGGGAAGTCCTTGCTCGGCCGGTGCGACCGGTCAATCAGCTCGCCCAGCTGCCGGACCACCTCAGGGTAGTCTGTGGAGACATCCCGAAGCTCGCCCGGGTCAGCGGAGAGATTGAAGAGCTCCTCGTACGTCTGCGAGGCATCCCTGACCTGCTGACGGATCAGCTTCCACTGACCCATGCGGACCGCCTGTCGTCCCCCCTCCTCGTGAAACTCCCAGTAGAGGTATGGGTGCTCCGCCTGCTCGCCCCTACCGATGAGGGTGGGGGCAAAGGAGATCCCGTCGGACTGCTCCTGAGGTGCTGCCCCGCTCAGCTCTCGGAGAGTCGGCATCACGTCCCAGAAGGCAAGCGTATGATAGGAGGTGCTCCCCGGCTTGATCACTCCCGGCCATACTGCGATGAAGGGGACCCGCACCCCTCCCTCGTAGAGGGCGCGCTTAAGTCCGCGGTAGGGACCATTGCCGTCAAAGAAGTAGGGATCGTGACCGCCCTCCTCGTGCGGCCCATTGTCGGAGGTGAAGATGAATAACGTCTCCTCGGCCAGTCCCTCCTCCCGTAGCACATCGATCATCCTGCTGACGTCCCGGTCGATGCGCCGGATCATCCCGGCATAGGTTGCCTTGGGCTGCGCCTCAGCGCGGTACCAATTTCCCTCAAAGGGTCGCTCACAAAACGCTCCTTCAAAGGGCTTCCGATCCTCCTCCTCAGCATCCAGGTCGGCATGTGGCAGGGCGGGGGTGAAGTAGAGGAAAAAAGGTCGCTCCCGGCGCTTCCGATCTCTCAGGAAGTCGATCGCATGGTTCATCAGCAGATCCTGAGCGTAGGTCTTCCCGTCCAGAGGGATCAGCGTCTCACCCTCGTGGAGAAACTCCGGTCTGTGACGATGGGCATTCAGCTGCCCCAGGTAGCCAAAGAAGTAGTCAAAGCCCTGCCTCGTCGGAGCACCCTCCGTGCCGGGACCGCCGAGACCCCACTTCCCGATGCAGGCGGTGTCGTAGCCGGCGTCTCTCAGCATCTCGGCGATAGTCACCTCATCATCGGCGAGCGGGTGGTCGTAGGTGTGGCCATCGGGATTGGCGGTATCCTTATTGCCACGGATAAAGGCATGACCGGTATGGCGGCCGGTGAGGAGCGACCCCCGTGAGGGTGCGCTGACGGAGCAGCCGGCATAGGCCTGAGTAAAAGTCATCCCCGCCTGAGCGAGGCTGTCCAGTGCGGGCGTCGGGATGTATCGCTGTCCGTAGGTGCCGAGGTCACCGATGCCCATATCATCGACCATGAAGAAGATGATATTGGGTCGCGACTGAGCCAATCCCGTCAGGGACAGCGCCCCCATGGCCACTCTCGTGGCGATTCGTCCTCGTGTAGTCATACGTCCCTGCTTTACTCTAAGTGGCGAGGCAGCTCGGCAATGGTGCCTGGCATACGGTAGTCCCAGATCTGCTTGGGATCCTCAGGGTGATTGATCTGCTCCTCCTCCGGTGGCACCTCCGATCCGTAGCCGGTCAGCGTCCACCAGTCCTGCATGGGGAGTACGAGCAGTACCGAGGGGGCGAGCCGCCTCAGTGCTCGTATCAGCCCTGCCGCCGAGGGATCATCGGCGCAGCCATAGGTGCGAGCGATGTCCCACCTCATAGAGTGGTCAAGCGAGCGCCACCAGTCGCGGAGCGTGCTGGTGTCGTGGGTCGATGTGGAGCCGACGCTGAGGTAGGGGATATCATTGGGGTGGGCATAGGCGCACCAGGACTTCTTCGCCATACGCACCACCTCGAGAGAGAGCAGCTCAAAAGTGTCCATCACCTCCCGCATACTTCCCGGGAGACTCCCCAGGTCCTCAGCGCAGAGGAGCATACGGGTGTCTGAGGTGGCGCCGAGGAGACGCTTGATGGCGGTTCGGCGCCAGAGCTCCTCATTGCGGTGGTGGTGGTACTCCTCCCGTAGGTAGAGGATCAGCTGTTTCGCTTCAGCACTCAGGGGGCCAAAGTCCGGGTATAGCTCTGGTGAGGGTGACGGGTGGTACAGCCCCTTCTCGTCCCTTGCACAGAGCCCCTCCACCCCTCGCACCTCATCGGGTCGGTAGCCGAGCGCCGGCACGTAGTGCGCCTGACGCTGGTCGGAGCTACTCTCAGGTATGCTCCATATGCGGAAGAAGCCGAGTATGTGGTCAATCCGTATCGCATCGAGGTGACGCTCCATCACGGCAAAGCGGTGGCGCCACCAGCGGAAGCCCTCCGCTGCCATCGCCTCCCAGTCATAGGTGGGGAAGCCCCAGTCCTGCCCATTGGCGGAGAAGAAGTCGGGCGGTGCACCTGCCTCCTTATCCAGGTGGAAGAGGTGTGGCGCCATCCATACATCAACGCTATTTCGTCCCACACCGATCGGCAGATCCCCCTTGATCAGGACGTGGTGCCGGTGGGCGACCTCCGTCAGCCTGCTCAGTTGGTCATAGAGGAAGTATTGGATGAAGGCGTACCGAAGCACCTCACGCTCCGCCTGAGCCCCCTCGATCGTCTTCGATAGGAGGTACTCCTCCCGCACTGAGGTGTAGGTCGCATAATCCGTGACCGGCGTCCCCGGCTGACGATCCCTGAGGACGCAGAAGAGGCAGTAGGCGAGCAGGTCCTCCCCCTCCCGGGACATAAACGCCCGCACCGCCTCCATCGTCGGGTCATTGGCCCGATCGTAGCAGTAGTCGACCACCTCGCGCTTAAGCTGTCGCACAGCGAGGTAGTCTACGCGTGGCAGAGCATTGAGCGCAGTGGCTCGCTCCTCCCAGCGGTGCCTGAGCGGTGCCTCGTCATATCCGGGCAGTCGCCGCACGTCAAGGTAGAGCGGGTCCAGCCCGTAAGTGGTGATGGCGTTATAAGGATAGGAGTCGAGCGGGGTGCGGGTAAAAGTGGTGTCGTAGAAGGGGAGCATCTGGTAGAGGTGCTGCCCCAGCTCTGCGAGGTAGACGACAAAGTCCACCGCATCGCCGAAGTCACCGATGCCGTAGGAGCGCTCGGTGCGCAGGGCGAAGAGTGGAGCCACTGTCCCCTCGATGCTCTTCCGCTCCCACGTGGGCTGAAGCACCGGCTCATCGACAAAGGTGAGCGTGAGGGAGCGCCTCTCCTCCGGTCGGTACACTCTATTGGGCCCCTCCTCCCAGAGGATCGACCCGTCCCGCCTGCGGAGCACCACCTTGTACTCCATCGCCGGCAGTCCCTCCATGGAGAGAGTGTAGCAGTGACGACAAGCCCGGAGTGGGATGCCGTGCATCGGGTCCCACGCCCCCGCCTCTGTCGCAGAGCCGACGAGGAAGAGCTCACCATCGTAGATCTCCTGCCTCAGGAAGGCGATCACCTCGCCGCGTCGGCAGTCGAGGGCAGCCAAGGGCTCCCTTGTCCTATCTGTCAGCCCGAGCAGCCCACAGAGGGGCGGGCTCATCAGCCGATGTGCGGGGGAGGGGGCGATCCACCGATCACGGATCACCACATTGAGTGGCTTCGTCTCCGGCTCCGTCGATCTCAGTCGGAGGGTATGGAGCATCGGGGCCTCCAGCGCGATGATCTCTCCCTGCTCCACCACTCTGTAGCTGTAGAGCAGCTCCTTATAGCTGCGGATGGAGAGCGGCAGGTCGAGGGTCCAGAGCCCTGCAGTGCGCTCCTCCATAGGGCGCTCCTCACCGTCCATCAGGCAGACTATGGTCTGCCCCTCGTGGGCGGTCTGGTAGGGTAGGACGAGGGTCAGCAGGATGCGCTGCTCGGTCACATTATCTTTTTTCTTCATCTACTCCGTCTCGTAGGTGGTTAGGTCGGTGATGCCGGCCTCACGGAAGGCCTCGCGTCGCTCCTCACAGGTACCGCACTTGCCGCAGTGCTTCTCCCCTCCTTTATAGCAGGAGTAGGTGTCTCCGTAGTCCACCCCCAGCTCTGCACCACGACGGACGATGTCAGCCTTGGTGATCAGCGTGTAGGGTGCATCGATGGTGACGCCATTGAAGGTCCCGGCACGCATGGCCCCACTCATCTCTCGGATAAAGTCGGGCCTGCAGTCGGGGTAGATCGTATGGTCACCGGAGTGGTTGGCAAGCATCACCCGGTCCAGCCCCCGGCTCTCAGCCAGCCCGCAGGCGACGGAGAGCATGATCCCATTGCGGAAGGGGACGACCGTGGACTTCATATTCTCCTCATCGTAGGAGCCCTCCGGGATCGCCTCAGCTCCCTCGATGAGGGAGGAGTGGAAGTACTCCTTGATGAAGTGGAGCGGGATCACTAAGTGCTCGATGCCGAGAGCAGCACAGTGACGTCTTGCGCAGGCGATCTCCCGAGCATTGTGATTGCTGCCGTAGTCAAAGGTTACGGCCAGGGCGATCTCATCCTGCTTATCGTGCAGTAGCGTGACGCTGTCGAGACCACCGGAGAGGACGATGATGGCATCTTTTCTATTATTCTTCTTCATGGCTCAAATGTACGACTTTTTAGGCTCAAGGGAGGTCCCTCTGTCGTGTAGTCCGGAGACATCCTCATCGTGGGGATGGATCAAAATTTCCCCCTCACCTTCGGGGCAATTCTAATACCGATATTAGAGTAATCTAATACCGGTAAAAGAAATCACTAATATCGGTATTAGGACTCTCTAATATCGGTATTAGTGAGGGGCGAGACAGGGCTGACGCATTTGAGCTCTACATAAGTCACTCGACTCATTGTGAAGAGTGGTGAACGATGCACCCCTGTCGGGGTGCAGGCACCAGCCGAGTGCCTATCTTGTCGGGCAAGTCGGGCAAGTCGTACGCTCTGCACAAACTTACCGGCTTTCACAGCATGCCGG
>NZ_KV793799.1:14575-22095 GCF_001808555.1 Porphyromonas sp. HMSC065F10
GGATGACCGATGCCTATGGAGCGAGCACCCCTACCGGGGTGCTTCCTTCTCTGCTGTAGAGCTCAAATGCGTCACCCCTGGAGGAGCCTGCTGTATATGCGATTCCTGGGAAAAAGTACACAGTTGATTGAGTATGACCGCAAAAATCACTATTACTGGTGATTGCAGAAACGAAGGAAGCATGGTATTTTCGTCTTACCCTGAAAAAGTTGACTCGTAACTAACCTTATTATGAGTACAATGAAACAAAGGAAAGGTACGAAGTCTAAGCCCGCACAGGGATCAACAAATCGCCAAACCAAGGGACATGCCACGACGGGCGAACGACTTGAGGCACTCAAGCGCTATTACGTAAATAGCTACTCTGTCAAGCTTTCAGCGAGCCAGTATCAGGTAACATCATGTACGATTCGCAATTGGATTCGTATCTTTGAGCAAGAGAACCCTGAAGCCCTCAGGCGGCTCCCCCAAATGGATGCTTCTGTTCTCATCCACCACTCCGACAGAGACACTCAATATGCCAGTCTGAAGTACACTAACATGCTCAAGAAAAGAGGAATGCAAATCAGCATGACAGAGTCAGGAGACCCCAAAGAGAACTCCCAGTCAGAGTGGGTGAACAGCGCCATTAAGGACGAATTCTTAAAGGGCAAAGTGTTCCGCAGTATTGATGAGGCAAATCGCGCAATCAGCAAAGCTGTAGCGACTTACAATACCATTCGTTCACGTATGAGCGTTGACTATAATTTTATATTGATTACCAAAATACGAATGATCCAGTTCTTTTTTGGTTTGATATAAATCTTGGATATGGATCACTGAAGAACTCTGATGTAAAAATCCGAGAAAAGTCAGGTGATGTTGGGATCTTATACAACCATCGCTTTCCAATTGATTCAGATTCCAAATTCTGGGAAAAGATTTAAAGTCATCTACCATCTAATCAGTAATAATAATTAACAAATTCTATGTTGACCGACACTTTAAAGTGTCGGCCAACATAGAACATAAAAACCTTATGAGTATGTCAAAAAATATATTAGTCATCGTATTAAAAGTTGTTTGTACTTTAGTTCTAATATATTCCGCGTTTATGATATTATTCACATCGTTTTTTGATTTGCTTTCATTATCGGTGTATATTGATTTTGCAACAGTACTTGTCGAAAAAATTATTCCAAATGCTTTTGCTGTAATTGCATTGATTTTTCTCATTAGATACATTTGGACCAAGGGAAAGAATGAATAGTCTCGTCTTGATAGTATGCAATGATAGATAGGAGTTTATCCGTTAAGATATGATGGCTATCTATATACAAAAGCGTGAGCGTGTTCAGGTCTATGTCAACGGTGTCTTCTCCGGTGGCTTGACCAACACAGCGAAGTTCTCGCTCTATGTCGGTCCTTATCTTGTTGCGGTTCCTAGGAAAAGTACACAGTTGATTGAGTATGACCGCAAAAATCACTATTACTGGTGATTGCAGAAATGAAGCGGGCATGGTATTTTCGTAAAGTAAGAAGTGAATATTGTAGACAAGAAGATAATGGCGAAGGAACAAAGTAATTCCTACCAAGGGGTGATGGATCATTATGACGACCTGTTGACAGGACGAAAGTGGTGGTCAAGGATATACTGGCGATTGATATGGAACGAGGACGCTAATCTCTTGGCTCAGAAAGTGCTCGATTTTATACCGGACGACTTTCAGGGACGATTGCTTGACGTCCCTGTCGGCACTGCCGTTTTTACTGCGGAAAAGTACCGCCGGATGAAAGGTGCCGAGATTGTTGGTTTAGACTATTCGGATGAAATGATAGCCATAGCGGCTTTGCGGAAAGAAACAGAGGGGATAGCCAACTTGTCTCTGAGGCAAGGAGATGTCGGAGACCTTCCCTATCCCAACGAGTCCTTCGACTGCATCCTGTCAATGAACGGCTTTCAAGCTTTCCCGGATAAAGAGAAGGCCTTTGCCGAGATTTTCCGTGTGCTGAAGCCCGGAGGTTTCTTCTGCGGTTGCTTTTATGTCAAGGGTGAACGCCGATCGGCTGATTTCTTTGTCAAGAAAGTTATGGAGAGAAAAGGATTTTTCCGCCCTCCATACGACACCTTCCCCGAGGCCGAGAGCCGACTTAGAGGTATGTATGGCGATGACGTGCTGACAGAGAGAATGGCTACCGCATGCTTGTTTCGCTGCGTGAAGCCACAGAGAGAAGACGTTGATAAGGAATAGTAACTATAAGCGCAACAATCATCGGCGAGGAAAACTTCCCCACTGCTTCTTCTCTCCCAAGGGTTGCTCCTTGACACTTGCAAGCAGCTGCGGGGCTCGTCGGCAACTACGCTCCGTGTGGACTATCACTACAGACGTATGATATGCCCATATACAAAAAAGCGGTGGAGTAAGGTCGTTACCCTGCTCCACCGCTGTAGTACTTGGGGACGCTGCCACAGTTACACCTCGGGGTTCATATAGACGCTGTCGGGGTGGAGGTGTGTCGCCTCCCAGCCCATGGCTGCGGCACCGAGGATGGCGGCGTCGTTCTCCTTCAGCTCGCTGAAGACGATCTTCACCTTGCCCTTATAGATATTGAGGAGGTTCTCCTCCATGGCGCGCTGTGTCGGCTTGAGGAGCAGGTCACCGGCATGGGTGAGACCACCGAAGAGGATGATCGCCTCAGGGCTGGTGTAGGCGACCGCATCGGCAAGAGCCTCACCGAGGATGGTACCGGTATTCTCAAAGATCTGGATCGCCAGCTTGTCGCCCTTCATGGCTGCGTCAAAGACATCCTTGGAGGTGATCTCTGCCGGGTCAAGGTCGCGGAGCAGGGAGTCATCCTCACGGATGGAGAGGTACTCGCGTGCCGTGCGCGCTACACCGGTGGCTGAGGTGTAGGTCTCGAGACATCCCTGGCGGCCACAGCCGCAGGTGCGACCATTGCGACGGATCACGGTGTGACCCACCTCGCCGGCGAAGCCATCGTGCCCGTAGACCAGCTCGCCCCCGACGACGATGCCGCTACCGACACCGGTGCCGAGAGTGATCTCGATGAAGTCCTTCATACCGCGAGCCGCGCCATAGGTCATCTCGCCGATGGCAGCCGCATTGGCGTCATTGGTCAGGACGACCGGGATCTGCAGCTCCTTCTCGAGCAGGCCGGCGAGTGGGATCTTATCTTTCCAGGGGAGGTTGGGGGCAAATTCGATCGAGCCATTGAAGTAATTCCCATTCGGAGCACCGATGCCGATCCCGAAGATCTTATCCATCGTCAGGTCGATCTCCACCAGGTCGCGGATAGCTACCCCGAGGTCCTTGATATAGTCACGGATGTCGAGGTGCTTGCCGGTCTTGATGGAGCTGGTACGCAAGATGTTGCCACGAGCGTCCACGATGCCGAAAGCGGTATTGGTCCCGCCGAGGTCGATACCGATGACGTAGGGCTTAGACTCTATAGTTGGTTTGTTTGCCATGTGTTGGTTTCCAGGTTGTAGGTGGTGAGAGATTGTCTTCCCCTCCCCGCACGGATGGTTGCCCCGGTACGGGGCCGTAGGTCACTTGAGGACGAAGGGAGTCGGCATGTTGCCCAGCTTGAGGGCGTCACGGAGGTTCAGATTGACTCGCCAGTTGTCATTTTCCCGCACGAGATTCATCGTCTGGGGGACCTCAAGGGTGGGGATATCGTTCTTGGCGATGTACTGCTTGATATTCTCCTTCATCTCATCGGGGAGGTCGGAGAGCGAGCTCATGCGCTTGCCATTTGCCATCATCTGCTGCAGGATCTCGAGGCTGATATTCTCCTTGATGATCTTGTCCATATCGGGTACCGTGAGGACGTAGGTGACGGTGGCGGTCTCGCCATTTACGATCTCCTTGAAGCTACCGGCCTTGAGCACATCGCGCGTCTCCGGCACGAGGTCAAAGAGCGCCTGAGCATCCCTCGGGAGGGTGTACTTGGTGATGAAGTTGTCGTACGTCATCGCGGTCTGATCAGCCTCGCAGAGGAGGTTGTAGAAGGCCTGAAGGTCGCCCTTGAGCTGGGCCTCGACAGCCTCCTTGGCGACATCCTTGGGGGAGGACTTACCGCATCCGGTGAGCCCGAGAGAGAGCACCAGCGTCATGGCGATAGCCAGAATGGTATTGATACGTTTCATATCCGGTTTCTGATATTATATGGGTGATATATTCCTAATCTGTGTACTAAGGTACTCCTTTTTCTGATAAAAATTAAGGTTTTTCCTGCAGAATCTTATCCTGAGCGTCTCTCCGAAGCCCCTCGGCGATCACTCCGCTGCCATAGCAGAGGTGCTCCTCGGTGTCGTAGAGGGTGCAGAATTGCCCCGCTGCCACCCCCTGGATAGGCTCCTCGGCGATGACGCTGTGGCTCCCGTCAGCGTGGCAACGGAGCAGCCCTCGGGTGAAGTCGGGCGTGTGGCGTACCTTGAGCGTCACCGCCATCTCATCTGTCCCCTCGGGCATCGGATCACCGGAGATGAAATTCATTGCCCCCAGCCGGATCAGGTCGCTGTACTGCATCTCGGTGTCGAATCCTCGGCTGACGAAGATCGTATTTGACTCCACATCCTTCCGGATCACGTACCAGGGACCACCACTTAGGCCCAGTCCTTTCCGCTGCCCGATGGTGTGGTACCAGAAGCCTCGGTGCTCGCCCAGCACCTGCCCCGTCTCCAGCTCCACGATCGGGCCGACCCTCTCTCCGAGATGCTCCCGGAGGAAGTCGTCGTAGTCAATCCTGCCGAGGAAGCAGATCCCCTGGCTGTCGTCTCTGTGGGCGGTGACCAAGTGATGCTCTTCGGCGATGGCTCGGAGCCGCTCCTTGGGGAGATCCCCGATCGGGAAGAGTGCCTTATGAAGCTGTGGGTAGGTGATCTGGGCAAGGAAGTCTGTCTGGTCCTTCACCGGGTCTACTGCTGTCGCAAGGTAGTCCAGTCCGTCGATCGTCTCCTTGCGGGCATAGTGCCCCGTTGCAATGTGGTCGTAGGTGGATCCGGTGTAGCTGTCGAAGGCGCCAAACTTGATCCACCTATTGCACATCATATCCGGATTGGGCGTCAGCCCCCTTCGTACGGACTCCAGCAGGTAGCCGACCACATGGTCCCAATACTCCCGGTGGAGGTCGATCATCTCAAGTGGGAGGTCGTACTTCCTCGCCAGGATCCGGACGATCACCTCATCGTCCTCCGCCGGACAGCCGGCGTAGCCCTCCTCCTTGGCTCCTATGCGGATGTAGAAGAGGTCAGGCCGTACCCCCTGCTCGAGGAGACGAACCATCGCAACGGAGCTGTCGACACCGCCGGAGAGGAGAAGGGCTGTAGAGGACATGCTTACGAGAGTCGGCTACCCGGGCGGACCTCCTTAGAGGTGGTCGCTACGGAGAGCGTGCCATCGGGCTCTACGGCGCTCAGGATCATGCCATTGCTCTCCAGCCCCATCATCTTGCGGCCGGCGATGTTGGCGAGGAAGAGTACCTGCTTGCCTACCAGCTCCTCGGGATGCTCGTAGTAGGCAGCCAGTCCGGAGAGGATCTGTCGACCACCGAGACCATCATCGAGCTTGAAGCGAAGGAGCTTCTTGGACTTCGGTACCCGCTCGCACTCCAGCACGGTGGCGACACGGATGTCGATTTTCTCAAAGTCATCAAAGGGGATCTCCTCATCGATCGGGTCGACAGTCAGGTGTGCGGCTGCCTCAGCTTCCTTGGCTGCGAGAGTGGCCGCCTTGGCAGCGAGGAGCTTCTGCTTCTGTGCCTCGACCTGATCGTCCTCAATCTTCTCGAAGAGCAGCTCCGTCTTGCCCAGCCGGTGACCCGCCTTGAGGAGGTCAGTCTCACCGATCGCCTCCCAGTCGACCTGCTCGTCCATAGCGAGCATACGGCGGAGCTTCGCCATCGAGAAGGGGAGGAAGGGCTCGAGGAGCAGCGCACTATTGGCAGCGATCTGGAGGGCGACGTTGAGGATCGTCCCGGTGCGCTCGGGGTCTGTCTTGATCACCTTCCACGGCTCGAGGTCGGCGAGGTACTTATTGCCAAGTCGGGGCAGCTCCATAGCGGTGCGCTGAGCATCGCGGAAGTGGAAGTCCTCGATGAGTCGGGCGGTCTCCTCGCGGATCTCCCGCATCTTGGCAAGTACATCCCTATCCTCATCCGTCAGCTCGGCGGCGGGTACCTTTCCGTCAAAGTGCTTACCCGTCAGCACCATCGCGCGATTGACGAAGTTGCCGAGGATGGCTACCAGCTCGCTGTTGTTGCGGGACTTGAAGTCCTCCCACGTGAAGTCGTTGTCCTTGGTCTCCGGAGCGTTGGCAGTCAGCACATAGCGCAGGACGTCCTGCTTGCCGGGGAAGTCCTCGAGGTACTCATTGAGCCAGACGGCCCAGTTCTTCGAGGTCGAGATCTTGTCTCCCTCGAGATTGAGAAACTCATTGGAGGGCACATTGTCGGGGAGGATAAAGGAGCCCTCAGCCTTGAGCATAGCGGGGAAGACGATGCAGTGGAAGACGATATTGTCTTTTCCGATGAAGTGGATTAGCCTCGTCGAGGAGTCCTTCCACCAGGTCTCCCAGCTGTCGGGGAGTAGCTCGCGGGTATTGGAGATGTAGCCGATAGGGGCGTCAAACCAGACGTACAGCACCTTCCCCTCTGCGCCCTTGACCGGCACCGGGATGCCCCACGAGAGGTCTCGGCTCACGGCGCGAGGCTTCAGTCCCATGTCGAGCCAGCTCTTGCACTGACCGTAGACATTGGGGCGCCACTCCTTGTGCTCCTCAAGGATCCACTTGGAGAGCCAGTCTTGATAGTCATTGAGCGGGAGGTACCAGTGGGTCGTGGGACGCTTGACCGGGGTGGATCCGCTCAGCTTGGAGTGGGGGTTGATCAGCTCATCGGGGCTCAGCTCAGAGCCACACTTCTCGCACTGATCTCCGTAGGCCTCCTCGTTGCCACAGCGGGGGCAGGTGCCGACGATGTATCGGTCGGCGAGGAACTCCCCCGCCTCCTCGTCATAGTACTGCTCAGTCGTCTGCTCGATAAACTTTCCCTCATCATACAGCTTGCGGAAAAAGGCGGATGCTGTCTCCTCGTGGATCTTGGACGAGGTGCGGGAGTAGATGTCGAAGGAGATCCCGAAGTCCTCGAAGGACTTCTTGATGATGCTGTGGAACTGGTCCACCACCTCCTGCGGAGTGATGCCCCGCTTCTTAGCCTGAAGGGTGATCGGCACACCGTGCTCATCGGAGCCACAGACAAAGAGCACCTCCCGTCCGCGCAGTCTCAGGTAGCGGGCGTAGATGTCTGCCGGCACGTAGACGCCGGCGAGGTGACCGATGTGCACCGGCCCATTGGCGTAGGGCAGTGCGGCGGTGATGAGAGTTCGCTTGAAGTGACTATTATCCTGACTCATAATCTATGATACCTTATATTATATGGGTCACAAAGGTACCACTTTTCGCTGACTGCCTTGTCGCTCTCGCGTGACCTCAGGGGTGACGCATTTGAGCAGTGCAGAA
>NZ_KV793800.1:0-683 GCF_001808555.1 Porphyromonas sp. HMSC065F10
CAACGATCATGTGACAAACTTACAGCTAAAAACCGACGATCCCTCCGGGGCTTCGCCCCTTCGGGATCGGCAGTCAGGTGCATTAGGAGAGGAATCTCCCGCCGCAGATCTCCTCTTCATAGCTGTACCGCTCAAATGCGTCAGCCCTGCCCCATCCGCTCTCGCCTATTTCTAATACCGGTATTAGAATGGATCCTGCCTCAATGCTGTAGCATCACCAAAACCACTTTTGGAAAAGCTAATTTTGGCCCAAAAACCACTTTTGGAAAAGCTATTTCGTATCTTCAGCCACCCGATCAAGTAATACCACAGGTCCGCTCTGGATGTTCGGGCTGCTCTACTGATCGGGGTCGGTGGAGAGGCGTGCGAGGAGGTCACGCTCGCAGCGCGGTAGTCCAGCGACTACCAGCTCGTAGGAGCGGACGATGAGGTGCCGGACGATCTCCTCCGGGCAGTCGAGGTCGAGCCGGAGCGAGGTCCAGTGCTTCTTGCTCATATGGTAGGCGGGCATCAGGGCGTCGTACCGGGCGTGGAGCGGGGCCACTTCCCGCAGATCGCTCTTGAGATTGAGGAGCGGATTGCCGTCGTGGTCCTCAAGCACCAGCGCAAAGATCCGCCCATGCACGCGGTAGAGTACGGCGTCCCACGTCTCCTTGTACTCCTCGATAGCGCCGGGGAGGCTG
>NZ_KV793800.1:783-7132 GCF_001808555.1 Porphyromonas sp. HMSC065F10
TTTTCGACGAAAGACCATTTTGCAAAGGTCTTACAGAAGATAAATCAAAAGGGGGGCTGTGTCTCGGTATGAGACGCAGCCCCCCTTTTCGTTGGGTATCAGATGTCGGCGTTGTGGATTAGCCGAAGTTGTCGAAGTAGATCTGCTCGTCCGGTACGCCGAGGTCATCGAGCATCTTGAGCGCGGAGGCGGTCATCGGACCGGGGCCGCACATGTAGTACTCGCAGTCCTCAGGAGCGGGGTGATCCTTGAGGTAGGTGTCGTAGAGGCACTGGTGGATGAAGCCGGTGTAGCCGGTCCAGTGGTCTGACTCGGGGGCTGCGGAGAGGGCGATGATGAACTTGAAGTTCTCATTCTCCCGCTCGATCTCGCGGAAGTCCTCCTCGTAGAAGATTTCCATCCGGGAGCGGGCTCCGTAGTAGTAGGAGACCTTGCGGGTGGTGTGGGCGGTCTTGAAGAGCCAAAGGATCTGGGCGCGGAGCGGCGCCATACCGGCACCACCACCGATGTAGATCATCTCGGCGTCAGAGTTCTCATTGATATGGAAGTCTCCGTAGGGACCGCTGAGGCGCACCTTGTCACCCGGCTTGAGGTTGAAGATGTAGGACGATGCGATGCCGGGAGGCACCTTCATCCAGCCACCATTCTTCCGGTCAAAGGGCGGAGTGGCGATGCGGACATTGAGCATGATGATGTCGCCCTCCTCGGGGTAGTTGGCCATGGAGTAGGCGCGGGTGGTCTCCTCTTCGTTCTTCGCGGTGAGGGGCCAGAGCTTAAACTTATCCCACTCGCCCTTAAACTTCTCATCCACCTCCATCGTGGAGTAGCTGATGTCATACTCGGGGATGGTGATCTGGGCATAGCTACCGGGCTTGAAGTCCATATGCTCGCCCTTCGGGAGTGCAACGACAAATTCCTTGATGAAGGAGGCGACGTTGTGATTGGAGACGACGGTGCAGTCCCACTCCTTGACGCCAAAGACGGACTCCGGTACGCGGACCTTCATGTCGTCCTTCACCTTGACCTGGCAGGAGAGGCGCCAGTCGTTCTTGATCTCCTTGCGGGAGAAGTGCGGCACCTCGGTGGCGAGGATCTCGCCTCCGCCCTCCATCACCTGGCAGCGGCACTGACCGCAGGAGCCCTTACCTCCGCAGGCGGAGGAGAGGAAGATGCCTTGATTCTGTAGCGTATTGAGGAGCGTGCCGCCCATGGGTACGGTGTAGGTCTTGTCGTCATTGACCGTCACCTCGACATTGCCGACCTTCACGAGCTTAGCCTTGGCTAAGAGGAGGACGACGACGAGGAGCAGGATGACGATGAGGAAGACGACCACACTCGTCAGGATCGCTGTAGTAGATATTGCAAGTAGCATTTCTTTCTTTTTTCCTTGGGTAAAAAGGGTGATCTCTGACGAGGACTTAGAGGGCGAGACCGGAGAAGCTCATGAAGCCGAAGGCCATGAGACCGGTGATGATGAAGGCGATGCCGAGGCCCTTGAGCGCCTTAGGCACGCGGGAGTACTTCATCCGCTCGCGGATGGCGGCCATGGAGGCGATGGCGAGGGCCCAGCCGATGCCGGAGCCGAAGCCGTAGGTGAGGGCGTGTCCCGCAGTGGGGAAGGCACGCTGCTGCATGAAGAGCGATCCGCCGAGGATGGCGCAATTGACCGCAATCAGGGGCAGGAAGATGCCGAGAGAGTTGTAGAGCGCCGGGCTGTACCGCTCCACCACCATCTCCACGAGCTGGACGAAGGAGGCGATGACGGCGATGAAGATCAGCAGGCTGAGGAAGCTCAGGTCTACGGAGGCAAATTGCGGGCCGAGCCAGGAGAGGGCTCCGGGCTTGAGGATATAATTCTCGAGCAGCCAGTTGATCGGCACGGTGAGGGTCATGACAAAGATGACGGCGGCACCGAGTCCGATGGAGGTCTTCACACTCTTCGAGATGGCGAGGAAAGAGCACATCCCGAGGAAGTAGGCGAAGATCATGTTATCCACGAAGATCGACCGGACGAAAAGGCTTAGATATTCTCCCATAATGATAATCGATTGTTCTCTATGTGATACACTTGAGCCTTAGGGCTTACTCCTCCTCCCACAGCTCGTGGTGACGGCTGCGGTGAACCCAGATGATGCAGGCGATCAGGATCAGCGCCATCGGCGGCAGGATCATAAGGCCGTTATTCATATAGCCGGCGGCGTAGAAGCTGTCGGGGATCACCTGATAGCCGAGGAGCGTGCCGGAGCCGAAGAGCTCACGGAAGAAGCCGATGATGACGAGGATGATGCCGTAGCCGACACCATTGCCGATACCGTCGAGGAATGACTGCCAGGGACCGTGGGCGAGGGCAAAAGCCTCGAGCCGACCCATGAGGATACAGTTGGTGATGATCAGTCCGACAAAGACGGAGAGCTGCTTATTGAGGTCGTAGGCGTAGGCCTTGAGCACCTCGCTGATCACCGTCACGAGGGCAGCGACGACGACCAGCTGCACGATCATGCGGATGGAGTTGGGGATCGTCTTGCGGAGGAGGGAGATGATGACGTTGCCAAAGGCGACGACGATCGTCACGGAGAGTGCCATCACGATGGCGGGCTCAAGCTTCGAGGTGACCGCGAGGGCGGAGCAGATGCCGAGCACCTGGACGATCACGGGGTTGTTGCCACTGATCGGTCCGAGGAGGATGTCCTTATTCTTTAGCTTTGACATAATCAGTTATTCTGCTGCTTGAGGTTATTGAGGAAGGGCTCATACTGCGTCAGCACGTCGAGGAGCATGTTATTGACTCCCTTAGAGGTGAGCGTGCCGCCGGAGATGCCGTCGACATAGTCGCGACTCTCATCCGTCTTGCCGTGCTTGACGACGGCGATGGAGGTGAAGCTCCCATCTCGGTAGAGGTGCTTGTCGTGGAATTGCCCGCTGAAGGGCTCGTGGGAGATCTCAGCACCGAGACCGGGGGTCTCACTGGCGTGGCTGAAGTCTGCCCCGAGGACGCTGTCCCCGTCACCTGCGACGGAGATGTAGCCCCAGATGGGACCCCAGAGGCCGGCGCCGTAGAGCGCCATGACGTAGGCCTTCTGTCCGTCGAGCGAGGCCTCAAAGACCGGGTAGCTCTCCTGCTCGGCAGGAGTGCGGAGCTCGGCGATGTCGTAGCTGAATGCGGGATCGTTCGTGCCGGTGCCGCGGGTCTCCTCGATGACGTTGCCCTCGCGATCGATGAGGTAGGCGTCGGTGATGGTAGCATTGTAGGTGTCGATCACCTTATCCTTAGCCACCCCGGAGATGCCGAGGGAGCGGAGGATCTGCTCCATCTTATCGATATTCTGATTGTCGATCTGTCGATCCTTGAGGGACTGTGAGGTGAAGGCGAGCCCTACGGCCACCAGGATGACCATCACAGACGCATAGAGGATCACATAACCGTTGTTTTCCTTATTCATAGTCTTTTATCGTCCTTCAGGGATTACTTGGAGATCGCCTCAGCGTGTGCGGCGGCCGCCTTATTGGCGCGCTTCGTGCGACGGCTGACGTTTGCCTCCACGACGAAGTAGTCGATCAGCGGCGCGAGGGCATTCATCAGCAGGATCGAGAGCATCATACCCTCGGGGTAGCCGGGGTTGAGCACACGGACGCAGATGGCGAAGAAGCCGATCAGGAGGCCGTAGATCCACTTACCTGTCTCGGTGCGGCTGGCGGTGACCGGGTCGGTCGCCATAAAGACGGCACCGAAGGCGAAGCCTCCCAGCATCAGGTGACTCCAGGCGGGCAGGGTCATGGCGGGGGTGGCGCCGATGGCATTGAACATCAGTGCCGTCAGGAAGCCACCACCAAAGGTGGCTACCATGATCTTCCAGCTGGCGATGCCGGTGCAGAGGAGGATCAGCGCACCGATGGCGATGGCGATGATCGAGGTCTCACCGATCGATCCGGGCATCAGTCCGGAGATCATGTCCCACGAGGTGAGGGGCTGACCGAGCGCTGTCGTGAGCGTGCCGGTGGTCTCCTCCGTCCAGGTGGCTACCTGGCCGAGCGGGGTGGCACCGGTAAAGCCGTCCACCACCTGGTCGCTGCCACCAAAGCCGAGCACGCGACCGGTCGGTACCCAGACGTCTCCGGACATCTTGCTCGGGTAGGAGAAGAAGAGGAAGGCGCGGGTGACGAGGGCGACGTTGAAGATATTGTATCCGCTGCCTCCGAAGACCACCTTAGCAAAGATGACCGAGAAGACGATCGCCAGAGCGAGCATCCAGAGGGGCACACTCCATGGCACGATCAGCGGGATGAGAAATCCGGTGACGAGATATCCCTCGGAGATCTCCTCGTCCTTGATCTGCGCATCGGCAAATTCGATCGCCAGACCGACGATGTAGGAGACGAGGAAGCGGGGCAGGAAGGCGAGGAAGCCGTACCAGAGACGGCTCCAGAAGCCGTACTCCACCAGCTGACCTGTCACGAGGAAGTGCTGGTAGCCGAGGTTGTACATGCCGAAGAGGGCGCACGGGATCAGCGCCAGTACCACGGTGATCATCGCACGCTTCATGTCGATGCTGTCGTGGATGTGGACACCTCGACGACTTGTCTCCGTGGGCACGAAGAGGAAGGTGCCAAAGCCCTCATAGAGCGACTTCGCCCAGTGCATCGGCTTACCCTTCTCAAACTTCGGTGCTAAGTTGTCGAACTTTTTCTTAAAAGAATTCATGTATGTCTCTACTATGGGATTGTGTGGCGTGAGCACTCACGCCGGTCCATCGATCAATTCATCTCCTTATAGAGCTGGTCCAGACCATCGCGCACGATAGCCTGCAGGGGCAGCTTGGAGGTGTCGACAAATTCGCACAGAGCGAAGTCCTCCGGCACCACTTCGTAGATACCCAGCTGCTCCATCCGCTCGATGTCAAAGGTGATGATCGCGCGGATCAGTTGCTCGGGGAAGATGTCCATCGGGAAGACCTTGTCGTACTCGTTGCTAAACATCAGCGGGCGCTCCGAGCCGTGGAGGCGGGCGTCAATGTCGTACTTTCGCTTCCCGGTGAGCCAGGCGGGGAAGGTCCGCGAGACGGAGTACTTATCCAGTCCCGGAGCCATCCAGCCGAAGAGCTCCACCGTCTCATCCCCCTCGGGAATAGCGGTGATGATATTGGTCTGAGTGGAGAGGAAGGGGTGGCTCTCGGTCACCTGCAGTCCGGTGAGTACATCCCCGTCGATGAGACGGAGGTGCTCAGCCGTGTGGGCGACCTTATCAGAGACGATCTCCTCGATCCGAGCACCGGCACGGACGACGGTGATCCCTCTCTTCTCCATACCGGTGCCGGCACAGGCGACACGCTTCGTCAGGTCTACGTGACCGGTGGTGAGGAAGCGTCCCAGCAGTGCCATCTCCGTCACGGTGAGGGTCCAGACCACCTCGCCCTGATTGATCGGGCGGGTGTGATTGATCAGCACGCCCACGTTGCCGGCAGGGTGGGGACCCTTCACCTCATACTCGCGGACGCCCGTCAGCCCCAGAGCTTCGCCGGGCGCATAGCCCATATAGACATCGCCCTCGGTGAGCTTACCCAGCACATCGGCAGCGATCTGGAGATACTTCTTATCCTCTCCGAGGAGCGTCATCGTATCGGGCAGGAGCGGGGCGGTGAAGTTGGCGGTGACATAGATGTCCCGCGGTCTCTCCGTCGGGTCCGGCACCATATCGTAGGGGCGCTTACGGAGGAGAGCGAGCATACCGCTCTGCATCAGGAGCGAGAGGATCTCCTCACGGCTCCGCGAGGTGACGTCCGTCACATCGAAGTCCTTATACGTTACGTCGGTGTCTGCCTTGATCTCGACGTAGAGGATCTTGCGCTTCGCACCGCGCACCACCTGCACCACCTCGCCGCTGACGGGGGAGACGAGGACCATCTCCGGGCAGGACTTGTGGTAGAGGACAGGACTGCCGGCCATTACACGATCGCCTACCTGCACAGACAGGCGGGGCTGCAGCCCCGGGAAGGATGTGGGACTAACGCCATAGGACGACCCGGCAGAGGAGGGGATCACCTCCTCAGATGCGTCGCCTGCCAGTCGTATGTCGAGACCCTTCTTGATACTGATCTCTTGAGCCATATACTATCGCTACTCTATGTTTTTTTGGATTTCTGTCTTTATTGTACCAATGACACGCAAAGGTACCGATTTATTTTAGAAAAAAATATCCAATTGTCCTACCAGTCAGCGGTGACGCATTTGAGTTGTACAGCAATGAAAGACGCACCTCTCCGAGGTGCTTTGCGCCATTGGGTTTGCGGATGGTGGTATGGCGGTGTGCCGGCAATAGTTCGGTGGAGACCTTTGCATAATACCCCATCTGCGG
>NZ_KV793800.1:7232-13678 GCF_001808555.1 Porphyromonas sp. HMSC065F10
TTTTCGGCCAAAGACCATTTTGCAAAGGTCTTTTATAGCTATGAAGAAGACACCCCTTGTGGGTGCCCGCTTCCTAGCCACAGGTCGGAGGGGCGCAGCCCCGATGACCCGTGGACCAGTCGTTGCCAGCAATCCCGCGACCCCGCCAGGGTGTCGCACTGATTGCCGGTCGGTACGTGCGACACCCTGGCGGGGTCGTATATATAAGGCGTATCTCCGGAGACCCGGGGTCATCGGATGGGGCTGGGCTCTATCGGACAAGTCGGACGAGTCGGACAAGTCGGACGCCCAGCCCCAGCCCTCCTCGGTCCCCCCTCCCTCCAGCTCGCTCTCCAGCCCCCCCTCGGTCCTCCCTCCCCGGCTCGGTAGGTATGGAGGCACTCGATCTGCGCTGTCCGACTCGTCCGACCCGTCCGACTCGTCCGATAATACAGCGCGCCTCGTGGGTCGGACCAGGCTGAGGTCAGTGGGCCTCGAGCCAATTCTCGCCCACGCCGACATCAGCGACGAGCGGGACAGAGAGCGAGGGGAGCACCTGCTCCATCTCCTCCTTGACCATCGCCACGAGCCGCTCACGCTCATCGCCCGGCACGGTGAAGCAGAGCTCGTCGTGCACCTGCAGGATCATCTGCGAGCGGAAGCCCTCCTCCCGCAGGCGTCGCGCCACCCGCACCATCGCCACCTTGATGATGTCGGCAGCGGTGCCCTGGATCGGGGCGTTGATCGCCATACGCTCGGCGTTGGCGACGAGGTTGCGATTGCGGGAGTTGATATTCTGTATATACCGCCGGCGACCGAAGAGGGTATCGACATAGCCGTCCTTATGCGCCTGCTCGATGGTCTTGTCGATGTAGCGCTTCACCCCGGGGAAGGAACTGAAGTAGCCGTCGATCAGCTCCTTCGCCTCGCCTCGCGGGATGCCCAGCCTCGCCGAGAGACCAAAGGCGGAGATGCCGTAGATGATGCCGAAGTTGGCGGTCTTCGCCTTCCGCCGCATCTCCCCTGTCACCTCCTCCTCGGGGATGCCGAAAATTCTGGCTGCCGTGGCGGCGTGGATGTCCGCTCCGTGGCGGAATGCCTCTATCAGGGAGGTGTCACCGCTCAGGTGTGCCATCAGTCGCAGCTCCACCTGGGAGTAGTCGGCACTGACAAAGAGGCCCCCGGCGTCGGGATCGTTGGCCGTGAAGGCCTTGCGTATCTCCCGCCCCTGCTCGTCCCGCACCGGGATATTCTGTAGGTTGGGGTCGCTCGAGGAGAGCCTGCCGGTCGCCGTCTTCGCCTGATGGTAGGTGGTGTGGATGCGCCCGGTCACCGGATTGACCATCATCGGCAGTGGGACGAGGTAGGTGTTGACCAGCTTGGAGAGCCCTCGGTAGTCGAGGATCAGCCGCACGGCAGGGTGCCGATCGGCGACCATCTCGAGGTCCTCCTCCCGTGTGGAGTATTGCCCCGTGCGGGTCTTCTTGGGCTTATCGCTCAGCCCCAGCTGCCCGAAGAGGAAGTCGCCCACCTCCTTCGGGGAGTTGATGTTCACCGGATCCCCCAGGGTGTACCTCTGGAAGTCCTCCTCTATCCGCTCCAGCTCCGTCGACAGGTCTACGATCGCACTCTCAAGCAGATCGACATCGACCCGCACACCCGCCTGCTCCATCTCCAGCAGCACGTCCGCGAGGGGCATCTCGATGTCGTAGAAGAGCGACCTCAGGTGCTCCTCGCCCTCGATCCGCGGTCGGAGATGGTGGTAGAGCTGCAGCGTCAGGTCGGCATCCTCGGCAGCGTAGGGCAGCACCTCCCTCGGCTCCACCTGACGCATATTCCTCTGCTTGCTTCCCTTGCCGATCAGCTGCTCGATCGGGATCGGGCGGTACCGCAGCAGCGTCTCCGAGAGGTGGTCCAGCCCGTGGCGCGCCTCCGGGTCGAGGAGGTAGTGCGCCAGCATCGTATCCCACAGCGGCGGGACGGCGTGGAGGTCGTAGCGGGAGAGGAACTTGAGGTCAAACTTTCCATTCTGCGCCACCTTCACCTTCTCCGGGTCGGCGAAGAAGGGTGCCAAGGGTCTCAGCAGCGCCTTCGCCTCCTCCATATCCTCCGGCAGTGGGAGGTACCACGCCTCGTGCGGTCGCACGGAGAGAGAGAGCCCCACAAGGTGGTCCTGCATCCCGTCCAGTCCGTCCGTCTCGGTGTCGAAGGCAAAGGCCTCAGCCCCCGTGAGCGCCTCGAGGAGCCCCTTCATCTCCTCCTCCCCCGTGATCAGGGTGTAGCTGTGCTCCACGGTGGAGAGGTCGCCGACCGAGTCCTCCACCGCAGGCTCTGCTGCCGCCTCCTCGGGGGTGAGGTCAAAGAGGGATCGCTGAGGTGTGGGCGCAGGAGCTCCGTCTAAGAGCGCCTTCTTCTTGGAGCGGAAGTCCAGCTCATCATAGAGGTCCACCAGTCGCTGCAGATCCTCGGCGCCACGCGTCATCTCCCTGAGGGAGACCTCTATCGGCACATCGGTGACGATGGTGACGAGGTGTCGGGACGCCTCCAGCTGCTCCCGATGCTCGAGGAGATTTTCCTTCATCTTCCCCTTCAGTTCATCTATATGGTCGTAGATCCCCTCGATGGTGCCATAGGCCCTCAGGAGATCGGCGGCTCGCTTCTTCCCTATCCCCGGCACGCCCGGCACGTTATCCGACGCATCTCCCATCAGCGCCAGGAAGTCCCGTACCTGCGTCTCGTCGGTGAGGTCGTGCTTCGCCGCCACCTCCCCCGGTCCCAGGTCGTCAAAGCCACCCGACGACCCCGGCGCAAGCATATGCACCCGCTCCGTCACCAGTTGCCCGTAGTCCTTATCCGGCGTCACCATCAGCACCTCCAGCTCCGGGTGCGCCTCCGAGAGGTGCGTCGCCAGCGTTCCGATCACATCGTCCGCCTCGTACCCCGCCACCTCGTAGCTCTGCACGCCACGCGCCGTGATGATCTCGCGGATGTAGGGGAGCGCAAAGGTGATCGCCTCGGGCTGCTTCGCCCGCTGCGCCTTATAATCCTCGTACTCCTCGCTGCGGAAGGTCCCTCCCGGCGGATCAAAGACCACAGCCATGTACTGCCCCTCGGCCGCCTCGAGGATCTTGTCAAAGGTGTTGACAAACCCCAGCACCGCCGAGGTGTCCTCGCCCCGGCGATTGAGCATCGGTCGATTGGCAAAGGGGAAGTAGCCCCGATAGATCATCGCAAAGGCGTCGATGAGATAGAGTCGCTTGGAGGTCTTCTGAGACATATTCATATGGCTTTAGGGTGGATGATGATTAGGGGAGACCTTTGCATAATACCCCATCTGCGGCGTCACATTCGAGATTCGGGCTTGGTCATATGCGTAAGCACACTCCCTTCGCCCTCACTCTCAGTCCCTTGCATCTGGGGCATTCTGCAAAGTCCCTGCCGAAAAAGCGCTGCTTTTTCGGCGAAAGACCATTTTGCAAAGGTCTTTAGGTAGGAAAGGTACGAAAAATAATCGTCCGAGCCGGACCCCGATCGACTACGGGTGACGCATTTGAGCTTAATGGTAAAGGTGATGCTCCCTGTCGCTGTGTGATCACGTTAACTGATCCTCGCCCTGCTGCTACTGCCTGCCGATCCCGCAGGGGCGCAGCCCCGGAGGGATCATCGCTTTTTAGCCCGGTGGTCAAGGCACGAAGTGCCGAAGACCCCGGGTAAGAAGACCCATTTTAGGATATACGACCCCGCTAGGGTGTCGCACTTACCAGTCAGGCAATCAGTGCGACACCCTATCGGGGTCGTTGGGATAGAGCCCCATCGTAACCCGGAGTCTTCGGGGCTGCGCCCCTCGACATCCGGGCTAAAGACCGTGCACCCCTGCCGGGGTGCAACCCGCACCTCCGGGATCGGCTGAGGTAGATGGATTTTCCAAAAGAGAGCAGGTGTCCTCCGACTCGTCCGACTCGTCCGACTCGTCCGACTCGTCCGATAAGACAACGCGGTCCCCCCGACCCTCCATCGACAGGGCAGGGTTTTAGGATTCAATTATTTACGTTACCTTTGCGCCGTGCTTGTCCACCGATTTCCCGGAGGGAAAGGGGCGGACCGGCATAGTAACGTATTGTTTAACCCTTTTAGAAACATGATAGCCCAGAGCTATTAATGCATGATTACAAAGTACGACGAGACAAAGCCCAACGCAGACTTTGACTGGGACAAGTACAACCGCGAGTCCGACATCTCAGCTGAGCAGCTGGAGGAGGAGAAGAAGAAGTACGCTGAGACCATCCCCAATATCACCGAGGACGCGATCATCTCCGGTAAGGTGATCGCTATGGACAAGCGTGAGGTCAAGGTAGACGTGGGTCTGCGCGCTCCCGCCGTCATCCCCACAAGCGAGTTCCGCTACAATAAGGATCTCAAGGTCGGTGATGAGGTGGAGGTCTATGTCCGCAAGACGGAGGCCAAGGACGGTCGTCCTCTGCTCTCTCACGAGGACGCCATGCGCGACCGTGCCTGGAAGCGCATTGAGGAGGCCCTCGAGTCCAAGGAGACCATCACCGGATACATCGACAAGAGCATCAAGGGTGGTATGCTGGTCAATATCTTTGGTGTCAATGCCTTCCTCCCCGGCTCACAGATCGACGTCCGTCCGATCCGCGACTTCGAGGAGTTTGTCGGCAAGACGATGGAGTTCCGCGTCATCAAGGTCAATCCCGACTATCACAATGTCGTCGTATCTCACAAGGCACTCATCGAGGAGGAGCTCGAGGCACAGCGTGCCGAGATCATCTCTCACCTCGAGAAGGGTCAGGTACTCGAGGGTACGGTGAAGAACATCACCTCCTACGGTGCCTTCATCGACCTCGGTGGTGTCGACGGTCTGGTACACATCACCGACCTCTCCTGGGGTCGTGTCAATAACCCCGAGGAGGTGGTCGAGATTGGTCAGAAGATCAATGTCGTCGTCCTCGACTACGATGAGGAGCGTAAGCGTATCGCCCTCGGTCTGAAGCAGCTCACCCCCCATCCCTGGGACGCTCTCGAGGAGGGTCTCCAGGTAGGTGACAAGGTGACCGGCAAGGTCGTTGTCCTCACCGACTACGGTGCCTTCGTAGAGGTGAAGCCCGGTGTAGAGGGTCTCGTCCACGTCAGCGAGATGAGCTGGACGAAGCACGTACACCACCCCTCTGACCTGCTCAAGGTGGGCGAGGAGATCGAGTGCGTCATCCTCTCTATCGACCGCGAGGAGCGCAAGATGAGCCTCGGCATCCGCCAGCTCACCCCCGATCCCTGGGAGAGCATCGAGGAGCGCTACCCCATCGGTAGCAAGCACACCGCTGAGGTGCGCAATTTCACCCACTTTGGTATCTTCGTCACCTTCGAGGACGGGATCGATGGTCTGATCCACATCAGCGACCTCTCCTGGACCAAGAAGATCAAGCACCCGAGCGACTTCACCTCCATCGGCTCCAAGATCGACGTCGTCGTCCTGGATGTGGATAAGGAGAGCCGTCGTCTCTCGCTCGGTCACAAGCAGTGCACCCCCGATCCCTGGGGCAGCATCGAGGGCGTCTACTCCATCGGCTCCATCCACAAGGGCAAGGTAGGCGAGATCAGCGCACGCGGTGCGGTGATTGAGTTCCCCGAGGAGATTGAGGGCTTCGCACCCCTGAAGCAGCTCACCAAGGAGGACGGCTCTGAGGCTCAGACGGGCGAGGAGCTCGACTTCAAGGTGCTCGAGTTCAATCGCAACGCCAAGCGCATCATCGTCAGCCACACCCGCACCTACGAGGATGCTGCCAAGGGTCTCAACGTCGAGGCTACCCCCTCTGACGTGAAGGTCAATAAGAGCGCCACCACCTCTGCTCCGGCAGAGAAGTCTACCCTCGGAGACCTCGACGCCCTCGCCGAGCTCCGCGAGAAGATGGAGGACGCTGAGGCTGCCGGCGAGCAGGAGTAATCCCTCCCACTCGGCAACAGCCCGCAAGCCCTTGACCTAAGGGGCATACCATATTAATTGTACGAGGACCGTATCCCACTCGGGAAGCGGTCCTCTTTTTTTTGCTTACGACCGGCCGGGTCGGACGGGTCGCGCTGTCTTATCGGACAAGTCGGACAGCGCAGCCCCAGCCCGCTCTCCAGCCCGCTAGCTCTCTCCAGTCCCTCCAGCTCTCGCTCTCCAGCCCTCCCTCCCAGCTCCCTCTCCAGCCCTCCCTCTCGGATCTCACTCCCTCCTCGGTCCTCCCTCCCCAGCTCCCTCCACAGGCCCCTCCGGCATCCGTAGGATGCCCGCTCCATAGGCATCGGTCGAGGCACGAAGTGCCGACGACCGATGTATAGGCAGACGCAATATGCCACGACCCCGCCAGGGTGTCGCCGGTAAGTGGGGCTCAGCTCGGCGACACCCTGGCGGGGTCGTGGTGCTAGGATGGGGCGCTATACATCGGTCACCGCTTCGCGGATGACCG
>NZ_KV793800.1:13778-16958 GCF_001808555.1 Porphyromonas sp. HMSC065F10
CCCCGGAGGGGTGCACCGCCGATCTGCGCTGCCTGGCCCTCTCCGGCTCGGGTGCACCGCCGATCTGCGCTGTCCGACTCGTCCACCTCGTCCGACCCGTCCGATAAGACAACGCGATATGTCCGATAAGACAGTGCGACTTGCCCGACCCGTCCGATACCCCGGTCTGGAGGGGGCTATTTCTTTTACCGGTATTAGTGATCACTAATGCCGATATTAGAGATCACTAATATCGGTATTAGATTTGACCGATAGCGACGACCCCCAAAATTCCACGCCTACTCGTTCGGTCATCCGGACCCTCTGCGACCCACAAGGGGTCGAGGATGTATGTTCCGGCTGATCCACGGGTCATCGGGGCTGCGCCCCTCGACCCGTGGCTACGAAGCGGGCACCCACAAGGGGTGCAACCCCGCACCTCCCGGATCGGCTGAGGTGGATGGATTTTCCAAAAGCGAGCAGGTGCCCTCTGCGCTGTCCGACTCGTCCGATAGGTCAGCGCGACTCGTCCGATAGGGATGTCTCCTCTCCCTCTTTCCCTTTATTTATTATTTTTATTACCTACCTCGCTGATCGCCCTTATTTCTCAAGGGCTGCACGTTTTTCACTTTTTACCGCTTAGTTGTCGTAGATCTCACTTCAGAAGCGCCTTCTCCCGCCTTGGTGTTATTCTTTTGGGCAGCGTTTTGTATTATATGTAGTGCGGGATAATATCCTGAATTGTCAGAAGTATTAATTTTAACATTTCGCCAGAACCCCCTCTACAAGCGGGATTTCCGACTTTTATCAGATTTGATTTTCTTGTAAGGCTTGTAAATGTGTGTCAAGTTATAAATAAAGCTTTACCTTTGTCACATGTAAGAGTTCCACTTGATATGGGACCGAGTTGTATACAAGGTTGAGCATTCAGACGGGATGCCACTTTAGTAGTAGATAAGGTATCGCATATCGAGCAATCATAGTCCGTATAGACTCGGCTCGCATGCAATGACACGCATATTATAATATGAAGCAAATGAGAAAAATCGTCTTAACGCTGGTGCTACTGCTCGCAACCGCCATCGGCGTGCAGGCACAGAAAGTGGCCCTAAAGACCAATGCCCTCCACTGGGCTGTCATGGGCTCTCCCAATGCCGCCCTGGAGTTTGCCATGGGTCCCAAGGTGACCCTTGACCTCTATGGTGGTGGTAACCTCTGGAAGTTTGAGAAGCCCCTCGAGGTGCGTCACTGGCTCGTCCAGCCGGAGCTCCGCTACTGGTTCTGCGAGGTCTTCAATGGCACCTTCATCGGTCTCCACGGTCACTACGGCCAGTACAATATCGGTGGCATCAACCTCCCCGTCGGCCGACTGAAGAACCTTAAGGACCACCGCTACGAGGGCTACTTCTACGGTGCCGGTCTCAGTCTCGGTCACCAGTGGATCCTCTCGAAGCACCTCAATCTCGAGGCCTCCCTCGGTGGCGGCTGGGCACGCACTCCCTACAAGAAGTATGAGTGCCCCGTCTGCAGTCCGCTCCTCGATGAGAGCACCTACGACTACTTCGGCCTCACCCGCGCCACGCTCTCCCTCACCTACTTCTTCAATTGATCCATGGATAGTATGAAAAAGATATTTGCCACGACACTCCTGTCGCTCCTCGCTCTCACCGCCTTCGCTGCGAAGCCGGTACGCCACCTGGATCAGATCAAGGCAACCCCGGTCGTCCATGTCGACAAGGCCGCCGGTCAGGTGAGCCTAACCATCGACCTCATCCTCGATGATCTCAAGGTGAGCAGCAACGACCTCATCATCCTCACCCCGAGAATCTCTCAGCCCGACGGCTCCTACGAGCAGGTGCTCGAGCCGGTCTATATCGTCGGTGGCACGCGCGACAGGGCGCTCAGCCGTCAGCTCTACTTCGGTCACAAGCCCGACTACTACGTCGCCGCCCGTCCGCAGAGCATCACCCGCCGGCAGAATGGTCTCCCCCAGACCGTCCGCTACAGCGCCACCATCCCCTATGACAAGGGCATGCGCGGTGCCGTCCTCTCCATCGACGAGTGGCTCACCGGCTGCGCTGACTGCGACAGAGGCACCGCCACCATGACGCTCCTCACCCCGTTTGTCAAGGCTGAGCCCTACCGACCCACCTACCACACCTCCTATATGGTACCTGTGGCAGAGAAGATCAAGAACCGCGCTGACAAGTACTCCGCCACCATCTCCTTCCGCGTGGCTAAGGACAATATCGACCGCGGCTACAAGCAAAATGCCTCCGTCCTCGACGACGTCGACAGCAAGGTCCGCTCCGTACTGGACAATAAGGACATCACCCTCACCGGCATGACCGTAGAGGGCTGGGCCTCCCCCGAGGGCAAGGCGGACTACAATAAGGCACTCTCCGAGCGCCGCGCTAAGTCCTTTGCCGACTACCTCAGCCGCACCCACGGCATCAAGCGCTCCGATATGTCCGTCGCCGGACGTGGTGAGGACTGGGCAGGTGTGGAGAAGCTCATCCGCGAGTCGGATCTCTCCTACAAGTCCGACCTCCAGGAGATCATCGACAACTACAGTGGCGATGCCCGCGACCCGAAGGTTCGCACCCTCAATGGCGGTGCACCCTTCCGCGAGCTGGTGGCCGACAACGGTCTCTACGCCAAGGTACGCCGCACGGACTACGCCTTCCGCTACACCGTCCGGGGCTTCAACCTCGAGGAGGCACGCGAGCGGATCAAGACCGCACCGAAGCTCCTCAGCCTTAACGAGATGTACCTCGTCGCCAATAGCTATCCTGTCGGCAGTGAGGACTTCAAGGAGGTCTTCGCCATCGCCGAGAAGTACTTCCCCGGCGAGCCTGCCGCGCTGACCAACGCCGCCGCAGCCGAGCTGGAGGGAGGCAATGCCGCCGCAGCCCTCACCCGACTCGATCAGGTGAAGGCACCCACCGCCGAGACACTGAATAACCGCGGTATCGCCCTTGCCCTCACCGGCAAGTACGACGAGGCGGAGAAGTGCTTCAGTGAGGCTGTCTCCAAGGGCGACAAGCGTGCCGCCGACAACCTCGCCGAGCTCCGCAAGCTCATCGAGAGCCTCTGATAGAGCCCCCACTGCCGGGCACAGCGGTGCCCGACAGTTAGGTCCACCCACTGGGTAAGGCAGGGCTTCGCGCCGTCCGACTCGTCCGACTTGTCCGACTTGTC